>JBALVO010000128.1:0-10660 GCA_036961445.1 Halioglobus sp.
GTATAGCCAATCGCCAGCCCGGTCAATGGCTTGATGTCTTCGCCGGGCTCAAAGGTTGCAATCACCTTGTCCGGCTCAATGCCGATCATCTGGTGCACACAGAGGCCTCGCGCCACTGCCTCCACTGTCAGCATGGCCGAGGCAGCACCTAGATCATGTTCAGCTGCCGCGTTGGGTTTGCCGTTGTGGTCAAAGGTGGTTTTTATCAGGCCCAGCGCCAACACCGGCGCGTTAACCGCCCACGGTTGGTTGCCCTCCACCAGACAGGCGTGGATTTTTTCCCAGGTATCAGAGCCATCGTTCTTAATGCCAACGATGTAACGCCAGGGCTGTGCATTGTATGAAGACATGGCCCAACGGGCTGCCTCCAGTAGGGCATCAAGGTCGCCCTGCGCAACAGGCCTCTCTGGGTCAAATGCATAAGGGCTGTGCCTTTTGATCAGCAGTTCGTTGATCGGATGCTGGGGGGTTGCGTCTCTATTACTCATGATGGTCTCCATTTTCTTCGGTTGTTCAATCAGTTTAAAAAAACCGCACCATAGCGGTTTGCTCAGTTTATCGATCCATGTCGAAAACAAGTAATTCGACAGGAGTGGTCGCACGTAAATTCAAGATTTCGGTGTCTTGTATTGAGAGCCCATCACCGGCACTCAGCGTTGCACCGCCAGCATCAAGTTCACCACGGATTAATTGCAGCCAGCCGCGACGCCCTGCGGAAAATGCATGCTGTAGCTGCACACCCGGCTCGAGAATACCCGCGTACAGATCTACATCTCGATGTATAGTGATCGATCCTTCGCGCCCGTTGCCTGATGCCACAAGTCGCAAGCGATTGGCTTTCTCGGCATCGCTGAACGCTTTCTGTTCATAGCTGGGCTGCAGGTTTAGCGTTTCGGGTTCGACCCAGATTTGCAGAAAGTGAACCTCTTCTTCACCAGATGCGTTGTACTCACTGTGACGAACACCCGTACCCGCACTCATGCGCTGGACATCCCCTGGACGGATAACAGAAACCGTGCCCATGGTGTCCTCGTGCAACAACTCGCCGCTAATCACGTAGGAAATAATCTCCATATCGCGATGCCCGTGAGTGTCAAAACCGCGAGCAGGCGCTACCCGGTCTTCGTTGATGACACGCAGGGGACCAAACCCCATATAGCGCTGATCGTGGTACTCACCGAAAGAAAAAGTATGACGGCTATTGAGCCAACCGAAGTTGGCGACACCACGTTCGTCTTTGTTTCTGATGGCTAGCATGATTCTACACCTCTATGTGTTGCTGTTGTGAGCAGTATTCTATGTAGTCTTGTCGTGAGCTGACAGATCGTTCAGCGCAGCTATATCTTCCTGTGATTATTCGAACTTATGGGCAAATAATGATGTGCCTGGCGAATCCGAAATTTTGTGATCATTTCGCCGTGCCCATTTCAGCCCTTGCTCGAAGTACTGGTGCTAAACCCTCTACTCAGTTCGGCAGTTGAGTGACCAGCAAACGATCCACACTGAGGCTACCAGCGCCTCTAAACACCAGACCAACACTGATCGCCAGCAGGACCAGGCCAAATTCGTAGCCGTTATTATCCATGAAGAGGCCGTTTTGCAGGTGAACCGTAACAATCGCCACGATCATGGTGATGGCAAGTATCAGGGCGGCCGGGCGCACCAGCAAGCCGACAATCAGCAGCAGGCCGCCGAAGAATTCGGCGCTGCCAGCCATTGTCGCCATCAACAGTCCTGGTTCAAGACCAATGGACGTCATCCAGCCTGCGGTGCCCTCGAGGCCATATCCACCAAACCAGCCGAATAATTTCTGCGCTCCGTGTGCTACAAAGATCGCACCGGCGCCTACGCGAAGAGGCAAGGTATCCAAACCAGTGGTTGTGGTGGATAGCTGTTTGATTAGTGATTTCATGTCGTTGCTCCAAAGTAGTAGTTGTAAGTTTGTTTACGTAATGGAGCCATTGTAATGATTCTAATATTCGCAATAAGATACATTTTACGTTTAAAATGATCTATTTTTTAGAACTATTTTTAGACACTAGAAACCCCTGGAGTTCCTATAAAAAATTGGGCTCTTGAGACGCTAGGCGCTATCGATAGCCGCGGAAGCCTCGCAGTGGCCTTTATAGGTGTTCATGGACCGATTCTAGTAATTTTTGAGACTTAACTTGTTAGTACCGCCACCAGGCAATGCGACAGCTTGCGTAGTTAGATTTCATGCGCTTGTTAGCTTATGGTTTACTCGAATGCTTTTTCGTATCATGGTACTGCCACAAAACGTTAATTATTTTCCATTCGTTATTTTCATTTTTATATAAATGCATGTAATCAATCCAATCATCCACAGTTAACTTTACCGATGCGACTCGATTATCAATATCTAGTATGTCGATATCAATTTTGGGCGATAATGGAAATTTATTGCCATCCTTGTTGTAGTTTTCGGCCACCCACACCATAGTTTCAAAGTCAGTCTCCATTATAAACTCTGAGCCATCTTTAGATTCCCAGTAAGTTCTTTTGGCTAACTTTTCATCTAAGCCTCTTTTCATTAAATCTGGTTTGACTTTGTGTTGTGACTCGATGTAATCGAGCACAGCCCTTTTTACCTTTTTATTATCATTAGGCGTATCCGCTATTACGGCACAAGAAAAAAGAACTGATAAGATTAAAGCTATAACTCGATACATTAGACTTCCTTGAGTAAGCCAACGCACAGCTGTGTGGAGAGCCAAGCGATTCCATACGAGCTGTTTGTTGGACGAAGTCGCTACGCGACAGAAAAATTATCGATATTGGGAACTTGCCTTCAAATACCCTACAATCAAGTTAAGTAAAAAAAACCTGAGAATAACCTAAGCAACTGAAATACCTAAAAAATACACCACGTCGAATATATCCACTTATTACACATAGCGTACTATTATACCGGGCTTGTCCAACAATAGGATTACGTCGCGGCTGCGAGTGGGTGGCAAGACAGAGTTACCTCTGCCTAACCTCCGTTAGATTCCAGCGTGCGGATTTCCCGCACTGGGCTCAAGATAAAATCATTCACCACGCTTCACTTCACCAGAAAAGACAGTTACACCCTTCGACTATGGAAACTTACTCATAGACTGGAGTCAGCGGCCTTTGAATACTGCCTCACGCCGCTCAATAAAGGACTGAATACCCTCGGCGGCATCTTCACTCTGCATCACCGGCACCAGGTCGGTAAACATTTGCTCAATAGCTTCCGTTTCAGAATGATGGGCAGCGAAATGCACGGCCTTCATCACGCCCTCCACAGCCAGCGGTGCTGCCTTCGCGATGGTCTCCGCGACCTCTATGGCGGCGTCATATTGCTGTCCAGCGGGAACGACACCCTGCACCAGACCCAGGCGATAAGCTTCGGCGGCTGACCAGCGTTCGCCAGTGAGCAGGTAGCGCTGGGCGTTGGCCCAGCCCATCTGTTGCGGCAGTCGCAGTGTCGCGCCACCGCAGGGATATAAGCCGCGCTGTACTTCCAGCATCGCAAATTGGGTATCGTCAGCCGCAATACGCACGTCCATATTGAGCATTATCTCTACGCCCCAGGTGAAACAATACCCCTGCACCGCCTGCACCACCGGCTTGCGACGGCGCGGCCCTGCCAGGCCGAAAATGTCGACACCACCCTCCTGGAACGGGAAGCCCTGCCCAGACCCGAAATGTGAGGCCCATTCATCCAGCTCAACTCCTGCGGTGAAGTGCTTGCCCTCTGCATGCAGCACCGCCACTCGTAGCTGAGGATTGCTATCGAGTTCTGCCAATGCCTGGCATAGATCATGGTACATCTCCACGCTCAGAGCATTGAGCTTTTCGGCCCTTCGAATTTTAATATCCAGAATGTGGCCCTGAACCGAGGTCTCGACATGACTCATGTTGCTGGTCTCCTGTGGGTTATCGCTCATCGTATTGACAGGCGCTTTGCTGCTTTCAGAGGCATACTATAGAGCGTGGTACGGCATTCATAAATAGCCTACGGCTCATGCTTGCTGCGGGACGGCCCCAGCCATGACCTCGCACCAGTTTAAACTACGATGAAACGACCGTGACAGCCAGCATATCCTTTAAATGCAGGCAATTTAAAGGGGATACTGGGAAGAAATTCACTCGCGCCTTACCGGTCTTTTGCCTGATGATGGCGCCCTATCGTTATTGATCATCTCGAAATCACGCTCGTATCGCTCCCATTATAGATCTATTCCGGCCATTCCCGGGCTTGGGCAGGCAAGAACCCACGCGAGGCGGTTGTTCAGTAGCGAGCCCGATATCACGTTGGTCACAGGTTGTATTGAGCACGAAATTTCTGAAATTCTGTCCGTACTACAGCGGATAACTTTGTTTCATCCACCAGCAAGAATATCCGTTTCAATACGCGCTTCTCATCCTCTTCCAGGACACCGTCTGCAAGGGCAAGACTCTTTATATAAATCAATTCACTGTCATCGATGATCCCGTCATTGGCCAGTGCCGTCAGGAACGTGTAATTCAGCATCTCTCGCGCCTTGCTTCCTGTTGACATAATTCCCCCTGAACTCCAAAACACCCGCCACGGTTCGAGCCGGACAGAATACCTAGTATCGTGACGGCATGATAAAGGACTAATTAGACATCAACCAGCCGTTGCGCGCCAGTGCAACCAAGCCTTCGAGGAGTCTCATATGCGTAATTTCTTACTAGCTATTTTCCTTCAAATCTCGTCAGTGACGGTAATCGCCCAAAACCCCATCCCCAGAGTTGGCGGCGACCGCCCCACTGGCACCTACAAGTCCGGGGGTTACTGCAAGCCGTTCAAAAGGTAATGCCAAGTTGATCCTTCCAGTTACGACCCAGCCTCTCCACACAGCATCCGACACTTCATCGGTGGGTGTGTAGGTAAAATACTTCTGGATATAGTATCTTATTGATCTTTATTGCTTATAAAAACATACCTTTTATGCTTCAAAGTTATCCACGTGTAAAGCAGTCGCTTCTAACCTTCTCAAAAGTCATCTTAGGCGTTATAACTTATATTGCCGCCATTGCAGTCGCGAAATATCTCGCTGCACCCACTATTGAATCAGTGACGGAAGCCGATAGCGCACTACATCACGCTCTGAAAAACCTGATTGAATTGACTGCCGTCATCGTTGCCTACATTTTTTACTTTAGAGTCGTCGAAAAACGTTTTAGCACCGAACTGAACTTTAAGGGGAAATATAGCGTCTACGCTCTAATAGCGGGGTTTTCAATTATCTCAGTTACCTCAATAATATTATTTGCCACCGGCCTATATGACGTTGACGCCTATCAAAGATGGACTGAACTACATTTGGTGTTCATTGCTCTAACTTGTCAGGCAATCAGTGGTGAAATATTATTTCGAGGCATCTTTTTCAGATTGACTGAGCAACAGCTTGGTACAGCTTACACGCTTATTTTTATCCCTATTGCGTATGGGCTGGTGAATATCGCCGTAGATGGATTGAACCTGGTTGTATTGGTTTCAACAATTTTGATTAGTGCACTTTGGAGTTGTATTTATATTTTGTCTCGCAACTTATGGGTAACGGGACTTTTTGTAGCAGGCTGGCTTTATGCTGTATTCCTAACCGGGATACTTGATGAACACTGGCGCACTAGCGCACCTGTAATAAGTCACTCTAGTGGGCCTGAACTGTTAACTGGCGCATCATTCGGACCAGAAGCATCCATAATCACTATTGTTGTTGTTTCTATGAGTTTGATTTTCTTGATGAAATTGATAAAAGAAAAAGATCAACTCGTCAACATGCCACGCTCTTAAACGTCATAGGCCACACGGTTAGTTATGACATCATCTTTATCTAGCCAATAGCGATTCCAGCTCAACAGCTTTCAATCAGCAGGCACTGCGCGAGCCATCTTCGACCATTTCAGGTTCGAGACTATTTTCTGGACGACCAATTCCTCTCGACACCCCACTAATACTTATTATACTTAGGTAATTCCAATTCGTTGCATGACTAGATTGATGCAACGAGCAGCGTCACGGTATTCTCTATGCACCGAAGATTTGCCACATCGGACATTCGCATTGTTATTCGGTGTACGATGCCCACGCCCGCACACCAAAAAAAATCGTGCTATGGACGACAGCAATAAAAAATATGGCCTGGTAGCGGAACTGGCGCGACGCCGCGTTTTCCGGTCCGCTGGCGCGTATATCGTCGTTTCCTGGGTCGTCGTGCAGGTCGGGTCGATAGTCTTTCCGGAATTCGGGGCACCCGACTGGGCTATGCGCGCCTTGATTATCCTGCTGATAGTCGGCTTTCCGCCGGCCATGTTGCTGGCATGGACCGTGGATATTTCCGGCAAAGGAATCGAGCGCACCCCGGATTCTCGCTATTCGCGTGTTCAGGGACGCTGGCCGCGCGCGGCCATGCTGCTGGTTGCCATGACAATGTCGACCGGTGTCCTGTGGTGGATGTGGGATGACGTAATCCAGCAACCGACCATTGGCCGGCCCGCAATCAAGAGCTCTCCGGTGATTGCCGTAAATGCGCCCCACAGGTTGATTGAGCAGGGCCAGAATGCGTGGCTCGGCGAGGGCATTGCCACGATGATACGCAGTGAATTAGCGGAATCGAGGCACGTGGTTCTGCTGTCGAAGTCCCGCTGGCGCGAGCTAATCGTCGATGCGAGCGGCCCTGAAGAAATATCTGGCGTTGCCAGGAACATCGGTGTTGACTACCTGATAGATGGTGAATATGTAGAAACGCCATCCGGTATCGTGCTGACAATCCATATCGAGGATATCGAAGAAGGCATCGAAATTCATAGCGCGCGGACCAGCAAAGGCAGTGTTGCAGATCTCATTGCGAGCGTCCCCGACCTCAACGTCCGCATCAAACAGGCGTTGCGTATTCCCCACCAGGAACAGGTTGGCCTGTACGAAGCCGATTTCGCGATCAAAAATGTCGAAGCCTACGAGGCATATATTGCGGGGCTTGCCTATTTTATCGATTTCGAATACCAGGCGGCCGAAAGCGCATACGATGCGGTGCTGGCCATCGCCCCGGACTATTACATTGCGCGGTTCCGTCTGGCGCAGGTCTATGAGGCCACCGGCCGTGCGGAACTTGCGATAGAGACCCTCGATGAAATTCCGGTCGATGCAAATCTCTCGGAACGCTTGCAACTATATGTCGACGGGGCACGGGCCTATTTCGTGGCTGAACGGGACCCGGAGAAAGCTATCGCGATTTACAAAAAGCTTGTGGAGCTTTATCCATACGAAACGGAGGCCGGGACACTGCTTGCCGAAGCCTACTGGCTGAATTTTCAGGACGATGATGCCATCAACGAGTTCCGGCGCCTGAGCGAGATACATTCCTACGACCCGACGTCCTGGATGGCCCTCGGTGAGCGGCTGCTTGACGCAGGCAAGCTTGATGAGGCGAAGCAGGCGCTGACGAAGTACGCATCGATGCGGCCGGACGATGCCTACGCATACGCACTACTGGGCGATCTCGCACTGCTCCAGGGCGACATTGACAGCTCAATTGAACATCACGTGCATGCATTGCAGCTCAAACCGGGCTTCATGGTGGCGACTATTGGGCTGGCACGAAGTCGTTATCTGCAAGGGGAGATCGATGCGGCCGTTGAGTTGTGGAATTTGGTTGTGCAAAACGAGGATATCGTACCAAGTTTTCGAATCGACGCCGCCTTCGAAGTCGCGGGCGTACTCCGCGGGGGCCGGCTATTTGAGCTATCGATCGAGTCGCTGACCGCCTTGATGCCACAGATTCGTGAGGAAGGTCTTCGTCTGGCGATGGCATTATCCGAGCTTGGCACTGCGTACATGGAACTAGGGGACATCAAACGTGCCCGTTCCCTGATCGACGAGTCCGTTAGTGTCGCTCAAGTGCCCGCGATCCGCTATCTCTTTGCCCGCGCACTGCTGAATCTGAAGCGGGATGCGCTCGACGACGTTGAGCGTGACATAGGGACGATCCGGTCGTTCGTCGAGCAAGGCACCGATCCCTTCGACAACGCTGAGAAAACGGCTGCCTACCTTGCGGGCCTGTCCGCACTGTCAATGGGCGACCTCGAATCGGCCTCGCGCCACTTCGAGCTTGTCAGCGATCAACCCGGTTACCAATACGCGATCTACAAGACGGGGCTGGCGAGGCTTTATGCTGCCAAAGGCGACATGGAGCGAGCGGTCGAACTGGCCGCACAGGCGGCCAGCGAACGCGACCCCGGAGACCTGCGCCTTGATCTGGAATTGGATCGGACGCGCGCACGACAGTTACTTGCAGAATATCAGGCGGATCTTGCGACCAGCAGCAGTTCGCCCTGATTCTGGTGGCCTGTCATTAAGGTACCCTGCGCGACCTGCCTGACCCTGATTTTCCAGAGCACTTGAACGGTTCCCCGTTCTTGCCGTCGCCATCGAGATCGGCGAAAAGTAGTGTTCGTGGCAGGCACTTGATTTGCTGGCTTTCGATGAGCAGGTTGTCGTGCGTCAGCGTCAGGCTTATTTCGACTTCGTTCGAGGCAAGCTCATATCCTGCCATCCGAACGTCGACTGCTGAAAACTTGCCGTCCTCATTCAGATCGTGAACGAAAGCGGGTGCCTGGCGTTCGACGACGACGGCGCGAATCTTGATATCGACCGGATAATACGTTGACAAAAGCTCATCGTAAAACTCGTTGGCCTCCGACGGAGGATCTGTTTTGACCGGCACTTTTGACATCAACTGAAATGCATTGATGGGGCTGCTGTCTACACGCTGCAAATAGTCAAAATCCGAATACTCAGGATTGGTCACCGAGAAGTCGAACACGGCGATTGGCTCAAACAAGCCTGCCAGCGGATGAGTAGTAGCCGTAATTGCCGTTTGCCCACGGCCATCGAGAAGCTCTGCCGATACGACGTTAACGAACCCGGCCAGGTTCCGAACGACACCGGGTACCCGGTTGAAGTCCAGATCGAATACTCTCGCGCCGCCGACATCCGCCAATATCACCAAGCTGACGAAATCGTCGTCGGTGCCATAGCCGTAACCGTCGAGCTCCGGCTGCTCGGGGTCGCCGCTGACCGGTCCGCCGGTTTTAGGGCCGACGGCATTGATCTTGCCTTTGAGCAACAGGTAGGGAGTGTTCAGCAACTCGCCATCCCGATACTGGTCGTCGACCAGCTGGTCACGAATAACGTCGTTACCTGTCTGGCGATTGTCTCGCAACTCGAATGTATCGAATTTCTCGGTCTGAACTTCGATGTAGGTTTCATCTTCAGCCCAGCCGGCACAATCGGGGTCGAACGACGGCAGCATGAAGTCATCGACCAGTGAGGCGAGGTTGTAGCAGTCATCCGGATCGACCAGTACCAACGCCTCGCGCTTTCTTTCGTCGGCGGTCGCGCTGGCGGCAAAGCCTACGGCCGTTCGACTCTCGAACCTGAGTATCAGCGGCCATTGAGTGGTCGCCAACGCGCCACGCCGATTCTTGTACTGAGACGTGCTTACACCGTCACGGACACTGTACCTGACATAGGACGCCTCGGGCGCCGCGATCGTAAGCCTGGCGTCATCTCTTCCGTCTCGATCAAAATCGCCGGCATGGACCGACGAGCCGATCAGCAAGGTTAGCGACACTGCGAAATAGAAAGCCTTCATGAGATTCTCCTCATCTTTGTTGTTTTGCACCGACTGAACAACAGGCTCTGTTCGAGTCTGCGATGCGCTCAGTGGCTTAAGTATAGGAAAGATAAACGGAATGTGCTGGCCAGGTTGTCTACTCGGGTTTACTCGGTGTCCCCTGCAATTTCGTGAAACATTCACCTGTGGGTGGTGAATTGCTAATTCATGCTCAGAGTCAGAGAATTGGCAATCGGTTTAGTTCGGCGCTCGTTCGAATTTCGGTTTCAAAAACCCCTTGCCCCTCTTCCACTCACTGCCACCCGGCTTGTTATAACCCGCCATCAATCTCGGCATAAGCTCGGTCTCTGCCACCCTGCCCTGGCCCACCAGCAAAACCCGTTAGCTTTCTTCCGGTTACTAGCCAACATCCCCCGAGAGCATCCGACTCATAATCGGGTGGTCGAAGCGGGCCACGTGCGGATTCGAGTCCTTCTGGGCCCACCACTTTTCTTGTAAATCATAGACTTATAACTGCTTAGAGCGCCCGACTATGCCGGGGGGATGGGTGACACCTATGAACGCCATCGCCCAGAGCAAACTCTGCTGTACCAACTTGTAGAGAAACACTACCCTACCCTGATTGAAGAACTCGATGCACAAAGCAAGTCCCTGCCAGCACATGTCCATCGAGAATTTGAAGCGTATCTCAAATGCGGTCGCCTCGAACACGGGTTCCTGCGCGTACGTTGCGATAAGTGTCACTTCGAGCGGCTCGTAGCGTTTTCCTGCAAGAAGCGCGGATTCTGCCCAAGCTGTGGCGCCCGCCGGATGGCCGAGACAGCGGCCCTTCTCTCGGATGAAGTATTTCCCGATGTGCCATTGCGTCAGTGGGTCATCAGCTTTCCATTCCCTCTACGATACCTGTTCGCTGCTCATCCCCAGGCAATGGGCAAGGTGCTGGGCATCATTTACCGCGCAATTTCTACACATCTGATCCACAAAGCTGGATACCGGCTCAAGGACGG
>JBALVO010000129.1:0-10602 GCA_036961445.1 Halioglobus sp.
TGACGCCTATAAGCAGTATAACAATCGACAAAATTTGTAGAGCCTTCAAAAAAATCCTACCTCACAGGGCGTTAGCATGGTCTGATACTGCCTGATTATACCCAACACTTTTCATGATAAATTATGTAACTTTGCGATGAGAGGTGAACAATGGGCCAATTAATCCGAGGTATCGCGAAGTTAACTGGCCGATATTGATAGAGTCGGCTCGTGAACACTTACAAGCGCCTCTGCACCCTGCCCGATTAAACGGTAACTTTAGGTATTGTCTTGATGGTTCTGCGGCAATGCAGTCTTCTTCGGTGGGCCGTTGTCTTTTACCCATAAAGCCGATGCATTTTCTCTACAGCTAACGACCACTTTTAGGTGCGAATTCAAACGGTCAACGCAACACGCTAAACTCTATGTACAGAGAAGGATTTTTGCGACGGCGGTTCGGATCTCCAATTGACAGCACTTGTTATACGGGAGTAGTGGTTTCACGGGGGACCCACCCGATGTTGCCAGTAGAATTTCGAACTAGCACCCATTGATTTAACTCCTGTAACACTTCCAGCCTTTCACCAGCTTGCGTATTCAGTTCGTATGCGGAGTAAGACTGGCTGGCCCTTGCCTCCAACGAATTGTCATGGACGACGAGGTATTGTTCTGGCGCCCAGCCCTGATTTCCATCTGGGGTCGTGACCCATATCCAGCCAGGATATTCGCTATCGGGTTCTCCAAGTTTCAATAGGTCTCCAGGTTCGAAGGCGATCGGTCTTGGATAATTCGATTGATGTTTACTAGTGGCGATGAGGTTCATCCAATACGCAACTCATAACAGCTATCTTAGTGAAATTTCTTCATAAAAAAAAACGGATTCAGAATCGTCACGAGCGTCCGCTTCGAGTCGTTTTCTGCCAAAAGAATATCACGGCTCTAAGGTCGCAAACCAGGCGAAAGCGGCCTAAATCGCTGCTTGTTCATATGCCCCGTTTAAGGCATGCATGGGGCTGCTCTTTACTACGCCCACGACGCACTCTATAAGAGCAATCTAATTGGGGAGGGAATACCGTGATTCCTATCACCGTTATGGTTTTTATGCTTTTGATCGTTGGTCTCTGGATTCTGGTCTAGCCACCAACGATTCTAAATCTTGTTTACCTGTTCCATAGGTATCACCACAGTGGTGGGATCAGCCGGGCTATTGCCGATCATCCTCTGGGCCATTTCATTTAACTGCAGATCTGGGTAGGAAGGCAGTCCAAACCTTCTCTTATGGCCTGAACTCATTTCAGGTTTCAGCGGAGAACGGCAGCTAACACCTCAATATAAATACTCACCCGTTCTCAGCCATAGCGGTCGTTAACGCCCTAAATAAAGAGAGCCGATTACCGCGTCATTTTGTGTCCACATTAATGGCTAAAAATGACTACTCTTACAATTCATCTGGATCACGCTGCAACAAAAACTGGTCCATAGGAAGTGCTTCCGCTAGCCCAATCAGCATGACGACTGACTCGTTTATTGCACCCTCTGCGTGCAACGTACGGGCTGGAACGGTTATAAGGTCGCCAGCTTCAAGTTGATGCTCATTGTTATCGGCATCGAGAAAGTAAGTTTTCCCCTTAACCATATAGGCTAATACATCATAACTGTGCCAATGAAAATTCGCAGCCGTTGCATGACTAGTTGCATAGGTAGTTGGAAATAGATTCTTTTCCATAATATCTTCGAGGGCGCCGCTCAAACCGTCGAAGTGACCTTTTATAATGGTGAGACTCATCGTATTAACCTCGCTCTGGAACTAGAACCGTGACAGGTCTTTGTAATGACTAAGTTACGTGAAAGACCGATTTTTAGACTTTCATGCGCAGTTCAACTGAGCTCGTTATGGGAAGTAAACATATCATAGCTAAACGACTCCTTGTAGGCGAAAGGAGACGGTTGGCCTCCATTTACCTAGCGCCTCGGGGCGACTCAGCATCGTGGCCACCCCAGTCTCTGGTCACATTTCGATCTGCTCAGAGATTTCGAGTGCGTCATCTTCATCAATCCCCAGATTTCGCACGGTGCTCTCCAGGCTCGTGTGGCCCAGAAGCAATTGCACGGCTCTAAGATTCTTGGTCTTTCGATAGATCAGTGATGCCTTGGTCCTCCTGAGTGAATGGGTGCCATATTGGGAGGTATCCAATCCGATATCTGATACCCAGCGGTCAACTATCCGGGCGTACTGTCGCGTAGACAAGTGATTGGTTTTATCAATCCGGCTCGGGAAGACGAAACCAGAAGGTCGAAGATTGGCTACCCTAATCCACTGCTCAACGGATTGGCGCGTCTGCTCCGTGAGCTCGAATTGGACGGGGCGGCCGGTCTTTCGTTGTATGATCCTCGCTCGGGACTGTAGCCGGCTACCTTGGGCGATATCAGCCACTCGAAGCGCGATAAGATCGCAGGCTCGCAATCTGCTGTCGAGGGCGAGATTGAACATGGCCAGGTCGCGAGTACACTTCCGTAATTGCAATCTGATGCGAATGGACCAGATTTCTTGTAGCTTCAATGGGCGCTTCTGCCCGCAAAGCCTGCCTTTGTTCCAAGGGATAAAGTGATGTTTTGATGCTGCTAGTTGATACATGACGACTTCCTCCTGTGAAGGGAAGCCTTTCTCTACATCAATTTTTCAATTCATGCAGCTGGCCGAAGCTTTGACTGGGATGGATACCGTCTGCTTTCGCCTACAAGCGGCCAAAATCAATTTACATTTTTACATTGCCGCTTTACACGAAGCGGCCTCCACTACTGAACCGCATAGCATCACCAGATAAACGGCCTTTTTAGCTCAAGCGAATTGGATTCAACAGCACTCAATCAGGAAAGAAACCACCGTAAGATTAGGTGTGCATTGAACCTTGACTGCGCCAAACCTCGATAGAGTGGATGCGCGCAGTAATAGCGTCTATGCTATTTCGTATAGCGATGACCAAGCAACAGGGTAGTCAGTTACATTGGTACATCGCGAATAGATTTTTTCCCAATAAGTACTTAATCTTCATCATCGATTGTGACAGTGCGGCCTGCGCAGGCCATGCAAGGAGGCACCACTCGAATGCTCAGCCACGTCCGCACCGCCCTACTACTTCTCTGCGGGCTCGCGCTCGCCGCATGTTCTGATCCTCAACCGACGGCCACACCAGACAACAGCACCGGCAGCGGTCGTATCGACACGCTCACGATCGGCATCACTCAGTACCCATCGACCCTGAATCCAGTCATAGGGAGCATGGTCGCCAAGTCTTATGTGCTCGGTTTCTCGCATCGATCGCTGGTGCGCTATAACCATGAGTGGGTTACCGAGTGCCAAACCTGCGAGACGCTACCAACCATCGGCAATGGTCTGGCGAAACTGGAGACCACCGTAGACGGAAAACCGGGCATGGCGGTGACCTGGGTGCTGAAAGAAGGTCAGTTCTGGGGGGACGGCACGCCGGTGACAACGGCCGACTACGCGTTTGCGCGCGAGGTCGGCCAACATCCCCAGTCCGGCGCCATTGCCATGGAGACGTGGCGAACAATGATCGACCTGGAGATCGTTGACGACCGCACCATGGTGATCCACACGGACCGTCGCTTCTTCGGATATAACGCCATCTTTCGCTTCTCCCCTCTGCCTGCCCATCTTGAGCGCGCCATATTTGAAGATGCACCGGCAGAGTACAAGAACCGCACGCTTTACATGACGGAGCCGACCAACCCGGGTCTGTATAGCGGCCCCTACCTGATCACTGAGACTTCTCGTGGGTCGCACATCACCCTGGAGCGCAACCCCTACTGGACTGGCCCCGTTACGGCGTTCAACTCGATCACGGTACGCGCTATAGAGCGGACCACAACTCTGGAGGCCAACCTGCTGTCGGGCAGTATTGATATGGTCGCCGGTGACCTGGGCATGAGCATTGACCAGGCCCTGGCCTTCCGCAAGCGCCACGGCGATGACTTCCAAGTGATGTTCAAGCCGGGGCTGCTCTACGAGCATATCGACGTCCAGCTGGACAACCCGATACTCGCCGACCTGCGGGTGCGTAAGGCCCTGATGTACGGCATGGACCGCGAACTGCTGGTGGAGCGTTTGTTCGACGACGAGCTGCCGGTGGCGCACTCGAACATTCATCCACTTGATGCGGTTTGGTCACCGGACGTTCCACAATATAAGCACGACCCCGCCAGGGCGGCAGGGTTGCTGGAGGCTGCGGGCTGGATGCCGGGGCCCGACGGCGTGCGCCGCAACGCGGCCGGTGAACCCCTGCAGATCGAGATTCTCTCTACCGCTGGCGACAAGACGCGCGAGCTCGTCGAGCAGGTGCTGCAAAGCCAGTGGCGCGAGGTCGGCATCGATCTGCGCATTCGCAATGAAGCGCCGCGTATCTTTTTCGGCGAGACCGCACGCAAACGCAAATTCGATGGCCTGGCCATGTACGCCTGGGCAAGTTGGCCGGAGCCCACACCCAGAACCTTGCTGCACTCCACACAGATTCCTAGCGAAGAGAACGGCTATTCAGGCCAGAACTACACGGGCTTCATCGACCCGGAGGTAGATGCCCTGATCGAGTCGATCGAGAGTACCCTCGATCCCGACGCGCGGCTTCCGCTCTGGGCTCGGTTGCAGCGCATCTACGCGGAAAAGCTGCCAGTGTTACCGCTATACTTCCGCACCAACGTCGACATCCTTCCCAAATGGCTGCAGGGCGTCCGCCAGCCAGGCCACCTGATGTCCACCTCCCAGTGGGTGGAAGAATGGAGCGTAGCCGAGTGAGCGACACACTGCTCTCCGTGCAGGGCCTCGACGTTGGCTTCGATACCCGGCACGGCAACGCGCCACACGTGAGCGTGATCGAAGACCTGACGTTCGCGCTGGATCGCAATCGCACCCTCGCCCTGGTAGGCGAGAGCGGCTGCGGCAAGTCGCTCACCGCGCTCGCCATCCTTGGCTTACTGCCTCCCTTTGCGCGGATTACCGCGGGGCAGATGAGCTTCGACGGTACAGACCTCACGCGCCTTGACGACGCGCAGATGACACGCCTGCGCGGCAATCGCATTTCGATGATCTTTCAGGAGCCGATGAGTGCTCTGAATCCGGTGTTCTCGGTGGGCTGGCAGATCGCAGAATCGCTGCGCCTGCACAGACAGCTCAGCGCCGCCGAGGCCCGCGAGTTGGCCATCGAGGCGCTCGACTCGGTGGGCATACCCGATCCCACTTCGCGCGCTGCGGACTATCCGCACCAGCTCTCCGGCGGCATGCGCCAGCGGGTAATGATCGCCATGGCGCTTGCCTGTGACCCGGACATCCTCATTGCCGACGAGCCCACCACGGCTCTTGACGTGACCATCCAGGCGCAGATTATCGACCTGATACTCGATCTGCAGGATCGCCTCGGCACCAGCATCCTGTTCATCAGTCACGACTTCGGTGTCGTCTCACACGTTGCCGACGAAATCGCAGTAATGTACGCGGGTCGAGTGGTAGAGCATGGCAGCGCCGCCGATGTCATCGATGGCGCGCAACACCCCTACACCCGCGCACTGTTGCAAACAGCGCCCCGCATTGAGCACAGCCTTGGGGTGCTGCCGGCCATTGCCGGACGGGTACCTGGACCGGACGAACGTGGCCCCGGCTGCGCTTTCCAGCCCCGCTGCTTGGCTGCCTCTGCAGCATGCAGCTCTATGCGGCCCAACTACAACCTGATCGCGACTAGCCACGGCGTGGCCTGCCACGAGGTCACCCATGCCTGAGCCAGCGGTTGCGCTAGTTGAGAGCCGCGCCCTGAGCCGCATCTTCACGGTGGGTCACGGCGCACGTGCGACGCACGTGAATGCCGTGGATGCGGTAGACCTGCAGATCCATGCTGGCGAGACCCTGGCCCTGGTAGGCGAGAGCGGCTGCGGCAAGACAACCCTCGGCCGCATGCTGGCGCTGCTGATGCAGCCGAGCGCCGGTCAGCTGCTGATCCGGGGCCAGGACGCAACGGGACTCAGCCGGCGCCAACTCAAGCCCCTACGTAGACACGTGCAGATGGTTTTTCAGGACCCGGTGTCGTCACTTAATCCGCGCCACCCGGTGGAAACCATCCTGTCAGAACCACTGCAGAACTTCGATCTTTACCCTGGCCCCCAGCGCCGCGAGCGGGTAATGGAGCTATTGGAAGCCGTTGGCCTTGCACCCCGTGACCTCCGCCGTTATCCGCACGAGTTCAGCGGCGGTCAGCGCCAGCGCATCACCCTGGCCCGGGCACTGGTGCTGAATCCAGACTTTATTGTCGCCGACGAACCGGTCTCGGCGCTTGATGTCTCGGTGCAGAGCCAAATCCTCAACTTGCTGGTGGATCTGCGCAGCCGGTTCTCACTCACCTACCTGTTCATTAGCCATGATCTTGCAGTGGTGCACCACATCGCTGACCGAGTAGCGGTAATGTACCTCGGCCGTATTGTCGAACTGGCATCGAGAGACCATCTTTTCGCTAGCCCGGGACATCCTTACACTCGCGCCCTGATGGCCTCAGTGCCGGAGATCCGCCCGGGCAAGCGCCGCATTGGTCGCATACTGCCAGGTGACCCGCCGAGCCCGCTGGCACCACCTACCGGCTGCCGTTTCCATCCGCGCTGCGCACACGCCACCGAGCGCTGTAGAAAGGAGACACCGCAGCTGGCGCCCATGGGCAATACCGGGCACCTGATTGCCTGTCACAACGCAGAGGCACTGGCGTGATCCGCTTCGTCGTTTCCCGAATCGGTCAGTCTCTACTGGTGTTGTTGATCATGTCGTTCGTGATCTATGGGCTTATCGGTCTCATGCCGGGAGATCCCGTCGACATGATGATTGCCTCCAATCCAATGATGACGCCTGCCGACGCTGAACGACTGCGCGCGCTATACGGCCTCGACAAACCGATCATCGAGCGTTACCTCAACTGGGCAGGCACAGCTTTGTCCGGCGATCTCGGTTTCTCCCGACTCTACGCCCAACCGGTACTGTCGGTGATCGGCCCGGCCCTCGGCAACTCGGTGCAGCTGCTCGCTTGCGCGATCGGCCTGTCTGTCAGCATCGCCGTGCCCCTTGGTGTGCTGGCCGCGTCGCGGCCACGCTCCCCGTTCGACTACGGAATTAACCTGTTCGCCTTTGCCGGCATCTCGGTACCACAGTTCTGGCTCGGCCTCATCATGATGCTGTTGTTTGCGGTGGTACTCGGCTGGCTGCCAGCCAGCGGTATGGCACCGAGTGGCGCCTCTATCGGCGAGCAATTGCGCTTCCTCGCACTGCCGGTAGCCACGCTTACCATCGCCAGCGTAGGCGGCTACGTCCGCTATGTGCGCTCGGCCATGCTCGAGGTGATGCGTCAGGACTACGTGCGTACAGCGCGCGCTAAAGGCGCACCGCGACGCCGGGTGATCTGGCTGCATGCCCTGCGTAACGCGCTGATCCCTTTCGTGACCATCCTCGCTCTGGACTTCGGCTTCCTGTTCTCCGGCGCGCTGATCACTGAGACGATCTTCTCGTGGCCCGGCATGGGTAAACTCATCTATGACGCCGTGCTCGGCAATGATTACAACCTCGCAATGGTTGCCCTGATGTTTGCTACCGGCCTCGTGCTATTCGCCAACCTACTCGCAGACCTCGCTTACGGCTGGCTCGATCCACGCATTGTCGTTGGAGGCGCACAGAGATGAACCCCAATTCGCCCGTCGCACTGGCCATGCAACGCTTCGTTCACCATCGGCTGGCCATGTTCAGCCTCGCCGTGTTGACGGTACTGCTCATTCTGGTTCTGTCTGCGGGACTGATCGAACAGATGCTGGGTGTGGAGGCGAACGGCGTGGACCTGATGAACCGTATGGCGCCGGGAGACCAAGTGCACTGGCTAGGCACCGACGAACTCGGCCGCGACGCGCTTGTGCGATTGTTGTTCGGTGGCCGGGTGTCGCTGTTTGTGGGTTTGGTGGCAGCCCTTATCGCGGCGAGCATAGGCACGGTGGTCGGTCTTGCCGCGGGCTACTTCGGCGGCCGGCTGGATGCAGTGCTGATGCGCACCACCGACAGCATCGTCTCGCTGCCAACCTTGCCGCTGTTAATCGTGCTGGCAGCCATCGATTTGGAGAAGATCCTGCCGAGCGCGCTGGCGAACTCGGAGAACGTGAGCTTTGCACGCATCGTCGTCATCGTCTCCCTGCTCGGCTGGACCACGGTGGCGCGCCTCGTGCGCGGCGCCACACTAAGCCTCAAGGAACGCGACTTCGTGCTTGCCGCGGAGGGCTCCGGCGGTGGCCACCGGCGTATCATGTTCCGCCACATCCTGCCCAATCTGTTGTCGCCGATTATCGTCGCCGTAACGCTGTCAGTGGGTAACGTAATTCTGTTGGAATCTGTACTGAGCTTCCTCGGGCTCGGCATCCAGCCGCCCATGGCTAGCTGGGGCAACATGCTCACCAATGCCCAGGAAACAATTTGGGAAGCACCGATGCTGGCCATCTGGCCTGGGCTGCTCATCTTCGTCACGGTGATATGCTTCAACTTCCTCGGCGACGGTTTGCAGGACGCCTTCGATCCTCGCGCAGAGCTCTGACCTCTGACCTCTCTATTAGTGATATCAGGTTCCGCTGTTGTTGTGATGGGGCGGCGATGGTCGAGCCCTACATTAAAACCCTCGCGTACGCGGGCATGCCCTACTCTATTGTTTAAACCATGCACCAACATGGCTTCTAACAACTCCAGGCGCAGAGCAGGCGTGGTTCGGGTCGAAATTGCTTCCTGACTTAGTCTGCTGTGAGGTGAAAGCGGACGTTTCCAACCTTCAAGCCCGTCCAGGGCCGTAATGTCTGCTTTCGCCTACAAGCGGCCGTTTGGGCTACAATGATCTGAGGGTCGGCTTTCGTCAACACACAGCGGACATTCACGCACCCCGAGAAGCTACAGTGCATACTTGGGCTCCAGTAATAAGATAAGGGTAAGGAATCGTGCTAATTGTTCTATCAATATTCTTTGGCGTCGTGTGGCTCATCTTCTTCAAGTTCGAGTGGCTTCCCTGGAGTCGCGGCTGGAAGGTCACCGTGTATACGGCTGCCCTGGCAATTGCCCTTGTAGTTGTGGGAGCCCTGCAATACTACACGCCGGCATCGAAAATGGCGGTGGTAGAGGCACATGCCCAGCAGATTTATCCACTGGTCAGTGGCCAGGTGGAGCGGGTCTATGTACAGGGGGCACAGTCTGTCTCTACCGGTGACAAACTATTCAGTATTGATCCTCGCCCTTTTCAATATGCGGTGGATAACTGGACAGCAGCTACCAAGCTCGCAGAACTGGAATTATCCGATGCCAGGAGACTGGTCAAAACAGGCGCGGTTGCAGCCTTTGCTCTGGACCAGAAGCAAGCCCAGTACGATCAGGCCAGGGCACAACTTGAAAATGCCAGATATCAACTTGAAAATGCCGTTATATATGCCCCGGCTGATGGTTATATCACTCTCAATTCCCTGCGTCCCGGGCAACGGGTCAATAGCAGGACCGCCGCACTTACCTTTATCGATACCGGTGAGGTATTCATAGCTGCCATCGTCAAGCAAAATGGCCTGTCGGGTATTGCGCCTGGCAAGCAAGCTACCGTGACCTTCACCTCCGCGCCTGGGCAAGTGTTTCAGAGCGAAGTTATCGGAAGCGTCCAGGGGCTTATCCAGGGACAGGTTACCGTTGAATCCGCTGCCTCGCCGGCACAGGCGATCATGGCGGCCAGTAATGGCTATCCCATCCGCGTGGCCTTTCCAGCAGATGCCCCGGCACATTTGCGGCAGCCTGGTAAACTGGCGCAGGTTACCGTATTCACCGACGAGGGTAATCCCATCAATATCCTGGCGAAAATACTGCAGTGGATTTCCACCTGGATGAATTTTATTCTCTAGCAAAATGCTGCTTATATCCGCCCTCGTGAATTCCCCTTATGAGGTGTTAGCGGACATGGCGTGATGTCTGCTTTCGCCTAACTGGTCTTGCCCTGATTTAGTGGACGGTTTCGTATAGTCCGGCTGTCCACTTTTCAAACGCGGCTGGGCTGACATTACCCAGATAGCCGTGACGCCGTTTTTGATTGTAGAACACCTCGATGTATTCGAATAGATCAGACTGCGCTTCGGCCCTGGTGCGATAACTGACGCGATTAACTCGTTCACGTTTCAGCACACCGAAGAAGCTCTCCACGACCGCATTGTCATAGCAATTCCCTGAGCCACTCATGCTCGACTTGATACCATTTTCCCGAAGTTCAGCAAGGAATTCGTCACTTGTATACTGCGCCCCCCGATCCGAATGATGTACAAGGCCCTCAGATGGCTGGCGACGGCCTAAGGCCATTCTCAACGCATCGATGACTAGGTATCGGCTCATGCTGCGATCCATTGACCACCCCACAATCCTGCGTGAATACAGATCCATCACGATGGCCAGGAATAACCAGCCCTGCGTTGTGTGAATGTAGGTGATATCAGAAGACCAGCGTTCGTTAGGGTGCTCGGCATGGAAGTTCTGATTGAGTAGATTGGACGAGACCAGATGGCCAGCGGCCTTGCCCGACTTGACCCGAAACC
>JBALVO010000130.1:0-10508 GCA_036961445.1 Halioglobus sp.
ACACTGGCAGTGTTGAGGTCAGCGGTTCGATCCCGCTTAGCTCCACCATATAAAACCCAGTAAATACGGGGGTTTCAAGAGGTCACCGAGAGGTGGCCTTTCTTGTTTCTGGGGTTTAAGAACCTTTGAGGTGACACTTGAGGTGACATTCTCACCTCGGGTATAGGGGGGTTGTGTTCGCCCGCGATAGTAAGCTAGGATTCGTATCAATAGTCAGCCGCTGTTCAAGGACTTTAAACTCAGCGCAACCTGTTGGTCGCCAGGTGCCCGTCCGGGCAAAACGCGAAATAAAAGGAAATCAGAGAATGAATCGTTACGCTAACGCGTAGGATTGCTGGCCTGTTTCCGCACGTCTGAAACTTCCCCGCCTCCCTATGCTAAACCTTATTGGGCATGGGAGAACCACATGCAGATCAGAATACCGAACAAGCTACACACCATAGCTTTGGCATGCGAGACGCTGGGCGTTGGCCGCACCAACTACTACTTCCTGCGACGTCAGGAGGATTTCCCCAAAGGCGTCCGGCGCAAGCCTGGCAATAAGATCTGGGTTTACAGCCCGGACATCATCGCAGCACAAGCGCGCTACTTGTACGGGGATTCACTCGAAATCTTTTTTGTTGAACAGCAAGAAGGAGTCGCCGCGTAATGAATACCCCAGAACGAGAAACCCCCAAGGCCTTCGCAGGGCCTCGGGGGCAGATACTCGCACTACCGCCTAAGGAAGGGGAGTGCTCCTATGCTACATCTACGTGAAGCTACCGACAACACACTCCAGCCACCGGTCGTGATGATTGACCGGCCCTTCACCATCGAGATCACAACCGCATAATAATCCCCCGGCGAACACCGGCACAGGAGTAAACATGACAGACAAAGCAGAAGAGGCCACCCCACCCAAACTAGAAGTGGTCCCAAATATGAAGTATAACCCCGACGAAGTAACCCAGTTCCTTCGTAACGTGTTCCACACCAAACTGATCGAGGGCGAAGAAACCCTAACCTGGTCAACTTCCGGTATCCCCGGATATCCCACCACCCCCGCACAACTGACAAAGAAGCTCGGCCGGGCGAAGAAGCCATTGGCCTGTTACTTCGGTACATCAACATGCTATCGGTCCGAGGACGGCAACCTGTACAACCGGAAAGCACTCTTCTGCCGACTGCACGTCGTAGTACTGGACGACATCGGCACCAAGATCAATAAAGCCGATCTGCCCGAGGGTCTCGAGCCCAGCTACATTATCGAGTCCAGTGCCGGGAACGAACAATGGGGGTTCATCCTCGAAGAACCCATCGACAACCTCGACCACGCTCAGACGTTCGTTTCTCTGGTCTATAGCTCAGGCTATACCGACGCTGGCGGTAACATGCCCACGAAGCTGGTCAGACTGCCCGCAGGGTTCAATATGAAGAAGGGGCAGGAAGATATGCCCGTCAAACTCATCAAGTCAGACGGCCCACTGTGGACCCCTGATAACCTGCTGCAAAGTCTCAACATCAACACCACCTGGCAGGACATCGTCGACGACGCCGAACAGGTGCGCAAGACCCGGCTGTGCAAAGTGCAGGGCACCACCCTGTGGTCACCAGTCCCCCTCATGGCGCCGACTGTCGACGGTATTGTCGACCCTGCGCTGGAGTGGATGTACGACGAAGGCACGGTCTATCAAGAACGCGACCAGTGGGTCGATATACAATGCCCGTGGCACGGTGAACACACCGAGAAAGGCCCCGGCAAGGACAACGCCGGGTACTCACCCATGGGCTGGGGCGAAGGTGTGTATCAGAATTCACGAGGGTTTAACTGCTTCCATAATAGTTGCGAGACCCGAGGGCCCTCAGAATTCCTCGAGTTCGTCGCGGTCTCCGGTGGGCCTGAGCTGTCAGTGCACGACCGATACCCGGAGCTGGCCAGCACCTACGTCCACGACATGCGCAACGATGGCGTGTGGAACGTCAAGGACATCAGCAAACCCCGGTACCTGATAAAGATGCCCGTCCTCAAACGGATGCAACACAAGATCAAGGTCATCACATTCGACGGGTCCGTCACCAGAATCAATCCCGTCGACCTGTGGCTCAAGGAACCACACACCATCCACGTCGACGGCACCACTTGGGACGCCGCAGATCGCAGTGTGCTGGTGAAGTCCGCCGGGGCCCTGCGGGTGAATACCTTCAGAATGCCATACTACGAACCAGGCCCGGTCGATATGGAAAACATACAACCCTTTATCGACCACGTCGCATTCCTAATACCCGACCAGGACGAGCGCGCCTATTACTGGGAATGGCTGGCGTGCAAGATCCAATACCCCGAGTTCCGAGGCGCGGCCATTGTCATGGTCGCAGGCGATGAGGGCGTCGGTCGGTCATTAATCAGCAAGGTATTGCAGAGCGTACTGGGCATCGATAACGTCACCGAGATGGATCAGGATGAACTACTCAAACCATCGGGCGGGTTCAATGACCACCTCAAAAGCGTCTTCATCACCGTCGACGAAACACTCGCCGACAGCACTACCCGAGATCAGATGAAGGCATACACCGCACTGAAGACACTCATCGACCCGTCACTGAAACACGCCGTTATCAACACCAAGTACGGCAGCAAAGAGAAGGTCCGGGTCAGCTTCTCCCTGCAGTTCCTATCCAACCACAACGACGGCGCGGCCATGTTCATACCCAACGGCACCGAACCCCGACGGTTCTACGTCATCACCAACCCAGTCGTGCCTCACCCCGACGGCGAGGAATATTATGGCAACCTGCACGACTGGGTCGATGAGGGCGGCTACGAACGCGATATGTGGAACTACCTCACCGCGATACCCACCGACTTCTCCAAAATGTCCGCACCCGCTCCCATCACCGCGGCCATGAAGGATATTCAAGACCACAGCACACGCGACCCTGATCGCCTGGCGCGTGCCGTGCTCGACGCATGGCCATACGACATCATCCCGCCAGTGGAGGTCATGAGTGCGCTAGTGTGGCGAATGAAGAGCGTGCTCAACATCGACGAGAGTGATCGACACTCGCAGACCGAATACTACGCAGCATTCGAGGCCGCTTTCAGGAAAACAACACAAGGATCGTATGGCCTGACCAAACCCCGACCCCGTATTGGCGGCATCAAACTACCTACACCACAGGACGGGTTCCACGCGGGCGGCGGAATGACCAATCGGAGAATGGCACTCATGAAAGATGTCGCCGGGGAGTGGCAGGACAAGGACGCGTGGGCCAGGTACAACGCAAGGTATCGAACCGAAATACAGGAGTTAGTCGCCAATATGTTGCGCGACGAGGAACTCCATCAGAAGGTCGCGGATGCCTTCGCAGAGCAGTAATCGCGTAACCAAAGTGGTTACATAAATAACAAAAAGTGGTTACCGAGAGCATTTCTTGACGGCGGGGTGGTAAAGGGGAGGTTGTAAAACCGCTGGCCGTCTATAAAAACAACAGGATTTGGTTACGAATCGGCTGATTGGTTACGGATGGTTACGATTTGGTTACTGCCCGGAAAGCCAGCAGGAATAAGGGCGGGGAGGGATTAGAGAAGAGAGAAGTAACCAAGTAACCATAAATATAAAAGATATCTATAAATAGTATTACTTTCTTTCTCTTCTATTGTAAAAAAACTGAAAGTCTTTGGGTTTTTTTGGTTACTGGTTACCCGCTGGATTTAACCCCCGCTCGGGCGTAACATGGGTGGCCACATATGACCGTTTGATAACGGAAGGGTACGGCAATGCCAACTGACGATATATTCGAGGCTGGGGATCCAGCAGGGCTTATTGGGGCTGATTCAACCCCTTCTGGGCCAGAATCAGCGCCAGAACAGGCAGCGGGGTCTACTAAGCCGGGCAGGACCAGGCGGGGAACTTTCGCCTCCGGGAACCAGGCAGCAAAAGGTATCGTCCGCCACACCGGCCCTAAAGCCGCCTCCCTGCTGATGGAGTGCACAACCGCCAGTGACCGGAAGAAAGTGATTCAGGGGATCATGGAACGCGCCCTAGCAGGCAGCAAAACTGACTCCCTATGGATCGCAAATAAATTACAGCCCGATCAGCGGGCGACCGGCGCCCCGATCAGCTTCGATTTAGATCTCACTGATCTCAGCTCAGCCGCAGCGTCGGTGCTCAAGGCAACCGCCGAGGGTAGTATCCCCCCGGATGTATCCGTTCAGCTACTCGCTGCAGTCCGCAGTACATCCGAAGTGGGTCGCATGTCCATGATGGCGCAGTCTATAGCTGACCTAGAGAGCCGCCTTAGTAGTCAGGAGCGTGCCATACCCGGCACTGCCCGCGTGATCGATCACCGGGAGAACGACTCTGAGCCCGTCACGGACGCCCCCACAGTTAAACCTACATGGATAAACTAATATGACTTCTCTAGCGACTGATGGCAGTACCGTTATTAAACTGGAGAATAGGCTGGCGGATCTCCAGAACCGGGTCGACTCATCCAGCCAGTGTTTCGTCTCCCGCAAGCCACAGGTGAGATCTGCGATCATTGGCAAATATGACAAAGAGTCAGCAGCGCTCGAGCAGCGCCTGGTCGCGCTTATAGTTGACAAGGTACCGGCGAAAACGCACGTTTTCTTAAATAGCTTCGGTGATGTGGATAGACAGATCTGGCTGGACCCGGTGGCAAACACGTTTAGTGTGATGTATTCAGACGAAGAACACATAGTTGACTTGGCGAAGATCGATCAATATTGGATGGAATCCGGGCATATGCTGTGACCGCAACACCGCGCGTGTTGGTGTCAGAACCCTGAAGTCCCAGTAACCGCGCACCCTGCTAGCAACACCTGCACCCTGAGGTGACAGCCTGAGGTGATAACCCGCTCAAATAGTTACTTCTCCAGATCCTTAAGGTGGCGGTCCCGGTACCGGGCAGCCAGTGCTTTGACCTCGTCAACTTTATCCTCAGGCAGCCAGACACAAACCTGTTTTAGTCCGCGCTCGGCATTGGACTTTATCAGTCTCTTTGTGCGTTCTTTCTGATCTACAGGTGCCATGTTTCTCCGGGCAAAATAAAGGGGCCTTAAGGCCCCGTATGTTATCGCGTGTAGTACTGCTACGCTAGCGGCGCCGTTTAGCGGCCTTCCACGACTGGCTATGATAGTTAGTCGGTCGCGCCTTGCTGAACTTCGCCGCGAGTGTCTGTACTGCCTCCTGCAGGTTCCTGCAGCGCACTGTCAGCCCGTCAACGCGAAAGGCTAGCATGTCCCCCTCGAACGCGTAGCGGCCGCTCTGGTAGTCCTGCAGTAACTGCTCGGCTATTTGTTTATTATTCATTCTGCCGCCTCCTGTATTTTCAGGTCGCTATTGTGAGTATCTGCAAGCTCGGTCCAATCGATAAGGCCGAGGTCCAGCATGTCAGTAACAAAGGAAGCACTGGGGACAATTTCCTCGACATACTCGTCAACCCTATCGCGCAATGATTCAGCCGAGACGCGCTCACCGTCGAACGAATCCATAAACCATATGTTTACTAGCCAAGTCTCTCGGTTAGTCCAGCCGTTATAGGTATTCATACTGAAATCCTCAATTCACCGGGTGTGGCGTATACCGACAGCATCGCAGCGCCTTTAAACATGGCGTCACGCTGCGCAGTAGGGAAACAAATATCTAAAATACAAATCGTTCTACCATTGCGCTCCCGCCCGGCAACCTTGCGAGCCCCTTCCGGGTCTACTGTGATAATGATTTCAGTGTCAGTGAAAGCAATGTTGATACGCTGCCCGCGCGGGAATCCATATAGCGCCAGTTCGGCGGACTCTAGCCATACTCTGGCGCGCGTTTTGTTGGTTGCCGTGCCCTTTATCCGTTTAAATACTTCCATGGTGTATGCCTCTTGATTGGTTGTTTATCCCGTAGTACCACTACAAGATTGGTTGCACCGTAGTAGTACTACACAACTAAGTCAACCATTATGTTCACAACCTGATTGGCATTTCGCACTGCTATACAAGTGTCTTGTTGATTTCAATCGCATCCTGATTACCCGCCGCCACAGTTACCGCGCCCAGGCGCCCGCGCGCTAAAGAGAGAAATAATTATTTTCAGAGAAAATAATTATTTCTCAGAGGGATGCCGGGGGTGCACCGGGCGATGCCCGGGCTCGGCATCCCTCTCATCTGGACGTTCTCTGGATTTCAGCCCCAAAAACCAGCGTCCATTTTTTAGCCACCTCCACTTTCATATACAACCAAAGCCTTAAACACTTAAATAGCAGCATATTCTGGTGCCTTGACCAAAACCTTCTGGCGGGTAGAATCCCATATAACGTGTTCTAGGGTAGGACTATGGCCTTTCACATTGAGCAATCGTACAGCGTCGATACTGCGCTGACGGCCAGGCCGTACCACCCCGAGCCGATGGCCCACAGTATAATTTACGCCACGCGCACACTGGCCCCGTGTGATCTGCCAGATGGTAAGACGGCCGTCTGCTGCTATCGGACACTCTGCGCGAAACAGAGCAGGTCGTGTCGCGCCTGGCGGCAGTTCGTATTAGGTAAACGCGCCCCGGATATGGGTGCCAGAATTCCAGACTGATGGAGAGAGACAATGAATGACCCCTACCTGAGCGGTCCAGTTATTGAGCGGTTCCAGGAAGAGAATCGCAGGGAGGCGTTCACCCAGCGAGGCGACACAAGTTCCGCCGGCGGAAATACTTTGTTTGGTGTAGAAACTAAGTCCCGCAGCACTTACCACCGCGCATACAAACCGTTGAGCTTCCCCATGGAGAATCCATTTGCTAATTGAATACACCCCCGAGGTACTCGCTGACTGCGCCCATGTGCTACTGCACAGTCCAGAGGACAGCCCGGAGTACCGAAACGCCCAGACGTTAATGGCGGCACGTCCGCGCCCCAAGCGCCGATTTGAAGAGGCCCGCGACAGGGATATTTTCAGTCTGGCTCAGATGATGCTGCAGGACACAGAGCAACCCCTCCCGAAAATGAAGATCTACCGCTTCCTCGGCACTGTTCATAACCTGTGCTCTCGAAGGATTACCGAGATTATTAAGGAGCAAGCCGAGCGCCACCCCGAGTACATCAGCAAGCGAATTGCTGCATGATTGGAACAATATTTATTTAATTGTTCCAATACACTCAACCCCTGCGGCAGTAATCTAAACCCATCACTACATGGGGATAGATATGGCCATCAGCCAGCACGACAAAGATAATCACAGCACCATCTACGCCACACGGCTAAATGGGTTATCAATTCTTGAGTTGAGGAATGAGATGGCCACCCGCCGCCGCGACCTGGTGGATCCCTCCAAGGCACAGCTCAGGGAAACAATTGAGATTGAATTAGCGGTACTTGATGCGGCGGTTAATTCTGCCCAGCCACCACCGTTGACGCCACTCGAAACTGTTGAAGCGCTTTACCAAACAAATCCCAGAGCCAGCGAAGCCCTTGCGCATCAACTCGTTGTTAACGAAGCGCGCGACAAGGTTCAGCAGGCACAGGATATTGTTGATGACAATCTGAGGAACGGTACCAATAACAGCATCGCTGATTCCAAATTGGCGGCGGCGGAGAAGATTCTCGCTGAGCTACCCCCCGCGCCCTATGCCGTGCGAGCCGACAACGTCCGCGCCCTGCGCAGCACCGCCGAGCAGCTGCAGCGCGATGCCCACGCACAGGTAGACGGGGCAGTGGCCAGTGATCTCACTGCGAAGGCAAGGCATGCATTTGCCTCCGCCACTGCCATTGAGGCAGGCAAACCCCCGCCAGAGCCCCGGGGAGCACCTGAGGCTGCCCCAGCAGGACTGACAGCGGCCCAGCAGGATGCCATTGATATCGCCAAGGGCGAGGCAGTTGTTGCTGCGTCACAGGCAGCTGAAGCTGCAGCTGCAAGCGCATGAGAGACACGAGTACCGAGGCGATTCAGGGCCGGTCGGCGAAGAAATTACGAGAAGAAATGAAGCGGCGGAAGCGCGCCGAGAAACAGCAGCGCAAACGGAGCAAGCCCGATGCCAAGTCTGAATGACGAGAAATTCGCAGCACTGAGAACTCAACTGTTCACCGGCGCCATGCCAGACATGACATTACAGTGGCTGCAGGCGAACGGTGCGACCAGCGCCAACGTGAACGACGCCTGGCGCGAGATGTTGGCCGCCACATTGGTCGGCACTCCCATAGGGCAGCGTAACGACGACTGGCGCGCCTTGCTGATCGAGCAGGGTATGGATGTGGCAGCCGGCAGTGACCAGCTCAACGATATGTCTCTGGCTTTCTGGAATTTAGGCGGGACCTTCACATGACCCGCCACTGGTCGGAAGACGCCAAGGTTTACACCAGTGAGCCTGGAAGACGCAGGCGCAAGCGTCCGAACGCTAAGCCCTTCGCACCCACGGCACAGGCAAACATTCTCAGGCGCTTACCTGATCAGCACGAGCTAGTGCTTGAGGCGGCGAAGAAGATTATGCAGACACCGGAGTTTGCACTGCGAGGTTTTGGCTACGGCACGATGTTCGGTTGCAGCATTATCGTCACCCAACCCGCTGGAGGCGCCACAGTTCAGGTCAGTTTCGTGCAGCAATCGACCCCATTATTGACAATCGTCTGGGTGGACGGTGCCCAAGGCAGCCCGCCGGGCGTACTGGACGGTGATCTCTCGGCGCTACAGATCTAAGCGAGTTCGGCTTGCGGCTTCAGCCCCGTCGGCCGGGCAGCTCGCCGCCTGCCTCCTTAGGGCGGCGGGCACCTATTCAATAGGGCAGAAGAAACCTATCGGCTATAGTGCCGTAGGCAAGCAGAATGAAACCAAATATCTGGCTGTTTAGGCCACTGACTGTGGCAGTAGTAAAGTTCCGTTCAAAGTTAGAAACTTGCTGGCTTAGCGATGTCAGCCCCTGCTTAAGCTGCTGATTCTCTTTCGTAAAGCGATCACTTATCGTATTGATTTGCTCTTTCAGTTGCTTAGCAAAGAAGTCGAGTTTCTCCTCTAACGCCTTAATCCGCCCCTCAAGGGTGTTGTCCGACGTAGAGATCAGCGTAGGGTGGCCGACAAAGGAAGACGAGAAGGCGCCCCCTTCAACATTAAGATCGTAGTTGCGACCGCCAATACGAAAGAACTCGCTAACCCAGCTCTTGATTCGATGCCAAGTGGACCGGCCGTCAAATAAACCCAGAGTGTTAGCGATGGATATAATTACAATTCCCACTCCAACCAGCTGCGCTGCTGTGACAGCAATATTATTCTCAACCTCGGTCAGTTCATCCATGAAACTTAAGTGCAACCCAATGAAGACAAGGGGACCAACCACGAACCAAGCCTGCTTCAAGAGCGCCTGTCTTCTCCTGACTTGTAATCCAAACGGCTTGTACAATAGGCTGAAGATGTACAGAAGGCTTATTGCCCAGCAACCAAAGACTAGCCCTTTATCAATTGTTTCATACACTATTTAATCCTTTCTTCTACGGCGTTGTGTAGGCTGCAGCATTTATCCTATGTGCAAGCCTACCATCCCACACGTTCGCACGCCGCAAATGGCGAGGATTGCCCACATCTGATGAAATCTATTGTCGTGCCAGGCCAAGAATCATCCCCCTACATTTGCTACATTGTGCCTATCAGCGTTGGGTAGGCGACATGGACTGGGATAGCAAGACAACCAAGAAGCACATCAAAGAGGCCGAGGCTCAAGGGTGCAAGCTGCTGGGTGCTTGTAATGACGCACACTACCGCTTGTACGCGCTGCCATGTGGGCATCAGCAGGAGGCGCATACTGGCGCGATGCGCAAAGGCGAAATCAGGTGTCAAATTTGCGCGGCCGGCAAACTAAGAGATGAGGCCGAGACACAGGGGTGCAAGCTGATCGGTGCGGGGAGGACCACGCATTACCGCCTGTACGTTCTATCCTGTGGGCATGAGCAGGAGGTGATGCTCCGTAGCATGCGTGACGGTGGCTTCGGGTGCGGCATTTGTTTAGACGAGAAGCTGAATCAAGAAGCCGAAGCGCAGGGATGTAAGCTGGTCGGTGAAGGGAAGAAGGCCAAGTACCGTGTGTACGCCCTACCTTGTGGACATGAGCAGGAGATGATGCTCCGCAACATGCGTGAAGGTAGCTTTAGGTGTCGAACTTGTCTGACTGATAAGTTGAATCAGGAAGCCAAAGCGCAGAGGTGCAAGTTGCTTGGTGCGGGGGGAGACAGTGATTGCCGACTCTACGCTCTACCTTGTGGACATGAGCAAGAAGTGAGCAGTGCCGCTATGCGGCGGGGTGGCTTCCGTTGCAGAGTCTGTTTGGCCAACAAGCTAGGAGATGAAGCCGAGGCGCAGGGTTGCAAGCTGCTGGGCGCAGGGAAGAGCCGCCGGACCCGCCTGTACGTTCTATCCTGTGGACATGAGCAAGAGGTGAGTCTCGGCGCGATGCGCGACGGTGTCTTCAGGTGCGGTATTTGTTTAGACGAGAAGCTGAGTCAGGAAGCCGAAGCGCAGGGGTGCGAGTTGCTGGGCGCGGGAAAGAGT
>JBALVO010000131.1:0-10504 GCA_036961445.1 Halioglobus sp.
TGCAATGCGCGCCCGGCAGGCACCGGACCGTTGGTCCTGACCCACACATTGAGCACCGTCCCGGCTGGCGCCGGCTTATCCCATGCCACCGGCCCCACCAGGCGAACATCCAGATCTTCACCGGTAGTAATCATAAAGTTCTCATCGAGATTACCCGCATCCAGCATTATCTGGCGATCGCTGGACAATTCTTCTGGTGGCGTTACCCGGGGCATGTCTGGCTGGTAGTCATCACCGCGTGATTCTTCCTGAAAAGACATGGAGCTGACCAGGATAACCCTGCCTTGCTGCAGGGCAACAACCCTGCGAGAACTGAAGCTTTTGCCGTCCCGGGCCCGCTCAACTTCAAAATCAATGGGTTGAGACGTATCGCCAGGGCGCAAGAAGTAGGCGTGCTGCGAGTGCAGGACTCGATCTTCTTCGACAGTTGCCAGGGCCGCCCCCACAGCCTGGGCCAGCACCTGGCCACCATAGACGCGAAAGCCCTGGGGATGCATGTTGCTACCCCTGAATTTATCCGGGCCTACCGCTTCCGGGGTGAGAACGTGCAGCAACTGATCAAGCATGGAGGTACCTTATGTCCGATAGAGCCGCCATTATCCAGATTTGTGAATCCATGCCAAACTAAAAGCTGTACCGGTAATAACAATTAGTATCGCGACGAGGTCGCTATATTTGATATTCTCACTGGATACGCCTACACAATCCACAAGGAATCTACATGAGCGCTTCGCTTTCACCACAGGCTTTGCGACAAGCTATTCGCAGCGGTAAGCACCGCAGCAATACCTCCGGTTTTGCGCCGGGCTTCGTACAGTGCAATATCGTAATATTGCCGGCGCAATGGGCCAATGATTTTATGCGCTTTTGCCAACTCAACCCCAAGCCCTGTCCGCTGATAGCCTCCAGTGACCCCGGTGACCCGGCGCTACCACTTTTGGGGGATATCGACATACGAACTGACGTGCCAAGCTATCGGGTCTTCCATGATGGCCAGATGTCGGAAGAAATATCGGACATCACCTCATTGTGGCGCGATGACCTGGTCACTTTCGCTCTGGGTTGCTCGTTCTCCTTCGAAGAAGCGCTGCTGGCCGATGGCCTGGACGTGCGCAATGTGAGTGAGGGCGTTAACGTGCCAATGTATCGCACTAACCTGGCGTGCGCCAAAGCGGGACCCTTCGCCGGAGACATGGTGGTCAGTATGCGGCCGTTCAAGGCAGCCGATGCTATCCGCGCGGTACAGATATGTACGCGTTTTCCGTCGGTACACGGGGCACCAGTACATTTGGGCGACCCTGGCTTAATCGGTATTGATAATCTGGCCCTACCCGATTACGGCGATGCGGTTAGCATTGGTGATGGTGAACTGCCCTTATTCTGGGCCTGTGGCGTCACGCCGCAGGTAGCACTGGAAGCGGCCAAACCGCCCTTTGCTATTACTCACAGCCCGGGGTATATGCTGGTAACAGATTTGCGCAACAGCCAATTGGCTGTCATGTAAAGAAAAGGAATAACTATGTTACTCAACTGCGATCTGGGCGAGAGCTACGGTAGCTGGACCATGGGGCTGGACGAGGAAGTCATGCCGCATATCGATCAGGCTAACATCGCCTGCGGCTTTCACGGTGGCGACCCACTGACGATGCGTAAAACTCTGGCCCTGGCTGCGGAACACGGTGTGACCATAGGTGCTCACCCCGCCTACCCTGACCTGGTGGGCTTCGGTCGTCGCCCCATGAGCCTGAGCGCCGATGAAATAATCGCCAACCTGCACTATCAGGTGGCGGCACTGGAAGGCATGGCCCAGTCCCAGGGACTTACCCTTGCCTATGTCAAACCGCACGGGGCACTTTATAACGACATGATGGCCAAGGACGAGGTGCGCGCCGCCATCATGCAAGCTATAGCGAGCTATCATCGCCCCTTTGACCTGATGTTGCAGGCCACTTCCGACACTGCTAAACACCAGGCCGAAGCCGCTACCTTTGGCATCAGCCTGCTATTTGAGGCCTTTGCTGATCGTTGCTATGACGATGACGGTAAACTGCTATCGCGCACTAAACCCGGTGCGGTACATAATCGGGAAAAAATGTTGGCCCAGGTAGCGCAATTACAGAGGGACAACACCTTAACGACCGTGAGCGGCAAGGTTCTGGAACTACGCGCGGATACCCTGTGCGTACATGGCGATAATCTCGAAGGGGTGCAGGCGATACAGGCTATTCGCGCCCTGGTAAACGACGGATAAAAAAACGTGGAACTTCACTCGGCGGGCGAGAACGCATTAATGCTGTATCTGGGGGAGGAAACCAGCCCCGAGGTATCTGCGCGCGTGCAGGCCGCTGCAGTCGCCATCGAAGCGAGCCTGGGCGCAGACCTGATAGACCTGGTGCCCTCCTATGCCTCGTTATTAATCATTTATGACCCATTGCAAACGGATCACCTTAGCGTTGCCCACCGTGTACATATAGCCATTGATGACTTGCAGACTGCCCCAGACACACAGCGCAACACCGTGCTGCTGCCAGTGTACTACGATCAGGAAGTGGGCGAAGACCTGGAGGCTGTGGCCCGGCGAGCGGGCCTGTCCACGGCAGAGGTCATCGCCCTGCACGCCGGCACCGATTACCGCGTATATGCCATTGGCTTCGCCCCCGGGTTTGCCTACCTGGGGCAAGTGGATGAACGCATCGCTGCACCACGCCTGGCCACCCCCAGGCTGAAAGTTCCGCGTGGCGCTGTGGCAATCGCCGATCGACAAACCGCTGTATACCCGGCAGTTTCACCCGGTGGCTGGAACCTTATTGGTCGTTGTCCGGTGCGCATGTTCGATCCGGATGCAGAGCCGATAATGCCCGTTACTGTTGGCGACCGGGTGCGTTTTGAAGCGATCAACCGCGATCAATTTCTCGAGCTCGGAGGCGACCTTACGTGAGTTTCACCGTGTTGCAACCGGGGATACTGAGTCTGCTACAAGACAGCGGCAGGCTTGGGCAACACCGCATAGGACTTACTAATGGCGGCCCCCTGGACCCGGAGGCGTTCTACTATTGCAATCGCTTGCTGGACAACCCGCACAACAGCACCGTCATTGAGGTCAGTTTTGGCGGCCTGCAACTCCAGGCCCAGGTGGATACCTTTATTTGTGTTACCGGTGCCGACATGCCACTGCGCATTAACGGTGAAGAAAAACCTTCATGGACCGTACTTTGTGTATCAGCCGGTGACACCGTGAGTCTGGATTTCGCCAACGCCGGCTGCCGCGCTTACCTGGGCGTAGCCGACGGCTTTGTTATCCCCACCAGCTTCGGCAGTACCGCCACGGTAGTGCGTGAAAAGATCGGTGGATTATGCGGAGACAAACTGTTCCCCGACGATAAACTGCCCTGCGCCGCAGTTACCCGTCGCAGGCATTATTACCTTGCCAAAGAACACCAGCCCAAATACCACAACTCGATAACGGTACGTGTCATTCCAGGGTACCAACAGCACCATTTCAATCGTCTGCAACAGCGCCGTTTTTTCAGCCACGCCTATACGGTGTCAGAGCGTTGTGATCGCATGGGTTACCGCCTTGAGGGTCCGGCGATCAAATGCGACATTGAGGGCATTCTATCGGAGGGCATATGCCCTGGAGCGATTCAGATACCGGCCGATGGCCAGCCTATTGTGCTGCTAAATGATCGCCAGACGATTGGTGGGTATCCCAAAATTGGCTCAGCATTGTCACTCGATACAGCCCGTCTGGCACAACTTGCACCGGGTGGTACAGTAAATTTCGCTGCCATTAGCCCTCACGCGGCACACAACGCACTACATCTGGCACAGAGCTTCTGCAGCCGGCAACCACTGCTAGAGCAACAGCCATGAACGACATCGAACTCAGCGTAGCCATTGAGACACTACTGGTAGCGCGCAATCCACGGCACATGCAGGTCGCCAGGGCGGCGCTAAATCCCGGGTACTACCTGCGAGCGGCGCAATATCTCAAGGATATTCGCGGCGTGGTCATAATTGGCACCGGCTTTCCCGTAAATTCCACCTTTGAAACTGACGGGCCGGTGGGCGCAATCGCCTTATATAATGCACTGGAGACACTGGGTGCAGAGCCAATACTGGCTTGTGGGTCACCGTTATCAACGTCACTCACAGATGATTACCGTGTGCTGGAATTGACCACGAGCAGCCTGGACGCCGCGCATATCGAAGCCCAACAGCAACTGGAAATACTACAACCCAGTGCTATTGTTTCAATCGAACGCCCGGGCCTGGCAGCTGATGGTCGTTACTACAACATGCGCTCAGAGGATATTACCGAGCGCTGTGCTTTCTTCGACCCCTTTATGAGCAGCGCAAATTGTTCCACCATCGCTATAGGTGACGGCGGTAACGAGATCGGCATGGGCAATATTAACCAGGCTATGGCCACACTGGATATCAACCCCTCAGTCACCGGCTGCGATGAATTACTGGTGGCAGACGTGTCCAACTGGGGAGCCTATGGTCTCATCACTCTTTTGGCAGCCTGGGCAGGACAAGATCTACTGGCGCAGGTATCGCCAGTGGCAACTCTGGAATACCTTTCTGCCAGGGGCAGCGTCGATGGCGTCACCCGGGAAAACACCTTGACCGAGGATGGCTTGGAAGCCGGGGAAGGCTTGCGTGTTATCCAGGAACTGCGTCTATTGACAGGTTTTTTGGACAACTGATTTTTGTACCATTGTTTGCGCACAAATTAATTATTTACTGCTAACGACAGGTAACAACAATGAGCACTGTATATTTAAATGGCGACTATATGCCAATGAGCGAAGCGCGTATTTCTCCTATGGATCGCGGCTTCCTGTTTGGTGATGGTATCTACGAGGTCGTGCCCTCCTATGACGGAAAACTCGTGGGATTTGCGCCACACATGGAGCGCATGCAGGACGGGCTTGACGCGATTGAGATTCAAATGCGCGTGGACCATCAGGCATGGCGTAATATCGCCAGCGAACTGATCGAACGCAACGGCGGTGGCAATCTTGGTATTTACTATCACATCAGCCGAGGTGCCGACACCAAGCGCCACCATGCCTACCCGGAAAATATTGCGCCGACAATCTATGCCTTCGCCTTCGAGATTCCACCAGCTCCGATTCCACAAAAAGATAAAGCGACACCCTATACCGTAGCAACCGCTGAAGACTTACGCTGGAAACGCTGCAACATAAAGTCCACTGCACTGCTGGGTAATGTCATGCATTATCAGCACGGACACACCCTGGGTCACAATGAAACCCTGCTGTACAACCCGCTTGGTGAACTCACCGAGGCAGCGGCTTGTAACCTGTACGTGATAAAACACGGAATCGTAGCGACGCCTTTGCTGGATCACCAGAAACTGCCGGGAATTACCCGACTCATGTTATTGGAAATTCTGCGCAAGGACGGCAGCATTGCCGTACAGGAGCGGGTTGTTACCCTGGACGAACTGAAAAATGCGGATGAGGTCTGGATTTCCAGTTCCAGTAAAGAAATTGCACCGGTAATCGAGATCGATGGCGAGCCTGTCGGTGACGGCAAGGTCGGCGATGTATGGCTGGCAGCACAAACCCTGTATTCAGCACACAAGTTTGATTTCTGATGGCAAGACCTAATCAGGCAAGGCTGGACCTGGCTGCGCTGCGACACAACCTCGCTATCGCCCGGCAACTGGCACCCCAGTCCAAAGTAATGGCCGTGGTCAAAGCCAATGCTTACGGCCACGGAGCAGTCACCATTGCACGGCAACTGGGGTCACTGGCGGACGCGTTGGCCGTGGCCTGCATCGAAGAGGCAGTGGAGCTGCGTGACGCTGGTATCAGCGCCCCCATTTTATTACTCGAGGGGGTATTTGCAGCACACGAATTAGACCTCGCAGCCGAGCTGGGTTTATGGGTGACTATTGATAACGAATGGCAATTGCGTTGGCTGGAAGAGGCCATACTGCCCGCACGTGTGCACTGCTGGCTCAAAGTGGACACCGGGATGCACCGCCTCGGTGTGCCTCCAGCTGGGGTTAAGGATTTTTACCAGCGCCTGCAGACCACAGACAATGCACTGGACGATATAGTGGTCTACACACACTTTGCCTCAGCGGACGATCTGCACAGTAATCAGACGCGGGAACAACTGGCGCTATTTGACGCGACATGCGCAGCGCTGCCAGTACAGCGCAGCGCCGCCAATTCACCGGGTCTGCTGGCCTGGCCCGATGCCTGTTACGACTGGGTGCGCCCCGGGTACATGCTATACGGTAATTCCCCGCTGCCAGAGCCACACCCCAATACCGCTGCCCTGCAGCCAGTGATGACACTCACCTCCGCGGTAATATCGCTAAAGGATGTCCCCGCCGGAGAAGCGGTGGGCTACGGCGCGAGCTGGATTGCCCAGCGCCCTTCGCGCATCGCCACTGTGACCATCGGCTACGGCGATGGTTATCCACGCGCGGCTGCCAATGGCACGCCGGTATTGGTCAATGGCCAACGTGCGAGTCTTGCGGGGCGGGTGTCCATGGATATGATCACGGTAGATGTGACTGACCTGCCTGAGGTAAACATTGGCGATGAAGTGGTGTTATGGGGCAAAGGATTACCCGTGGGAGAAGTCGCACAACATGCCGGGACTATCGGCTACGAGCTCACCACCCGCATGCCAGCGCGCACGCCCCGGATCGTTATTAACGATTAAGTCGTTACCTGCTGTGTTTGTGTCTGAATATACTCTGGGGAAAAAAGCAATTCAGCGACTCTGTGGAATAATGATAGCCGCGATTAACAACGGTGCCACCAACGCGATACACATCCACTGCGCGGCGGCGTAACTCCCTGACCAATCCAGCCCCACACTGAATAGCGCCGGACCGATGGCACTACCCAGTACCATGGTAGCCGAAACCAGGCCAGTCACCTCCCCCAGGTGCAATGCACCGAAATGGCGAATAAAGGCCAGGTTGGAGATCACTGACCAAAGCCCCCCTGCAGTGCCGAGACCGGCCACCAACAACCAATAACCCCAATCATCCTGCAAATTAAGCAAACCCGCGCCGGAGACCGCGAAACACGACAACATGATTAGCATAAAGGGTTTTAACCCGGAGTGATCGGCCAGCCAGGCAGCGACCAGATTCACCGCCGTGGCAACAATGGCCAGGGGCAGGAAAAATGCAAATGCTTCTTGCGCATCACGACCGGCCTCAGCAAAGATGGACACGACATGAAAAGTAATGCCGGTAATAAATAAAGACTGCATGGCCAGGCCCAGACTATACAACCAGAAAACCGGCGTCCTGCGCGCCTGCGCCAACGTCATATCTGGACCCGTCGCTGTCAACGAACGGGCCTGGTCGTGTGCTCCGCCATCGATTAGAACGCCGCAGGATGCAGGGTTATCGCGTATAAAAATCAGTGCTACTACCGCAAACGTTGCACAGTAAACTGCCAGCCACCACAGGGCGCCGCGCCAACCGAACAGGCTTATCTGCCAGGCGAGAAAAATCGGGGCGAGAGAAAACCCGAGACTGACAAAGATCCCGCGCGCGCCCGTCACCAGTCCTCTGCGTTTTTCAAACCACACCAACAATGTATTGCGCGATGCGTTGGTCAACACGCCCTGGCCGAAAAAGCGCACGCCAAAATATCCCAGCAGTATAACGATGAAGGCAAACAAGCTATTGCCACGCATCAGACCTGCCAGGTGATCACTCACGCTGATAAAAAGTAGCATTGCCGCCAGCGCCAGGCTTGCCGCAGCAATCATAATCCTGCCACCAAAACGATCGTACCAGCGCCCCGCGCGCGTCAGCATTAATGCCGAGCTAACGGTACCTAATAGGTAGGCCATGGATAATTGGGTACGGGTCAAACCCAGCACGTCTATCAAGGAATCTGTAAATACCGCCATCCCCATGGTCTGGCCCGGGATGCTGGCCAAAATTCCCAGCGTACTAAACAGCCATATCACCCAGCCATAAAAGAACGGGACACGCCTGGGATCGAAGGGCCAGATTGCCGGTAGGCGATGTTGCTGCAAAAGTGCACCATTGGGAAGCGAGTGAGATGGTCAGGTGCGCAGTATAGCCGGACTGGCTCTAACGCGTTGGCTTCCTTGCAAGCGACGCACTCACATCGCCACCATCGCTGCGCCACCCAGGGTCAGAAATACGTTGGAAAAGGTATAGGTGCCGGCATAGCCTAGCGAAGGTATGTTGCTATTGGCCAACTCGTTTATGCTTTTTAACCCGGGCGTACTGGTCATCGCTCCGGCAATCGCACCCATTAGCAAGGCGGGGTTCATTTTCAGTACAAAATGGCCCACGACATAACCAAGGATCGCAGGTATCAGCATAATCAGTACGCCACTGAGCAAAATCACCAGACCGTTATCCATCAGAGCGGAGACAATACCGCTGCCGGCACTGAGCCCCACGCCTACCATAAAAATATTAAGCCCCAGATCCTTGAGTATATTGATGGCCCCCTGGGGCACATGACCAAAGGTCGGGGTTCTCGCCCTGAAGTAACCCATCAAGATCCCCGAGACCAATAGGCCACCGGCATTACCCAGGGTAATGCGCAGATCACCCAGCACCATGGCAAACTGCGCAATAACAAGACCAAAAACAAGGAAAAAGGAAAAGGACATCAAGTCCGACACATCACTCTTTTGGTTGATAAAACCGATCTTGTCGGCCAAGTGCGCCAAGCGCTCGCGCTCACCACTCACGGTCAACACGTCGCCGTGATTAAGCACCAGTGCCTGATCCAATGGCAACTCCACCTGGGCTCGACTCACGCCGTCGGCGAAGCACCCGTGTTCGGCTTCCAGATTGAGCTCCCGCAGTGTCTTGCCAACCGCCAGCGGCTTACTGATCACGACCTGTTCGCAGCCCACCTGGAACTCCAGCAACTGCGGATCGTAAACCTGTTCAACAGCATTCATTTCGGAACGGGCGTGGTCACCGGGAAAACCTACCATCGCTACGCGGTCGCCCAACTCCATCACCGTTTCGGAATCCGGGTCGATAATTTCCCCATCGCGCTTTATACGCTCCACCAGCAATCCAGAGCGCTCGTACAGTCCAAACTCTCGCAAACTCTGGCCCGCGATCTTATCCGCGGCCGCCTCGGTAATCAGGTAGGCGCGCAGAATCGGGGTACGAATATTGCGACGACGACTATCAAACCCGCGGGCATCAGCGACTTTTTTCGCCTCGTCTTGCAAATCAAAACCCAACACACGTGGCAGATAGCGCAAGGCCAGCAATAGACCGACCAGGCCCACCACATAGGTCATGGCGTAACCCACACTAATCTGGCTAATCAGCGCATCCCGCTCCTGCACTCCCAGAGCAGCCATTTGTTGCATCGCTGCATCCTGAGCACCTACTAAGGTAGGTGTAGAAGTGAGAGCACCAGCGAGCATGCCCGCCGCAAGACCGGCATCCAGGCCCAACACCCTTGCTAAAACAGTAGCAACCAGGACCCCGGTCACCGCTACGACCAGTGCGATAACTATGTAGCGCACACCATCAAGGGCAAACGTGCTAAAGAAATTGGGCCCCGCCTCAATACCCACGCAAAAAATAAACAACATAAAGCCCAAACTCTCGGTCTGCACGGAAAAGTCCAATCCCCAGTTGCCGAATAGCAGCGCCACCAGCAGTACGCCGACGGTCGTGCCTATCTCAAAACTACCCAGGTGTATGCGACCGAGCAGTAGTCCGAAGCCCAGCACTGTAAATAGCAGCAAGACATCACTGCCTTGCAACAGTCCGATCAAATCAATATCCATGACGTTTGTCCGTAGCCCTTCCAGGTGATTGATGCAGTATAATCCACAAACACTTTTATCACGAAAATGACGGATTAAGTATGAGCGACACGCTGGCACAAACACTAACACTCCCTTGCGGCGCACAACTGGCCAATCGGCTGGCCAAGGCCGCGATGACCGAAGGCCTGGCCACGGCGCAAGGCGCGCCTACGCCGGAGCTTGAGCAACTTTACGGGCTGTGGTCCGATGGCGGTGCAGGCATGCTGTTAACAGGAAATATCCAGGTGGATGCGGATCACCTGGAACGCCCCGGCAATGTGGTGATTGATCGCAAGCCTGATAATAAAATGCACCAGGCTCTGGCCTCATGGGCCGCCGCCGGCACCCGCAACGGCAACCATTTCTGGGCGCAGATCAGCCACGCCGGGCGCCAGACACAAAAATCCGTCAACCCGCACCCCAAGGCACCGTCTCCCGTCAAAGTAGGTTTGCCCGGCGGACAGTTTGGCGAGCCAGTTGCGCTGAAAATTGAAGAAATTGAAGAAATTGTCCGCCGTTTTGGTGTTTGCGCAGCCGCGGTTAAAGAAGCCGGTTTCACCGGAGTACAGGTACATGCCGCGCATGGTTATTTGCTGTCACAGTTTTTGAGCCCCAGAAGTAACCAGCGCAGTGACCAGTATGGCGGCACCCTGGAAAACAGGTCAAA
>JBALVO010000132.1:0-10460 GCA_036961445.1 Halioglobus sp.
TGGCAGGATGAGCGTGGAAAGCATGGAGTGCTCTAACGAATAAGGTGCAGACATAGCAGTTTAAGCCTCAAAAGTTTCATCGCCGATTATATCATTGCGGAATGCCCTTAGCGCATAGGCATTAGCCATAGAACCAATACGACACAATAATTGCTGCAGTAATCCCCGCCACATCAGCCGCAAGGCCGCAGGCCACAGCGTGACGCGCATGCCTGATACCCACAGCACCAAAGTACACTGCCAATACATAAAACGTGGTCTCGGTAGAGCCCTGCATAGTCGCGGCCAGGCGACCCTGAAATGAATCCACCCCAAACGTGTTCATAGTGTCGATCATCATCGCCCTGGCTCCAGACCCGGACAGGGGCTTCATCAAGCCGGTAGGCATAGCGTCTATCCAACGCGCATCCCACCCGCCAAGAACCACCAGATCGCGAACCAACCCCAGCAGCACCTCCAGCGCGCCGCTGGCGCGAAATACTCCGATTGCCACCAGCATCGCAAGTAGATATGGAATAATAGCAATGGCCGTTTCGAACCCCTGTTTTGCTCCTGTGATGAAGGTTTCATAGACATTCACTTGCCGGCGATGAGCGACAAGCAGAAATACCATTATCAGACTGATAATTAGTAAATTACTGACCAGGCTGGACTGCTGCTGCAGTTCACTCGCACTGAGCGTCGCAAACCACCCAACTATCGCCAGCAAGAGCGCAAAAGCACTCATCAGAAAAGCCAGCACCACCGTATCCCACAATTTAATACGCTGCACCCAGGCCGTCACCAGCAAACCCGTCAAGGTAGAACAGCTGGTGGCAATCAGGATAGGAATGAATACAGAAGCAGGATCTGTCGCACCTAACTGTGCCCGATATAACAATATAGTCATGGGGAACAGGGTTACTGCCGACGTGTTCAGCACCAGGAACAAAATCTGCGCATCGCTGGCAACGTCTGCGCGAGGGTTGAGCGTTTGCAGATCTTTCATCGCCTTGATGCCTAGCGGCGTGGCTGCATTATCCAGACCAAGAAGATTGGCGGACAGGTTGAGCGTCATCGAGGATATGGCAGGGTGCCCTGCCGGAACTTCCGGCATCAGACGAGTAAACAGCGGCGACAAGGCGCGCGCCAACTTGTCTATAAGTCCACTGGCCTCACCCACGGCCACTATCCCCAGCCACAGCGCCATCAACCCGATCAGGCCGATCGCCAGCTCCACAGCCAATCCGGCCATCTCAAACAGAGCCAATACCATGCGCTGGAAGACCTCGCTGTCACCGAGGCCGAACCATTGATACAGTGCGCTTATAAACGCAACAAGAAAAAAACCCAGCCAGATACGATGCAGCATCAGTCACCCTGTCTGGCGAGTAAGTCGATCAGGTATTGTGCCGCTGGCAAATTCCAATGACCCGGTAAGTCCTGGATTAATTTTACAAGCACCCTGTCAGACATGTCCCTCGGGGAAAAACAGACTACGCCAGCTGCGTCGCTCAAAGGGCTGCCAGGCTCCGGCAGGAATCGCCAGGCGCTCCGCCACCAGAAACCAGATCGCCGGATTAAAGGTCATACCGCAGTGGCTACCGCGCACCCGGATACTCTGTGATTGTGCATGGCCGTCTTTTTGTATCGTAGTCTGCCAGTTGACGATACCGTCTCCTTTGGAGTAAATCGCGGTGGTGGGTACCGGCGGCGCATGGTGCAGAATATCCTGATCTATCGGCAGGTCCTCGGGAGGATTGAGCGCGGAGAACAAACGAGCCGGAATGGACCCTGTCATCCGCCCTTGACCAAATGGACTGCCCAGGGAAATCACCTGCCGTACCTTGTCGGGAAACTCACGGGCCAATTCGCGCGCAAAGATTCCGCCGAGACTGTGGCCTACCAGAGAAACGGGACCTTCGTAACGCTCCGCAAGATAATGAATACGTTGCTCAAGGCCCTCCAGTATGCCTTCGCGAGGCCCAAGATTACGACCCATACCCCAGCCGTGCACGGCGTAATCAAGTTTAGTCAGGTAGCTACGCATAGCACGGTTATAACCATCACCACCCATAAAACCGGGCAATACCATTACCGGATGCCCATCTCCGCGGGGCGCTATTTTCCCCAGGGAGCGGCGCGTGATGTTCATTGAAAAGATTTCAGCAACTGCCCTGTGAGCTTCAGTCAACGCCAGCAGCGCGCTGGGGGGCGGTATGTAGAGCTCGTAATCCGACATCGCTATGGCGCCTTGCATTAATAGATCTTATCGCAAGAGCATAGCGAAGATTAGCATCAGGGGGAAGTGCTCATGAAGCCAGCAAAACCACCTCCAGAGCCCTGCCAGCGATGTTTGCGTTACAGTTTGGAGAACTCCTTGTTTAACTCATATTGACGTGATGTCACATAGGACTCCATGCCTTCCACCCGCCTGAGCGCTGCATCCAATCTATCCCTGGCGCGCTGCAAGCGCACACTACTGCTGTCGCTGTAGCGAAAAACCTTGCGCGGACGATAATCATGGTGCTTTTCGTCGTACTCCATCTCAACTTCCACTTCCGCATACGCGTCATCATCGGTGTAGCTGCCATCCTCAGAGCGGCGCATGGGGCGCGGCGCCAGCATGATCCACGCTGCCAGGTATACCCACAGGGCCAGCGTGCCAGTGAACAAGAAAGCGCCCACCCACATCAGCCGCACTACCCAGGTAGCAATATCCCAATAGTCCGCCAGACCCGCTGCGACACCGGCAATTCTGCCTTTGCGGGTGTTACGGTACAGGTTCATACCCCAGCCGCCGCTCTTGCGCGAGCGAAAGCGGCGGCTACCGCTGGCACAATGATCCCGGTAAGCGCGACTGTGTCGACTCCGTCTTCTACTCATATCTCACTCCTTATCCCGCTGTTCGCGATCAACCTGCTTACGCCAGACCGGATGGTCATCGTCAAGTATCGATTCCAAAGTGCCAATGCGATCCGTCAATTTATCGACCGTTTCAAGCATCTGTTCAATAGATTCCCTGTCCTCGACATTGAGACTACGCGACGAGCGGTTCACGCTGCGATAATGCATGGTGATCCACATCGGTGCCACAACGACCAAAAACAGGATGGTGGGGACAAACATGAACTTCCAAAATTCCATTGATTCTTTCCTTGGGCAGCGCCGTGTGTAACTCGCATGCTGCCATTATTGAAGCCAATAGCCAATCGACAGTATCGGCTCTGCCTATTACTCTTGCGCGCCTCCCATTTCAAACTTGAGACGTTCCAACTCGTCCGTGATGTGCTCGTCCTCCTGCAGTGCATTGATTTCCGCCGCCAGGTCAGGCGCCACTTCGCGCCCCAGATCCATCGACTCCAATTGGCTTTCCAGTGTGTCCATGCGGCGTTCATATTGCTCGAAGCGGTCGAATGCACTATCCAGCGCCTCTCGCTGAATCTGGCGTTTCACCTTGATACGTGATTCAACCGTCTTACTGCGCATCGTTAGCGCTTTTTGCTTAGCCTTGGCATCGCTCAGTTTCTGCTGCAGCTTTGCCACTTCGACATTGAGCTGCGCAATGTGCTCATCGGTAGCGCTGAGCTCGGTTGCAACCACTGTCACCTCCTCCTCAATCGCAAGCTTCTCCTGCAGCGCCGCCCTCGCTAGATCCTCACGGCCCTTGCTGATCGCCAGACGTGCCTTCTCCTCCCAACTGGCGGCCTCCCCCTGGACCTGCTCCAAACGGCGCGCCGCTGTCTTACGGTCTGCTAGTACTTTGGCTGAGGAACTGCGTACCTCGACCAGCGTATCCTCCATCTCCTGAATTATCAGACGGATCATCTTCGGCGGATCCTCCGCCTGATCCAACATGGAATTGATATTTGAATTGATAATATCCGTCATGCGGGAAAAAATACCCATGATGTATCTCCTGTATTGCTCTATAGCCAGTTGCGCGAGGGCTTGTTGCCGCCGCGTGTTCTAATCCAGTAAAAAAACTCAATCACCACCGCGATCTGCAAAAAACTGTAGATGCCGGCTGTTAGTCCGACAAATACGCTCGCTGCAGCGCATAAAATAATCAACGCCACATAAATCAGAATCCTTTCGTTCGAAGAGTTCATAACCTTTGCTCCTTTGACGCCTTGCTCCACTACCAGCCAAATTGGCCAATACGCCTTTAGCAATACAGGAAACGTGCCAAATTCATTAACCCTCTGTTTTTATTGTACTTTTAGACTTATCAATGCAACCAACCGGCCATTTATCAAAAAATAATAAGGCTTTATTAACCATTTATCTGTCAAAAATACCTTAAATAATGGTATTTTTGACCACATGAGAACCCAAACAAGCATGATCGGTAATTCTTCTGCCCTGGCCAGCGCTCTGGACCAGCTTTCTCACCTTGCGCTTATCAACCGCCCCATCCTCATTGTTGGCGAGCGTGGTACCGGGAAAGAGCTGGCAGCAGAACGTCTGCACTATCTCTCCCCGCGCTGGGAAGCACCGCTGATAAAGGTTAATTGTGCTGCCATTGCCGACAGTTTGTTGGAATCGGAGTTGTTCGGTCACGAACCCGGTGCCTTCACCGGCGCTACTCGTACCCACCACGGCCGCTTTGAACGCGCCGATGGTGGCACGTTGTTTTTGGATGAACTGGCCACTATGTCGGACCGCTTACAGGAAAAACTGCTGCGGTTGATTGAGTACGGGGAATTCGAGCGCCTGGGCGGCCAACAGACCCTGCGCGTTGACGTACGCGTTATCGCCGCAACCAATGCCAACCTCAGGGAACTGGCGAGCGAGAACCTTTTTCGAGAAGACTTACTGGATCGCCTGAGCTTTGATGTCGTGCACCTGCCTTCACTACGTCACAGGATTGAAGACATTGCCGAGTTGGCACAGCACTTCGCCATGCAGATGTGTGCCGAACTCGGGTGGGAGTTATTTGCAGGTTTTACCAATACGGCGATGACAGCATTGGAACAATACCCCTGGCCCGGCAATGTGCGTGAGTTAAAAAACGCAGTGGAACGCTCAATCTATCGCTGGAGCGACCCTGACCTGCGTGTGGATCATGTCGTTATAGATCCGTTTATTTCACCGTTTGAGCAACCACCACTGCAGCAAGACCAAGCTACACAATCAATCGAAGACCAGCCTGCGAAGACCGTGGATTTTGGCGCACGTATCGAAAACTTTGAAAAGCAGTTGTTGCGAGAAGCGCTGCAGGAACACGATCACAATCAACGCAGAACCGCCACCGCACTGGGGCTGAGTTATGACCAATTACGCGGCATGGTGCGCAAGCATCAGTTAACCCGGCAGCGCCGGAAATCACGCTAAACGGCCGCCGGGCAAAGTCTCCATAAATATAATGTGCAAGGGGTATAGCGTGATCATTTAACAGCGCGTAAGCTGCTGCTTCATACTGTCTACAGGAGATCTTATAATGACACTTGCACTGACTGATACAGACCTACTGAAGAGCCAGGCCTACATTGACGGCCACTGGGTGGACGCAGATAACGGCGAAACATTTGCTGTCACCAACCCCGCAAACGGCGAACTGATTACCAACGTTGCCAAGCTTGGAGCGGCGGAAACCGCCAGAGCAATCGCCGCCGCTGAACGGGCCATGCAAGACTGGAAGAAACGCCCCGCCAAGGCACGCGCCGTCATCATGCGTAAATGGTTTGACCTGATGATGCTGCATCAAGAGGACCTGGCCATCATCATGACCGCCGAGCAAGGCAAGGTGCTGGCAGAATCTCGCGGTGAAATCGCCTACGGTGCTGCCTTTGTAGAGTGGTTCGGCGAAGAAGCCAAGCGCATCGACGGCGACGTCATACCGGGCCCCTCTTCGGACAAGCGCATCGTATGTATCAAGCAGCCCGTGGGCGTGGTAGCTGCAATCACCCCCTGGAACTTCCCTAACGCCATGATCGCGCGCAAGGCGGCACCGGCGCTAGCGGCAGGCTGCAGTATTGTCATAAAACCTGCTTCAGAAACTCCTTTGTCAGCGTTTGCCATGGCCGAGCTGGCCGAGCGCGCGGGTGTTCCACCCGGCGTTATTAACGTGGTGGCCGGAGGCTCTGCTCAGATCGGGGGCGAGTTGACGGCCAATCCAGTGGTGCGCAAGCTGACCTTTACCGGCTCTACCCCGGTGGGCAAAATGCTGGAAGCTCAGTGCGCAAACACGGTGAAAAAGACCTCCATGGAACTGGGCGGTAATGCACCTTTCATTGTATTTGAAGACGCTGACATTGACTCCGCCATTCAGGGCGCATTGATCTCCAAATATCGCAATAGCGGCCAGACCTGTGTCTGCTCCAATCGCCTGTTCATTCACGATAGCATCTACGATATTTTCGTCGAAAAACTGGTCACCGCAACCGCCGCGCTGATGGTCGGAAACGGCATGGACGACGGCATCTCCATAGGCCCGCTGGTCAACACCAAAGCCGTTAACGATGTTGATGAGCTGGTACAGGCGTCAGTTGCCGCTGGCGCGCAAGTAGCGCTGGGTGGTGGCGTGCATGCGTTGGGTGGTTGTTATTACCAGCCGACTATACTGACCGAAGTCACGGCGCAGATGGCTGTGTTTCGCAATGAGATTTTTGGCCCGGTTGCTCCACTGGTGCGATTTTCCACTGAAGAGGAAGTCATCGCCATGGCCAATGATTCGGAATTTGGACTGGCCTCGTACTTTTATACGCGCGATATAGGCAGGGTTTGGCGTGTCGCCGAGGCCCTGGAGTATGGCATCGTGGGCATTAACGAAGGCATCATCTCCAACGAAATGGCACCCTTCGGCGGCGTCAAGGAATCCGGCTCTGGTCGGGAAGGTTCCAAATACGGGATTGATGACTACGTAGAAATAAAATACATGTTAATGGGTGGACTCGACAGCTAGGGAAGCTCTGGTCAATGCGCCGTGACTTTTTGCTTGTCACAGCGCGAACAGCGGTACGATGTGACCAGCTTTCCCTGCTTCACGTCGAACTGCCGGGCTTTGTCGACCACCCATTTATGATGCCCGTTACGACACAGGGTATTGCCCTTGTGCTGCTCTTTCAGGGACCGCTTCCGAAAAGGCAGTATCTCAGCCACAGCTAAACGACACCACTACAACAGGGTACGCTGCAAAGCAGCGTTCCATGATGCCGTGCGTTTGCGCCTAGCGCTGGCCGTCATTTGCACCTTGAACTCACGCTCGGCTTGCCAAATTTTCCTCACTTGCGCCGGGCTTTGCCACAGACCGACGCCCAGACCCGCCAAGTAGCAGGCTCCGGCTACCGTGGTTTCGATAACTGCCGGGCGGATCAATCGTCTACCGAGCACGTCAGACTGTATTTGCATTAACAGATTGTTGGCAGCCGCGCCGCCATCCACCCGCAGGGGCTTCATGCGCTTGCCCAGGTCGGCCTCCATAGCACGCAGGATATCCGCATTTTGCAGCGCCATCGCATCCAGAGTTGCTCGCGCGATATGGCCACGGCCAACGCCGCGAGTAAGCCCGGAGATTGTTCCCCTGGCTTCCGGCGCCCAATGCGGAGCACCTAGTCCTGTCAGTGCCGGCACAAACTCCACCCCGCCGTGATCTTCAACCTGACCCGCCAGGGCCTCGATCTCTGGCGCAGACTTGATCAATTGGAGCCCATCGCGCAGCCATTGCACCGCAGCACCGCAAACGAATGCCCCACCCTCCAAAGCGTAGACCGTCTTGCCTTTCTCACCCAGTTGCCAGGCTATCGTGGTGAGCAACCCGGCCTGAGACTGCAGCAGTTCCGATCCAGTGTTCATCAAAATAAAAGAGCCGGTGCCAAAGGTGCATTTTGCATCCCCTACATCAAAGCAGGCCTGCCCAAACAATGCTGCTTGCTGGTCGCCCGCCACTCCGGAGATAGGAATGCCGTCGGGCAGGCCCTTAACCCCGCGGGTGTATCCCAAAATGCCACTGGATGGCGAAATTTTCGGCAAAATACTGCGTGGAACTTCAAACAAATCCAGCAACTGGGAGTCCCACTCACCCGTTTTCAGATTCATTAATGAGGTGCGTGAGGCATTGGATACATCAGTGACATGGGCTTCTCCGCCCGTCAACTGCCAGATAAGAAAACTATCGATAGTGCCCGCTGCGACACGCTTGCTGCGCAACAGGCGCGATATGCCCACCGTGTTTTTCAACAACCAACGATACTTGCTCGCTGAGAAATAGGGGTCCAGTACCAACCCGGACTTTCGCTTGACGATTTTTTCATGACCCGCTGCCCGCAGCGACTCACAAAAGTCCGTGGTACGCCGGCACTGCCAGACAATCGCATTATTGAGCGGCTCACCGGTTTGCCGGTCCCACAGTACCGAGGTCTCACGCTGGTTGGTAATACCTATTGCGACGATCTCTGCAGGCTTGCAGATTTTTTTGCGCACAATTGCAGCAATCGCCCGGGTTACTGACGCCCAAATATCCGCCGGGCGGTGTTCCACCCAACCCGGCTGGGGATATAACTGAGGAAATTCGTAATTAACACTGGCCTGCAACTTACCGCGGGCATCCATCAGGGCAACGGTACTCCCCGTTGTACCCTGATCGATGGCCAGTACAAATTTCCGCATAGCTAGGCGCTATAGCCTTCCACCGCCTTGATTTCGAGGAAATCAGTGAAGCCGTGATGGCCCCACTCACGACCGTTGCCGGACTGTTTGTAACCGCCAAACGGGACGTTAAAACCACCTGAGGCACCATTAATATGGACATTTCCGGCGCGAATTTTAGAGGCTACGTCTCGCGCATGGGTGATATCTTCGCTCTGTACATAACCAGCCAGACCATACGGCGTATCGTTGGCGATACGAATCGCTTCTTCTTCCGTGGTGTAAGGAATCATGGTTAGCACGGGGCCAAAAATCTCTTCCCGCGCGATAACCATCTCGTTGTTAACCTCGGAAAATACGGTAGGGCGAATAAAATAACCCTTGTCCAGGCCCTCTGGTCGACCAGGGCCACCGGTGACCAGCTTGGCCCCCTCTGCAACACCCTGCTCCAGCAGACCCTGGATTTTATTGAACTGAACCTCGGAAACCACCGGCCCCATGGTAGTGCCTGCTGCTGTTGGATCACCAACCACAACCGACTCTGTCACTTTGGCGGCAATCGCTTCAGCTTCGGCCAACTTGGCCGCTGGTACCAGCATGCGCGAAGGCGCGTTGCAGGATTGTCCCGTGTTAGTGTACATACTCATCACACCGCGGGTCACCGCGGCCTCAAGGTCGGCATCCTCCAGAACGATATTAGGCGATTTTCCACCTAGCTCCTGAGTGACCCGCTTGACCGTGGTCGCTGCATTTTGAGCAACCAGAGTTCCCGCCCTGGTGGAGCCAGTGAACGACATCATGTCAACTTCCGGATGACCTGACAGTGCAGTCCCCACAACTGGGCCATCGCCGTTAAGCATGTTAAATACACCGGCGGGAACACCCGCCTCATGCATTACCTGGGCAAACAGGTAAGCGGAAAGAGGCGCTACCTCACTGGGCTTTAGCACCATGGTACAGCCCACTGCCAACGCCGGTGCAACCTTGCAGGAAATCTGGTTTACCGGCCAGTTCCACGGCGTGATCAGTCCGCACACACCGATGGCTTCTTTAAATACCCGGTGCTCACCCAAATCCTCTTCAAAGCTAAATGTTTTCAGAATCTTGGCCGCTTCCTGCAAATGACCCAGCCCACAGAACGCCTGTGCTCCTGCCGCCAATTCCTGCGGCGCGCCCATCTCTTCACGGATCGCATCGGCAATATCGTTGTAGTACTTCTGGTACACCTCTGCACAGGACTCCAGCAGCTCAATCCGCTCCTTCACAGATGTGCGGCTATAACTTTCAAAGGCAGCCCTGGCAGCACCGACAGCCCTATCGACATCGGCGGCTGAGCCCAGTGATATTTGTGCACAAACCTCCTCTGTTGCCGGGTTGAACACATCAAAATCGTTTGCGGTAATCGGATCTACCCACTCACCATTAATATAAAACTGTCTGTAATCACGCATCATTATTCTCCGGTTTACGGTTGGTCAAAAGACGCTAAGTTTAGCACTCTCACCGCAGCGCGCTAGCTCCCTGTTGGGAGTATCTGTTCTTTTATCATTTAGATGGTCTGTATCATTGTCTCTGACGTAATAATCACTCAAAATTGCCGTTTTTAATCGACAACTGCCCAAATGGAGAACACTGCAAGTGGATAACGAAGAACTTACTCTTTTCAGAGACATGGCCCGACGCGCGCTGGAACAGGAAATTTCCCCGTATATCGAGGAATGGGAAGGACAGCATCTGGTGCCACGCACATTGTGGAACACCCTGGGACAGGCCGGCCTGCTGTGCCCCGACATGCCCGATGAATATGGCGCAGCTGGAACCACGCCCCAAGTGACCTTTGCCATCATCGAAGAACTTTCGCGCATGGGATTTGGCGGTATCGCCTCTGGTTA
>JBALVO010000133.1:0-10398 GCA_036961445.1 Halioglobus sp.
CGGTGTAAGACCCGAATCGTGATGTGGCATAAATTCATAATGTAATCATAAAGTTATGGGCTGCACACCTCCCGACTCTGGAGAGAGTCTCATAGACTGGAGTTGGTGGCGGTTGTATGCGGCCTCGTCTGCCAAGTTCAGCCAGAAAGTCTTCAGTCTCGCGGTGGCTCAGGTCAAAGCGATAGCGGAGCTAGACAAAGTTAATGACAACGTCAGGAGGGTTTCCGCTCACAACACCCCATCCATTTGGCCTATACTTGGCGACCAAAATAACAGATTTAACAACTGTTCTGATAATGGGAGAAAACGCTTATGACCGAGCAGGTACTTACAGAAAACCGGGAGGGTATATTACAGGTAACGCTAAATCGTCCCGAAAAGAAAAATGCGCTGAATGCTGCTATGTACAACGTAATGTCGGATGCTATAGAAGGCGCTGAAGATGATTTGTCGGTGCGTGTGCTGCTAATAACCGGTTGCGCTGACTCGTTCACCGCCGGCAATGATATTGCAGATTTCCTCGAAATGTCTCCAGACTTGGGAGTTAGTCCTGCGACTCGCTTTCTGCGCGCCATCTCAAGCAGCAGTGTCCCGATAGTGGCTGCGGTGAACGGGCTCGCAGTGGGTGTGGGCACAACCATGCTGTTGCATTGTGACCAAGTGTTGGCCTCCAGCTCAGCGAGCTTCACTTTACCTTTTGTTAACCTGGGTGTAGTGCCTGAGGCGGCGTCCTCATTATTGCTGACCCGCCAGGCGGGCTACCAGAGGGCCGCAGAATTACTGCTTCTGGGTGAGCCCTTTGACGCGCAGACCGCACTGGAGGCTGGTATTGTCTCCCGGATTTATGGAGACGATGCCTTGCTGGATGCCGCACTTAAACTCTCGCAGAAGCTCGCTGCTAAACCTCGTGGCGCCCTTCGTGCCAGTAAGCAATTGCTGCGCCGCGCCAGTGAATCCGTGGAAGAGCGCATGGAAGCGGAAATGAAAGTTTTCGCTGAGCAAATTCAGTCACCTGCCTCGGTGGAAATCATGACCGCGTTTATGGAAAGGCGTAAGCCTGACCCGGCGAAAATCGACTGAGTGCGAGAACGTTTCTGCTGTAGATATTAGTCTGCGGCGTATATACCAGAAACCCCCAAACAACTCGACGCACTTGACGAACCCGACACAGATGGCGCCCTGCAAGACCTTGGGCTATAGGTATTCATCCGCCGATTCTAGAAATTTCGAGCAGTTAAGTTAGCCAAACCCGTTATAGTGTTGACGGTTAAACTGATATGGATGGTGTAATGAAAAAGAAGCTTTTCAAAATTCTGATAGTAGTTGTGTCAACAACGCTAGCAACTGCATTATTGTTGTTGCCGTTACCCAGCCTGGCAAATTCCCTGTCTGGTGATGATAAAGCCCGACTGCTTAAATCCCTTAACCATACCATTGGCGAACAATATGTGATGATCGAAAATATCGGTCAAATTGAACAGTCACTGTCGATATTGGCGGATAGCCGCGACTTTCAGCATTTGGACGATGCAACAGCCGTGGCAAAAACCATTAGCGGTGTTTTGCGCCAATATGACCAACATTTTACCGTGCAGTTCAGTGCACCAGACAAAACGGGGCCAAAGTCTAAAGCCGGAGAAGGCTGGTTTACCAGGCTAGATCGTAAAAATGCGGGGTTTAACAAAGTCGAAATCCTCGAGGGTAATGTTGGTTATATTGAGTTTTGGGGGTTTGCTGAACTAACGGACAAATCCAGGGCCAGGGCAGAAGCGGTAATGTTACTGGTTGCCGACACCGAAGCGCTGATTTTTGATTTACGTAATAATGGTGGCGGCAGCGCAGCCATGGACCAGTTGCTCAGCAGCTACCTGTTTGATGGTAAAACCCAGCTTAACAGCATCTATTCCAGAGCCACCAACACAACCATCGAGTATTGGACCAATGATAATATTAGCGGTGCCAAACGCCCGAGTACCCCGGTTTATCTACTCACCAGTAAAGACACTTATTCGGCGGCCGAAGCGTTTGCTTATAGTCTGAAACATTTAGAAAGAGCCACTGTGATTGGCGAAACCACTAAAGGCGGTGCCAATCCCTGGCAGTTCTTCCCTTTGATTGACGGCTTTAGAGCGGGTATTCCCGTGGCCAAAGCGGTCAATCCGGTGACCAACAGCAACTGGGAAGGCAACGGTGTAATACCGGATATTAAAACTTCGCGGGAAGACGCTTTTGCTGTCGCCTATAAGATGGCGTTGTCTGAGGTTAAAAGCCGGGCGATTGACCCCTAGGGGTACCGGCAACTTAAATCGTCCAGGTCGCAGAAATCGGTCACCCAGTTTCAAGCAACCTCCTCACTCCACTCACTGAGCGCACTCACCCTCAGATCCCGATAGTGTTCAGCCCTGACCAAGTGCCTGCCCGGATTAAATAATTTGTAACCTGCAACATGTGTACCTAAAACCCAAATAGCCCCCACATCGATACCGCCAAAAATGACGAAACCGGTTTTGGCGGTTTTGTCACTATGCCATTGGGCATACTCTCGAATTTTTTCAGCACAAAACCAGAACCTTTCAACTTCACTTATAATCCAAGCAGTATCCAGGAGAATTCCCATGTACAGATATCTACTCTGCTCCATCTTGCTGATAGCGGTATCGACCGCAGCCCAAAACCCAACCCCCCGCCAAGGTGATTCCTGCCCCACTGGCACCTATAAGTCCGGAGACTACTGCAAGCCAATCAAATCATCCCAGGACCAAACCATCATCACGAAGAGCGGCAGTGATTGCCCCACGGGATTCTACTCCAGCGGAAACTACTGCAAGCGACTCAAGTCGTCAGACAGGGAAGCCATTACCCGGGAAAAGGGAGCAAAGTGTCCTACTGGGTGGCGAAAGTCTGGGGGGTATTGTGTGGAGAGTTAGCCAGGATTGGCCAATTCCTTATCACAAAATATCAATGAAAAACCGATGAATATCGACAAACACCTACGATTTCCGATGATTTCCTACGATTAGCGGCAATTACCGTATTCTCGGGAGGCCTTGTAAATCATGGCTTTCGTTGTTTTGAGGTATGAGGCTGCATATACAGGCACCACGGGAAGAGCTGCGTAAAAGAGTTTCCCTCAGGCCAGGTCAGTACTGGTGATGGGACATGTGCACTCCCCTTTTTAGCCGGGTAACGGATGACAGGTCTGCCTGGAAATTTTTTCCGGTTCTATAAAGTCCAACGTCTGCTATTCTCAATAGCGGCCGTTGGCGAGATGCTCGGGTGTAGGACCGTTCATTACTCGGAGCGGTCTTCTACCGTACCACGCGCTTCACAAAAGCAATTATCAAAGGCTGATAGGCAGAAGGTAGTAACCGGACAATGGCGTCATAGACGTAAGCATCCGGCCCGATCAATGCCCGGCGTTTGTTCTTTTCAACCGCACAAATAATGCTGTGGGCCGCTTTTTCGGCTTTGGTAATAAAGGCTTTCTCAAACTTTTCGGAATAGTCTCGCTCATCAAATCCGAGTGCGCGGATATTGCTGTCAATGCGGCCCGACCTGGCGATCCCAGTCTTGATACCTCCGGGGTGAACGCTTGTGGCGCTGACACCGCAGTTCATAATATCTAGCTCTTCGCGCAAGCAATCAGTAAATCCGCGCAGAGCGAATTTGGCAGAATTGTAAGCGCCGTGTCCTGGTACGCTGAATAGGCCGAACACGCTTGAAACATTGACGATATGTCCCTCACCTGCAGCCTTGAGGTAGGGAAGAAATGCCTTGGTTCCATAAACCACGCCCCAGAAATTGATATTCATTAGCCATTCGAAATCTTCATATTTCATGCCGTCGATACTGCTGACCAGATCAACGCCCGCATTGTTGAAAATCAGGTTGACCTTTCCGTGATCTTTCGCAACTTTATCTGCCCATTCGTATACTGCCTCGCGATTGGCGACATCTAATCTCTGCGAAGTGACGTTGACACCAAGAGCGCGCGCTTGATCAACGGTCTCCTGTAATCCTTCCACATTGCGATCACAACACAGCGCCAGATTGCACTGGCGGCGAGCAAGTTCGAGCGCAAGCTCTTGTCCTATTCCAGATCCTGCCCCGGTAATAGCTGCTACCCGATGTGCAAAGTCCTTCATGGTTGAGCCCTCCTGACGAGCGATTGAGTAAATGACACCTATACACCCTCAAAATCAATGGGGGATTGATGAGGATCAATGGTAGAAGTTGCCAGAGATAAGGAATTTTCGGCAGTTCCACTCTATTTCAACTGACCGATGCTGGCTACTTTTGGGACATTCGACCCCCGTCAAAAATAAGCCCATCTTGCCCAGCGCGACCTCCGCTTTTAACTCATTTGGTCATTCGCTACCCTCGGATCTCATGGCCGGGGCAATCTTGATCAGCGTCGCTAATGTCTTTCGGCGACTGATGGCATACAGACCGAAGACAAGGAGCAGTCCAGCATACGTCCACGTGGCCAGGTGGCTGGCACCGGCAAGAAAGACAAAGATGGTCACGTTCGCCGCAATGACCGTCCCACACACCACCCACAAGACGACTGGCGGCGGATGGAACGCTGAGTGCCGGTAAAGTTCGGGGAAACGGTATGGCAAAGTGATAACCAGGACCGAAACCAGGGTGACGACCACTATAATCGGAAAGTTTGTTAGTGTGCCGAAGAACAACAGGGACGACTGACTTAACAGTGTCAGTGCTGCAAGCACATAGGTCAGTGTCAATGCGCCGACCGGTGACCCCCTTTCAATGTTGACCTGGGAAAGAAACCGTGGCAACAACCCTTCGGTAGAAATGGCCAACAGTATTCGAGCCACCAGTGTGAATGCGGTATTGATGGACGTGGCGCAGGCCAAGAGGGCACCAGCAACTACAAAGTATTCCAATTGTACAGTAGACATAAAATTGGCAGCTACCTCGACCAATGTTTTCCCCTCCATTGCCATCGTATCCGCAACCCCAGCGGTAACGGTGAGGACTGACACGTTGATTATGACGGCAATGAGGATGCCCAGTAGCAGTACCCTGGGAATCGTTTGGCGCGCGTTGACTACCTCACCACCCAGATCCACCATCAAGATGCCGCTAATGGAAAACGTGAACAATAACCCCGAGGCCGCAAGCAATCCGCCAACCCCTCGGGGGAACAACTCCTCAAATCGGTTTACTTCAATTTGAGTGGCACCTTGTGCCGTAAACAGACCAAGGGCACTGATCAGTAACAGAACCAATATTATCTGGACCCGCACGGTTGATCGGATACCGGCCACATTGACCAGATAAAACAACGTCAGAACAGCCAGACCGCTAATAACCGGGTCTACTGGCAGAATAGCGTGAAAGAACAACCCGAAGACCCTACCCATCAATGGCAAGGTGCCAATCATTACACAAGTCAGCGCTGCCAGCGCTGTGATGTACGCCAATGAGGGGCTAAGTAGCTGGACGTAACGGTACGACGCACCAGTGGTTGGCGCGGCTGAGGCCAAAATGGAAAAGGGGAGTACCGCCAGGATGGCGGGTAGGGCCGATATCAGCAGGGCCAGGGGCAGGCTCGGCCCGGTAAGACCGGCCGCCACGGTGGTAAGCCCAAACAGCGACCCGCCGATGTTTAAGCCAACGCTCATGGCAAGGAGTCCAAAAAACCCTATCTGTTTTTTCATGCAAAAAGGCCCGGATGATGACCCATGGGGACTTAAAACCCCTTCACACGGCCCACCGATATACCTGACCCTACTCGCAGTAGGTGTGGGCGCAATGATGTAGATCAATCAGATTCTATTGCGAGGAGTGCCGGTTCGTCGCAGTTGCTGCTACCTTCTGCCTTTTACTGCGAAAAGTATCCCTGTGCACGGAACGCTTCTAGAAGAGGTTGGAAATCGGTCGGCTCATATTCAAAACTCGGGCGGGCACTTGAAAACTCGACCCACGGCTGGGCGCTCTTGGTCCAAAAATCGGCGACGGGATTAATCCAACTCGTATCATCCAGAGTGCCAGAACGCACGGTGAGAATAGGTAGGCCCCCTGCTTGCCCATTCGCGATACGGCCACCACAATCCCTACAGAACCAACCAAGACGCTCATTGCCCGCATCTGATGTCCAACTGATCTCTATCGGATCGCCCTGAACAAACTCAAATGTGTCCGGCGCGATCACTAGGTTTGTGGACAAAGCTCCGCCCCCAATTCTCTGACAGTTAGTGCAGTGACAACTGTAGACCATTACCGGAGCCGCGGTGATCTAATAGCGCAGAGCCTTACAATGGCATCCGCCCGTTAGTGGAAGTGTCGGCATGGTTACAACTCCATTGTTAGGTTGTCGATCGCCCAGCGGCGTACGCCAAATCATTACCCTGGAGGTGAGAGCTGGCTATTGTAAGTCGTTCGTATTGCGCCAGATTATCACAGCGTGAATCTCCCTTCACATGCGTCTGAGGCCCCTCGTGGTTCTCCACTCTAGCAAGGATGTCGTTCTAGCTCAACGACCGGAGTTGGCACAACCCGGCCCTTTTACAGCCCGAAAATACTGTGCAAAATATCAACACATGTAATGTATAGAATCGAATGGGGACAGACCACGTTTGCTGAGCTTAATAGTGGGTACTGGCAAAGGGCAAAGTTGGCCGAATATGATGTCTTCTCGTTCATTCCCCCGCACTATAGTCACACACCTCGAAAAATTTCAGAAAGGTTAAGGTGGTTGTAATGGCTTCTCGTTTTCGGCATCTACGCGCCCGGGCACTCAAAGCGGTTTTTAAGGCCCACGCTCAACTCTATGAAGTTAGCGACGGTCGTATTGGGAAGTGGGTAGGACCAGCCCTGGGGAAACCCACCTTGTTGCTATCTGTAACCGGCCGCAAGTCGGGGCTGATTCGCACTACACCATTGGTTTATTTCGAGGATGGCGGTAACTACGTCGTTGTAGGCTCTGACGGTGCCGCGCGGCGCGATCCTCAATGGTGGAAGAATCTCCAGGAGAACCCACGAGCTACCGTCCGCGTCGGGCGTAACAAGTTTTCTGTTAAAGCTAGCCTGGCTACTGGTGACGAGAGGGCCCGCCTGTGGCAAATCGGTATCAGTATGCTTCCGGCGTGGGCTGAGTATCAAACTCAGACTGAGCGTCTCCTGCCTTTGGTGGTATTGACTCCCAATTAACGATCAATGAGTCGGCAGTACAGTCGATAGGGACGCCCCCCGATAGCTTAGCGTAACCGAACATATCCACGCAGGCCGTGGACAGTGACGCGGCGACCGTGCATCGCGATAAAAAATACAGACAAAAGGTGGCCGAATATGATTCCGTCGAAAAGTTTCCACCGCACTATAGTCCCGCACATCGAACTATAATTTTAATGGTGTATCACTATGATAAAAATTAGACCGTTAACATCAGCACTGGCCCTGGCTTTATACGGAACTGGCGCTCTGGCCCAGGGTCCGATGCTGGAGGAAGTTATCGTCACCGCCCAGAAGCGGGCCGAGAGCCTGCAGGATGTGCCGGTGGCCGTGAACGCCTTCACCGCGGATACAATCCAGGAAGCGGGCATCAACAATGCCAATGACCTGGCAATCATGACACCCAGCCTCCTCTCGCTAAGCATTAGCAGCCCCTTCCAGACCAAGCTGCAGATTCGTGGTATCGGCACAGCGCAAAGCGACCCGGCCCTGGAGCCTTCGGTGGGCGTATTCGTCGACGGCGTGTTCCTGGGACGCAGTGGTTTAGGCATGTCCGACCTTACCGACATCGAGCGCATTGAGGTGCTACAGGGCCCCCAGGGTACGCTGTACGGAAAAAACACCAACGCCGGCGCGATCAGCGTGATTACCAAACGTCCTACCTTTGAGGGGTTTGAAGGCTACGTAGAGGCGTCTGTTGGGGACTACGACATGCGCAACCTGACCCTGGCCGCTTCGGGCCCCATAAGTGATACGGTGGCCTATCGACTGTCGGGAGATATTCACCAGCGAGATGGCTACCTGGAAAATAGTGGCGCTGCAGACGGAAACGATGCCGATGACTGGAATGTGCAGGGCAAACTGTTATGGGAACCCAACGACCGCTTAAGCCTTATGCTGGCGGGTTCCCACGTAGATCGCGACAATACCTGTTGTGTTCCCGATGCCACACAAGGAGATGCAGTACAGGCGGAGCTGGCGCGACAGGGCCTGCCGCAGGATAAGAACGACCCCAGAGACTACGAGGTAGCCACCAATGAGGATAGCGAATTCAAATTGGAGTCAGATTTGCTGTCACTGCACATCGACTACGACATGGATTGGGGCACCATTACCTCCATCACCGCCTGGAACGACTACGAGTACACTGCGAAAGTCGATAATGACCGCAGCGAGTTAGATATTTTGGGGGGGTTGCCCGAATTCAATGCGGGCGACAGCCTGTCCCAGGAATTGCGTCTGGATTCACAGCTGGGTGACAATATCGACTACCAGCTTGGCCTGTTTTACTACGAGCAGACAACCCAGCGAGGCGACGGCACCCCAAGCTTTACAATCGGTGATGACTTTCGCACCATTAGTCCGCAGTTTGCGGGAATTGCAGCACCTGGTGATTATTTGTTTGGCAAGGGCGTCTGGAACAACGATACGTTTGCAATCTTCGGTCAGGCCACCTGGCATATTGGCGAGCGCTGGCACCTGACCGGCGGCCTGCGCTGGACGGATGAGGAACGAGAGGCCGACCTGTTCTCTGATAACGTCTCAACTGCGCCTTTGGTGGCCGTAGGAGTGACCTCCTTCCTGGGCCGCGTCAGTGCCCCGGTCGATGACACCTTTGATCGCTCCTCTGATAATGTGGACTGGATGCTCAAGGCTGCCTATGACGTCGGTGATAGCACTATGGTCTATGCCAGTGCCGCAACGGGCACCAAGTCGGGCAATTTCAATGGGGTCAACGGCGACGCCGATGAGCGCGAATTCGACGACGAATATACCCTGAGCTACGAACTGGGCCTCAAGTCGACCTTTCTTGATTCAAGGCTGCGCCTAAACTCTGCAATTTTCTATACCGAGATCGAGGATTATCAATTCCAGCAGGGGCTTCCCTCGGGCGGCACCATGGTCAGCAACGAGGCAGAAGTGGAAGTGTCCGGGTTAGACCTGCAGTTTGAGGCGTTGGCGCTGGAGAACCTGACTCTCACCGCCGGCCTGTTGTATATGCACGATTATGAGGTTGTCTCCGGCCCTAACACGGGCAAACCGCTTTCCACGACGCCAGACTATACTGCCAATCTCGGTGCTACTTTGGTCTTCCCCCTGGCGGATGGAACACTGTACTTACGCGGGGATTATATGTACATGGACGATCATGTGACGAATAACAGCAATGAGCCCGAGGACATCGCTTTTCAGGATAGGGAGCTTGTCAACGCCAAGTTGGGCTGGCGCAACGACAACTGGAATGTATCTGTGTGGGCTAAGAACCTGACCGATGAAGACTACGCAGGTTTTACTTCTCAAGTTCAGGGTTTCAGTGGTTCAACCGCATTTTTTCTCGCACCACCGAGAACCTATGGCGCAACACTGCGCTACGATTTCTATTAACAGGTCCTGGAGACCCGGGGACAGATTTATAAATCTGTCCCCGCTAGATTAAAGCCGAGGGGCAAGCCATGTTTAAGAAAATCGGTTTAGGCGTTGTTGTCCTACTGATCGCGGCCATCGGCTTTGTCTGGTTCAAATTGCTGATGCCCTTGCAGGCATCAGCTGATAAAAATGGACCCGATACTGCAGCCCGCGACTATGCCTTGCAGGACAACAGCAAGTTAACACTACCCGCCCCACAAGCCGTCATTTATCAGGCGGCTCCCAACCCCGATATGAACCTGTATTGGGGTGAATTGCATCTGCATACAAGCGAAAGTTTCGATGCAACTCTTTTTGGCAACTCGCTAGGGATTGAAGACGCCTACCGCTTCGCCAAAGGTGAGCCACTAAGCAGCGCCGGCGGCGAGGTCATGCAACTTAGCCGCCCGCTGGACTTTGTGGCGATCACCGACCACGCCGAAGGCTTCGGCACCCGCACCCATTGCGATGACCCAAACCTGTCGCTTGGCGAACGAGCCGCCTGCTGGCTGGCCAACGAGCCTAACCCAATGATTTTTAAAACGCTGACCAAGGGTGTTCGTGGCACAGCAACCCCCGGCGATCCATCGAAACCGGCTGGCGTCTATCAACGCACGACCCGCCAGTCCCCTAAGCCCGGTTCTTTCCCTACCTGTAGATTTGGCGATGGCGCACTCGAGCGATGCCTTAAAAATGCCATCGTCGATTGGGCCCGCTATATCGACCTTGCTGACAAGTACTATGAACCGGGTGAATTGACCACGCTGATTGGCTATGAGTATTCGCCAGGAA
>JBALVO010000134.1:0-4012 GCA_036961445.1 Halioglobus sp.
TCCTTTGTTATCGCCAACGCCCGGCAAATTCATACCCATGGCGTATTGTTCGTCGCTGACCTCAGTCTCCGCCATGAACTCCTCGTCGGATACCGTTGGCCGCTTCGCCAGCGCCCGCTCATAGCGTTCGAGGAATTCCTCCAGCCATTTCTGGTCCGTCGTTGAAAGTACTTTTTTAACGTCCACGGTGATTACTCCTATCAGGATTTCGTCGGGAGCATCGGGAAGGGTCGTGCCGGTAACCAGGAATATGTTCCTGCTTGGTTGCCACGTTGGCCACATCTCCTTGCGGAAACCACCTTGCCCAGGTCGGCAGGTTGGTAGGGCGCGCTGCCCTTCTTGATGCTGTCAGAGACAGTATATACCCGTAACCTGACTTTTTCAGCCTGCTAAGTGGTATGTACGCCTATACAGGTAGTGTTTTCGAGCAGGTTATCCGTAATCTACCGATGAAGAGCGGGGTCACTAAAGAGCCCAGTTTAAATGGTATGTTGCCAACCGAGGATATTCGTTAATTCTCGGCAATTCCAGAGCGGGCATAGCTTTGGGGTAGGCCGGCCCAGCAGGTACCTGGGTCGCCCAGTGGAAAAATGGGGTCTGACCCCTTATGTTCTTATTTTCTATTCATCGACCAATGCAGGGCAATGGGTGTGCCGAAGGTGGTCACCATCACCATGACCACGATGGCGGAGAACACGGTGTCGTTCACCACACCCAGCGCTTTGCCAATGCTGGCAAAGATCAGGCCGACCTCACCGCGCGGAATCATGCCGATACCCACTGTGAGGCGGTCCACGTCGCGGCCGGCGACGGCACCGGAGACGAGCTTGCCGATCACGGCTGCCACGGTGAATCCCGCTGCCATCAATAGAGTGGAGGGTTCGGAGAACACCGCCAGGTTGACCTGCATGCCGATCAGCACGAAAAAGATAGGGGCAAAGATGTTCTCCAGCGGGGCAACCAGGTCTTGTATAGTCACCCCGTGCTTGTCCTTGTGGAAGTAATCGTCCGAGACGATCAGTCCCGCGGCGAATGCGCCCACGATGGATGCGAGATGAATCGCGTCGGCGAGCCACGCCAGCGCAAACGCCAGGGCGATGGGGAACAACAGTTTGCCTTGCTGGCGATCTATGTAATCGAATACGCGGGCGGCTGCTCGGGCAATGCGCTCGCCGAACAGGATAACGGAACCAAGAAAAAGGAGAGACAGCAGTGCTATACGCGCGACTTCCAGCGGGGCTACCTGGCCTGTCGTGGCAATCCCGGCCACGACGGCCAGCAACACCAGGCCCAGTACATCGTCGATAACGGCGGCCCCGAGGATTACGCGCGCTTCCGACGTCTGGATTTTACCCATATCTTTGAGAACCCGCGCCGAGATACCCACGCTGGTAGCACACAGTGTTGCCGCCACAAACAGATGCGTGGGCGTGCCCTCGGCGGGCAGTATCCACAGACTTACGGCCATACCCAGGGCGAACGGCACCAGAATTCCGATAGCAGCCACGCGCCCGGCTTGAATGCCCACCCGCGCCATCTCGGTAACGGTTGATTGCAGGCCCACCATGAACGTCAACAGGAGCACACCCAACGCAGAGAAGAGAGACAGCGCGAAACCGATGTACACCAGTGGCATGCCTTCCGCACCGCTGGTGATGTCGCGGAGTTGCGCGCCGACGCCGCCGGCCTCGTAGCTGGCCATGCCAAGAATTTGCTCCGCTACATGGTCGACCGCCTCGCCCGAACGCCAGATTTCCCGGAATACGGCGCGGGCATCGTCGAGGTGCATGACAAGAGTCGCGAGGGGGTTGCCCAGCCAGTAGCCGACGTTGCCGATGACAACGCCAATCAACAGCTCCCCGAGCACCGGTGGCTGGCGGAATCGACCCGCCAGGCCGTGACCCACCATTGCTATGGTGATCACGAACGCCAGGCCGAGAACCACGGGCGCGAACGGGTCGGTGTGATTCGAGCCGCTCTGGGCATGGACCGCACTGTCGGCACCCCAGGCTACGGAAGAAGCACCCAAGAGCAGCGCCACAGGCAGCATACGCAGGGCTTGTGCCCGAATCTCGCAAGGATAAGTCATCACCCGTGTCGTCCCAACCGATTATTTGTTACCAGTGTAGACCTAGTATAGATACAGTCCTGGCTCCCAACCAATTCTTACGTGCCCTTGGCGATGGTTGGCAATTCTTCAATTTGGGTAATTGGGGTCATACCTGGGTGTGGAAGCGTTCGATCCTGTCGCAGTCAGTTTGCTACAGCAAAGACTTAACGAACTGGGGGCGGGCATGAAAAATGGGGTCTGACCCCTTATGTTAACAGCAAGCCACATCCTGTTCCTGGATAGCGTCTACGTGCAAAAAAATGGTCTATACTTTGCCGGCCCATAAAAATAATTGAATCAGTAAGGATGCAGGTTTTAACGGGGCCGGGACCTGTAATCCGTGGAGAAACCAATGTCGATCACCCAGTTTATTCATCGCGGTAAGCACATGTACGGCGAGCGCACCGCCTTTGTATACGGTCAGCGCACAACCTCCTATAACGAACTCCATGAACGGGTGTCCCGCAGTGCCGCTATCCTGCAGCAACTGGACTCGTCCGAGGATGCCCGCATCGGTCTACTTACCGCCGCCAGTGATTTAGCCATTACCCTTTTCTTCGCCTCTTCCTGGGCGGGCATGGTCCCGAATTACCTCAATATTCGCTGGTCAGAACATGAGCTGGCTGGGTCTATTGATGATTTTTGCTGCAGGACTCTGGTGGTTGACGATCTGTTCCTGGATCTGGGGCTGGCTTTGCAGCGTCGATGCGATTGTATTGAGCATCTGATATACATTGGCGAGCGTGAAAACCTGCCGTCCTCAGTGTTGAAGTACGACAGCCTCTATGCCTCCGCGGAGGCCATTGAAGACAACTCGGTCGATATTGACGACCTCGCTTATATCAATTACACCGGGGGCACCACGGGCAAGGGTAAGGGGGTAATGATCAGTCACCGCAGCCATTTCGCCGCGCTCAATACCATGGCTGCGGAGGGGTTTGTCACTGTCGGCGACACCTTGATGGCCCTGCCACTGTTTCACATCAGCGGAATCGCGGTGAGCAACAGCGCCCTGATGTTGGGCAATACGCTGCACATTTTGCCCGCCTTTGATCCCGTCCAGGTGATGCAGGTGGTACAGGAGCGACAGATTGTGCAGGCCTTACTGATTCCCACCATGCTGCAGATGCTCGTCAATCACCCGCAGTTTGATGAGTTTGACCTCAGCTGCCTGCGGCATATTCGCTACGGCGCTTCGCCCATCGACCAGGCTTTGCTGGCTCAGGTCCAGCGGAAATTGCCCGGGGCGGACCTCATGCAGGTATATGGCCAGACGGAGTGCGTGCCGGCGACATTCCTGCACCACCGTGATCACGGTGAGGCGGGGGTCGCCTCGGGGCGCACCCGTTCAGCCGGCACACCATGCCTTGGTGTGGAAATCATTGTTCGCGATGAGGACGGTAAGCCGCTGCCCCGGGGTGAGATTGGGGAGATCACCATGCGCTCCAGCTTTGTTATGGAGGGGTACCTGAATATGCCGGAGCAGACCGCGACTGCCCTGCGGGACGGCTGGGTGTATACCGGGGATGCCGGGTATATGAGCGAGGATGATTTTCTGTATGTGGTGGATCGAATCAAGGACATGATCATCAGCGGCGGCGAGAATATCTACTCGGCGGAGGTGGAGAATGCCATCGCCCAGCACGAGGCCGTAGTCCAGTGCGCGGTGGTCGGGTTGAGCGATGAGAAGTGGGGCGAGAGAGTGCATGCAGAAGTCGTATTGAATCCGGGCGCGAGCCTGTCGGACAGTGAGCTGACAGAGTTCTGCCGGAAATACCTGGCAACCTACAAGGTGCCGAAATCGTTCTGCTTCGTCGAAGCCATACCGCTAACCGCCGTAGGCAAGGTGGACAAGGTTACGATACGCCAACTCAGGGATTGAGTGTTGGGGTCAGGTCTTGA
>JBALVO010000134.1:4112-7956 GCA_036961445.1 Halioglobus sp.
CCCTTATGTTCCTGCCCCCTATGTTTACTTACGGAGATCTATCATTTCTTTCGCCACATGAGCAGCCGAAGGTAAAAACATTGTTGATACAACACGTTGATCAACAATTACCTCAGTCTTGTCTTTCAATGTTTCTTTATTCTGGGCAAATGCTCCGTTCTTATTTAACTGACTCTCAACCAGGAAAGGTAGCAAAGATCCCTGCTTTGCCCATGACTTGGATTTCTCCGTGGAGTCAGGAAAACCCGCTATACGCTTACCTTTTACCAGATACTCTCCTGAAGACAATCTAACATTAGCAAACGCACCAGGGCCATGACCACCACCACCTATCACACCACCAGCCTCATAAATTTTCGATATTATTAATTGCAATTCCTGGTTATTCGCAACATCAAACAGAGGCCCATACCCACCACCTATATACACGGCCCAGTAATCACTAACCTTTACCGCCTTCGGTGCTAGCGAACTATTAGCTTTACCCAAGAAGTCTTCGTATTTGATGGTATAACTGCTTATGCCCAACGGGTCCATGCTGAATTCAACCTTACCTCCTTGAGGTGAGGCAAAATCAACCTCGAAACCGTGGCTTATAAAAATATGGTAAGGAGGAGCCACTTCCCACAAATTATTTCTCGCATCATGCGCTTCGGAATCTCCCATATCGATCATATTGGAGACAATAATCAATACTTTCTCAGAAGCATGAGCATTCAAACATATCGACAACAAAAGACTTACAACAAGGAAAAAGGGACTTACAAACTTCATCGCATTCCCTACTATTTTTATCTCAATAATTTAGATCATAAGGGCTTTAGAAAATTGCGGGCCTGATGATTACTCTTTGCACACAGCGGTAGGAATAACAACAGGGGGAAGAATGCGTCTATCAGACTAAACTGTCATCTTGACGCAAAAATCTTCTGCTTGGGTAAAAACCAATTGCCTGCCTTTTACCGGTTACCCTAAAAAAGGGGTCTGACCCCTTATGTTCTACAGCGAAAGCGCGAATGACTGATCTGGAGCAGCGCCATTCAGGACTTCCTGATAGGTTTTTTGCAACGCTTCCCGACCTGATCGTTCATTGATGGTGACCCAGTCGTCAACAATTTCCAGAAATCCGCTCCAGGCAATATTGATGTTTTGTTGCAGTGTTTCTGGTCCCCAGTCTTTTGTGCGCTTCTGGATCTGACTGGGGGCAAAAAACATCGTCGGCTTGGCGCCCGGCAGGGTCGCGGGATCTTGACCATCTCTGGATTCCCGATGGGTGATACCAACACCACAACTGCAGACAATATTGTCCCCGAAATGATGGTGCAATCGTTCCAGTACTTTCCGGTTTCCCGCCATATCGACAAAGGCGACTTTTGAGGATGCATCCATGCTTTCGACTTCATCATAGGTGACAACCTCGTCATAAATTCCCAGACCCTGAACAAAGGCTTTATTGCCGGTAGATGTAAGACCAACCACATGACAATTCCGACCTTTATTCAGAAGGTACGCCAGGCTGAAGGATGTCTTGCTGGAAGCACTGGAAATAATGATTTTGTCTGCATTGAAAAAGTCGTTGTCGAACAGGTAGTCATCCAGAAAGAACCCGGTCACAAACAGTGGGTGATAGACCATTCTGTGGCTATCGTATTTACGATCAAAGCCATTAGCTGGGTTCATTAAGGTGTACTGATTGTACGTAGGGGCCAAGGCGGAACGATGTGCAACGCCGTCGGTAAAACCTCTGGGTGTCACATGGCCCGGTTGCACCACCAGGTAGCTCGACATGGGATAGTAGCCGTAATATTCATCGCCCTTATTCAAACCAGTGGTCCCAGGATCGATGACAGTGCCAACACCCCACACGGGAATACGCCCCCACTCGCCCTCTGCCGGAAAGAATTGCCAATATCCAATGGCATCGCCGGCAACACCATAGGTGATGTTGTTCGCGGTTAAGCCAAACTTATCGACCCGAATAACCGCTTCGCCTTCGTTTATCGCGGGTTCTGGTAACTCAATGATCCGGGTACTGCCAATATCCTGCCGAACAACTTCCAGACTGTAGCTCATAGTTTTCCCTCTGGTATAAAAAATGATCGTATTGAAGGGCGACATCTCGACACATATAGAAACTAGACCAGTGGAATCAAATGGTCTCAAAATCTCAATGTCCACCCGAACCAACGGCTAAGCGAATCTCGCCTTCAAACCCCTCGCTTGACTCTGCTGCAATAACGGCACAAACGCCTGTAGTATATTCCTCTTCTATTGCAATGCCGATGGAAGACTCTATTTATAGTTCACTACGTTTCCTCGGCCGATGCTCAATAGGCCCCTGACTGTAATCGCCGAAAGGGCCATCACGCCTTTGAATCGCAGTTGCTACACCCTCGGATGCGGACACATTGACAAACTCGCGACCTTCAGGTGTATTTCGCATTATACCATCGAGTATTGGTCCAAGGGTCTGCGTGCTCTGAAGTCCCATATTTTCATAGGCCTGATTGACAATCAGCTTCATGCACATCAACTGTGTAAGCGGTATGTTCGTTAACTTTTCTGCCAGCTGCTGGACCTTGTCATCCAGCTCCTCAAGTGGATGAGCAAAATTGATGAGTTCAATATCAGCAGCTTCTTTGCCGCTAATCGAATCTCCTGTAAGCGCGTAGTATTTGGCTTTGGCAAGTCCCAGGCGATAGATCCACATCCCGGACAAGTGACAGCCCCAGACACGAGCGTATGGCGTACCGAAGCGAGCATCTTCTGACGCGATAACCAGGTCGGCGCACAGTGCTAGCTCCGAGCCACCACCAACACAATAGCCGTGAACCTTGGCGATGGTGGGCTTGCCTCCCCGATGCAACCCCATAAACGTTGGCATATAGCGATGATAAGGATCAGTGACCACCTGAACATCGCGCCCTGGGTCGTAATCCTCTGCCACAACCTCTGGCGTATGCTTAAGGCCATCGGAAAAATCAAAGCCGCCACAAAAATTATCTCCTGCACCCTCCAGGATGATGACCTTAACTTCGTCGTCCATATTTGCTTTACTCAGCCCATCATCTATCCCGTACATCATTTCGGGCCGAATCGTATTGGCTTTCTCCGGACGGTTAAGGGTGATAGTCGCGATAGCACCAGATTTAGAGTACTTAACTACGTCTTCAGACATGATATTGATCTCCATGAAGGTGAATTATTGAATCAGCACAAAAAAATGGTCTTACCGATTGGTAAGTAAAGATACTTACCACTTGGTAAGCTGTCAAGTCGTTGATATACTGCTGAACTCAAACTCGATTTTTCACCAGGGTATTAGGGCGCGAGGAAGTGGATAGCTGATGAAAGAAAATACGAGAGAAAGATTCCTGGTCACGGCGAAACGGATGTTCGCGGCGAGAGGCTTCTATGGCACCAGCATTGCCAGTATCTCTGAGGAACTGGACATGACAAAGCAGGCCCTGTTGCATCATTTTGGATCTAAGGAAAAATTGTATGCGGAGATAATGCAGGAGATCAGCGACCGCAGCATGAGTATCCTGGCGACCGCGCAGGCGCAAGATACAGCCGCAGAAGCTAGATTCAAGATGGCGCTGCTCGATCTGTACGATATGTCAGCAAAATATCCGGAAGATACGCAAATCATGTTTCGCGAATTATTAGACGTTGAGCGCAGAGCGAGCGACATTCACAACTGGTACCTCAAGCCTTTTTTGGAAGCGCTCGTGTTGATGGTCAAGCAAATCAAAACCCCTGATAAGTTAAGCCACAAGCAGGCGCTGGCAGCTGTCTATCCAATACTCGGCTCAATAAATTATCTCATTGCCTCAAAATTTGT
>JBALVO010000134.1:8056-9144 GCA_036961445.1 Halioglobus sp.
CCACTTATCACCGATCGCCAGGCCATTATATATCTCGACTTTAAAAGCCCCTACGCCTATCTCGCCATCGAACCCACGCGTGAACTCGAGCGAGAATTGGGCATTCAGTTCGACTGGCGTCCGTTCGTACTGGATATTCCAAGTTACCTGGGTAGTGCACGCCTGGACAAAACAGGCAAAGTCGTCGAGCAAAGCCGCAGTAATGAGCAGTGGTCTGGCGTAAAGTATGCTTACTACGACTGCAGACGCTATGCGCGCCTGCGCAACCTGACGATACGTGGCACCGAGAAAATATGGGATACCAACCTCGTTGCCACGGCAATGCTGTGGCTTAAGAATTACGACTACGCTACTCAGCAACAATTTATTGATCTTGTTTTCCAACCCTTCTGGAAACGTGAACTCGATGTAGAGAGCAGCACGGTGATTCAAGACCTGGTGGACCAGGTTGGCGCAAATGGCACCGCATTTAGTGAGTGGGCACGCGCCGAAGGCAACGCCATGAACGAGCAACTACAAACATCAGCGTTCTCCGCCGGCATCTTCGGCGTACCTACCTATGTCGTTGGCAAGGAACTGTACTTCGGGCGAGAGCACTTGCCACGCATACGCTGGCAACTGACCGGCCAACACGGCAGCGCTCCAGATATTGCTAATCCCCTGCCGGCCACACTGCCAGAACAACCACAGCCACCCGCCCAAATGACGATTGGTATAGACGATTCCCTGGACAGCCTGCTGGCTCTTCCTCAGCTATTCAAGCTATTGTCGAACTTTACAGGAACCGTCAACTGGGTGATGGTTGCAACAAGAAAATCTTCAGCACCTGCATTGCACAATGACGGTTCACGCAGCGCACTGCACAAGCAGTGGCGTGAAAGAAATCGGCGACTAAACCTTGAGCGCTACAATTCAACAGAAGTCGCATCAGGCAGTTATACAGACGCAATAGATCAGCTGTTGCAACAAAACCAAATCTCACCGAAAAGGGACGGGCCTGAGCAAGTGATACATCCGGCCATGCCGGGCATCGTCGTTCTTTGCGACGACGAACTATTTATTGGCCGACAGCACCTGCCACTCATTGC
>JBALVO010000134.1:9244-10397 GCA_036961445.1 Halioglobus sp.
GCCCTAAGCACACTCGCAAAAGCAACAGGCTGATCAAGCATCAGGTGATGCCTGGCGTCGGGAATTGCGATCACCGGTATATGCCCGCCACCACACTCACGGACGTAGTCTGCAGAATCGGCATCGAACAATTCGCTCTGCTCCCCATAAACAATCACCACAGGGCCAGGAGCATTGGCGATTCGCTTGCCCTGTGCCAATAGGCGCTCATGCACATCTGTACTGCGCTCAAATACACTGGGGTGAAACTTCCAGGACCAGCCGCCCTCCACTTCCTTCAGGGAATGGTAGGCCATGTAGTCAAACAAATACTCTTCGTTTACCTCCTGGGCTGGCGATAAAACGAAGCGGCCTTTGGCTGTGTCATAGTCCGGGTAAACTCGATTGGGTCGCTTTGGGTCCTGAGATCCCGGCGGTCCATTCTCTTGCGCGCGCGCTTCGAGCCGCTCCGGGCGCAAGATCATTAAGTCGCAGACAACCAGACGCGAGAATTGTTCGTGACACCGCTCCATAGCGGTCAGTCCGACACCGCCACCATACGAATGAGCAATGATGGTCGGCTTACGGCCGTTATCAAGCAACCCGGTTTCCCGGGCAACATCCATCAGCTCTTGGAGGCGAACCTCATCAGGATATGCCTCCCGCATGCCCGAATCTCCCATGCCGGAAAAGTCATAGGCCACCACGTAATAATCTTTGGCTAGAAGTGGCGCGATAAATGCAAAACATCGCGCATGTGCGAGAAACCCGTGCAGCAACAACACACCGGGGTTGGAAGGGTTTCCCCAGCTAAAGTAATGTATTGGGCAACCGGCTGAATCCAGCCGGCCCTCTTGGCGCGGGGTGGCGAGCGCCTCTTCAAACCATTGTGGGGTTTTGGTTGAATCGACAGGGATTTCGACGGACAAGTCCGGAGATGATGCTAAAGCAGTATCCATAAACAGGGGCTCACAAAAAACGAAGGCTGTAGTTTACAGTAAAAATATAGGGGTCAGAGCCATTATTGGCGGAATGCCGATGACAATACGGAGTGCCGCCGCATGTTTACTGGTCCATGCCTCTCCGGGGGCGTGTCTCAGCGCAGCTGTATGTGTTTTGATTTATAGGCCAAACGCTTCGCGTAGCTCTCGAGCCGTACCTTTTTTACCGTAAA
>JBALVO010000135.1:0-10382 GCA_036961445.1 Halioglobus sp.
TTTTTTGCCGTGGCGTCACTGGGATTGCCAGGTCTTGGTAACTTCGTGGCTGAGTTCCTGATACTGGCCGGACTATTTGCCGTGCAACCCTGGCTCACTGCCGTGGCAGCCCTGGGCCTGATTACAGCGGCGGTATACTCACTGTGGATGATGCAGCAAACGTTTCAGGGCGCAGCGGATGAACACCGCCAGATGAACGATTTTCAGGGGCGGGAAATGTTGGCCATGGCCGCCATGATCGTGGCACTGCTATGGCTTGGGCTCTACCCGCAGCCGGTGCTTGATCTGACGCAACCTGTATTGGATGGACTACACCAGGTCGTTACCCAGAGCAGGCACATTGCCACTACCACGCTGGCAGGAGCCGGCCTATGACGAGCGCAGATTTTCAGGCCCTGTTGCCCCTGCTGGTCCTGGCCGGCGGTGCCACCGCGTTGATGTTGCAAATCGCATTTTTGCGCAGTGTAAGCCTGACTGCTGCAGTGGCGGTGCTGACCCTGATACTAGCGGCGTTGTCATGCGTTTATGCTGCGCCTCAAACCCCGTTACAAGTAACCCCCCTGCTGCAGGCGGATCAATTTGCCCTGCTGTTTTGTGTGCTGTTTTGTTTAGCCGCAGCGGCGACCGCATTGTTATCGCACGACTATATCCAGCATCACGGAGATGAACCCGAGGAATATTTCTTACTGCTGGTGCTAAGTACCATGGGAGCCTGCGTACTGGCCTATGCGGTACACGTGGCCTCGTTGATACTGGGCCTGGAGTTACTGTCAATATCGCTGTATGCGCTGATCGCCTATCCCAACAAATCGATACTGCCATTGGAAGCAGCGGCCAAATACCTGGTGTTATCCGGCGCTGCTTCAGCCACTACCCTGTTCGGCTTCGCCTTACTGTACGCGGCAACAGGAACCCTTGAGTTTTCCGAACTGGGACGACAGTTGGAAAACACGCAAATGAGCCCGTCTATTTTGCTGATTGGCGGGGCCATGGTATTCGCCGGGTTGGCTTTTAAATTGTCGGTGGTACCGTTTCATTTATGGACACCGGATGTATACGATGGCGCTCCAGCCCCCATTACCGGCTTTCTCGCCTCAGTGGCAAAAGCGGCTGTTTTTGTTGTGCTGCTGCGCCTGTTCCTGGAAGCCGACCTGTTTCGCTACCGTATCCTGGTCGAAGTGATCGGCCTGCTGGCCATTCTCAGTATGCTTGCGGGTAACTTGCTGGCGCTGTTACAAACCAACATCAAGCGTATGTTGGCTTATTCCTCTATAGCGCACATGGGCTACTTGCTGATTATATTTATGGTGTGCATACAGACCAGCAACCGCGGCCTCGCCATCGAAGCTGCGCTGTACTATCTGATCGCCTATACCGCCACCACCATTGCCGCTTTCGGCTTACTCACCCTGATTTGTGCCCATCAGGTCGAACGGGAGAATGTCGAGCTGCACCACATCAGCGGTCTGTTCTGGCAGCAGCCCCTGCAGGCCTGTCTTATGTTGGTTGCGTTGTTATCACTGGCGGGTATTCCGCTGACAGCGGGCTTTGTGGCCAAATTCTATATCTTTAACGCGGCAGTGAGTGGTCAGCACTGGATCCTCCTGGCAGCCCTGATTACCGGTAGTGCCATTGGCATTTACTACTATCTTCGCGTGATTTATTACATGACACGCAGGCCAGAGCCACACCATATCGAACAGCACGCTGCGGAGGGATGGCGCGCCAGTGCACTGTCATGCGCACTGATTGCGGGTATTTTGCTACTGGGGACTGTGCCGCAGTCACTCATGGCGTATTTAAGGTCTATACTTTAAGAAAACCTGGATAGTCCAGGTCAAGGAGGGCGTTATGCTTCAATCAGTCAATCTGCGGGACTATATGTTACCCAACCCGGTAAAAGTGCGGTCGGATGACAATGTCCTGGATGCTATGCAGGTCATCATCGACAACAAGATCTCAGGTGTTTGTGTGGTCGACGGCGATGCTAACCTGGTCGGTATCCTGTCCGAACTGGATTGCCTGCGTGCCGTGCTCGGCGCCATCTACAACAATAGCGGTATCGGGAGAGTCAGTGATCACATGGCTACTGACAACCTGGTCGTCGCTCATCCCAATGAGGATATTGTGGATGTCGCGCAGGACATGCTGCTCAAGAACAAGCGGCGGCGCCCTGTGGTGGAAGACGGCAAACTGATCGGGCAAATCACCTGCCGGCAGTTATTAAGTGCGGTAAAAAAGTTTAGAAAATAGGGAATCTGCAAAAACCATTGCTGCGCCTTACCCGGAGCGCCATTCCGGGTAAGGTGCTGCGGATATTGTCATCCAATACACAAAATACGAAAAATAACCAGATCGTATTGTTCGCCCGGCTAACGCATAATGCTCGCCCAACGCTGTAGCAAACGCTATTTGCCCTTAGTCAACTGCCAGTAGAAACACTTAAACTATGATCAAAGCCATCCCCTTGCGCATTGCGGAAGAGCTGTCCGTGCGCGAAGTACAAGTCAACGCTGCTATCAAATTGTTGGATGAAGGCGCTACCGTGCCTTTTATTGCTCGCTACCGTAAAGAAGTAACCGGAGCACTGGATGACACCCAGATGCGCCAGCTGGAAGAGCGCCTGCACTATCTGCGAGACATGGAAGACCGGCGCCAGACCATCCTGTCCAGTATTGAAGAACAGGGCAAACTAAGCCCCCAATTACAACAGTCCATACTGGCGGCCGACACCAAGAACCGGCTGGAAGACCTGTATCTGCCATACAAGCAAAAGCGACGCACCAAGGCCCAGATAGCCAGGGAGGCGGGATTGGAAGCACTGGCTGATGCCTTGCTGGCGGACCCGGGGCTCAATCCCGAGGAACTTGCATCCGCCTATTGCAATACCGCTGCAGGTATTGAGGATACCAAGGCAGCACTGGACGGTGCGCGACAGATCCTGATGGAACGTTTTGCTGAAGATGCCGACCTGTTAGCCAAAGTCCGACAGTTTTTACAGCAACATGTGCTGCTGGCGGCACGACTGATCGACGGCAAAGAAAACGAGGGCGCTAAATTTCGTGACTATTTCGAGCACACTGAAGCGCTTTGTAAGGTTCCCTCTCATCGGGCATTGGCGATGTTCCGTGGGCGTAACGAAGGCATCCTGAACCTCAACCTCATCATGCACACCGACGAAAAACCCACAGATGCGCATCCCTGTGAAGCAATGGTCGCACAACACTGGAATCTGCAAGACCAGCAACGCCCCGCAGATCGCTGGCTACGAGAAACCGTGCGCTGGACCTGGCGGGTTAAACTGCTAACGCATCTGCAGACAGATTTACTGGGACAACTGCGCGAGCGCGCCGAACAGGGCGCGATCGAGGTTTTCGCTCACAACCTCAAAGACCTGTTACTGGCAGCACCGGCTGGGCCCAAGGCGACGATAGGCCTGGACCCGGGGCTACGCACCGGTGTCAAGGTTGCCGTAGTGGACGCCAACGGCAAAGTGCTTGATCACGGCGCTATTTTTCCCACACCGCCACAGAAACGGGTGCAGGAAGCCGCGGCGATACTGCTCAAGATGATTCGCCAGTACAACGTGACCCTGATCGCGATTGGCAACGGCACTGCCAGTAGGGAGACCGACAAATTTGTAGGCGACCTGCTCAAAGAACACCCGGATCTGGGCATCAAGAAAGTCATGGTCAACGAAGCCGGCGCTTCAATCTATTCCGCCTCGGAATTTGCCGCCAGGGAGTTTCCCGATCTGGACGTGACAATTCGCGGCGCCGTGTCCATTGCGCGACGTCTGCAGGATCCATTGGCAGAGCTGGTGAAAATAGACCCCAAATCTATCGGAGTTGGCCAATATCAACACGATGTGAGCCAGATGCAATTGGCCAAACAGCTGGACGCGGTAGTAGAAGATTGCGTGAACGCGGTAGGCGTAGATGTAAACACCGCCTCAGCACCCTTATTAACCCGGGTATCGGGTCTCAATCAAAGTATTGCCAACAACATCGTGGCGCTGCGCGACCAGCGCGGAAGTTTCACCAACCGCAAAGACCTGCTGTTGGTGCCGCGTTTCGGAGACAAAACTTTCGAGCAGGCAGCGGGGTTCCTGCGTGTTATGGGTGGCGACAACCCGCTGGATGCCTCTGCGGTGCACCCTGAGTCCTATGGCGTGGTGCTCGCTATTGCCACGCAGCAGCAGCGTGAAGTCAGCACGGTTCTCGGTGACAGTCAGCTGTTGCGCAGTCTAAAACCCGTCGATTATGTCAGCGATGCCGTCGGCCTGCTTACGGTAAAAGACATCATTGCAGAGCTGGACAAGCCGGGTCGCGATCCCCGCCCCGAGTTTCGCATGGCAGAGTTTGCCGATGGCGTGAACAAAATGTCTGATCTCAAAGCGGATATGATCCTGGAGGGCACCGTCACCAACGTCACCAATTTTGGTGCATTTGTCGATATCGGCGTACACCAGGACGGGCTGGTACATATCTCGGCACTGGCGGAGAAATTCGTAAAGGATCCCAGAGACGTGGTCAAGGCCGGAGACATTGTGCGCGTAAAGGTAATGGAAGTGGATCAACCACGCAAACGCATAGGCCTCACCATGCGCTTGTCTGACAAGGCACATGAGCAGACAGAAAAACGTAACGAACCGCGCCAGCATAGTCAGGCGGGGTCTCAAACGCGACGTGCGAATTCTGGTCAGGGCAGCGGCGCGCCACAAAAAAAGCCAGTGCAAACCGTCGGTAACAACGCCTTCGCTGCGGCATTTGCTAAAGCGAACAAGAAGGGCCGCTAATTAATCGGCGCACTCTCCGGACATTCCCGGCGGTAGTAATCCAGCAGGATTGCCGCCGCCGCATCGGCGTCATCGACAATCTCCAGGTAATCAAGATCCTCTCCGCTGATATAACCCCCGGCCTTCACTTGCTCGACTAACCATTGGTGGAGGCTACACCAGTAGTCTTTACCCACAAGCACGATGGGCCGCCGCTGCAGTTTCCCGGTCTGCACCAGGGTCAACAACTCAAACAACTCATCCGCGGTACCAAAGCCGCCGGGAAAGATTGCAAAACCTATGGCATAACGAATCAACAGGAATTTCCGGGTAAAGAAATAGCGAAAATCCAGATCGATATCCAAATAGGGATTGGCCAATTGCTCCCGTGGCAATTCGATATTTAGCCCAACCGAAGTGCCGATTTCCTCTCGCGCTCCAAGATTGGCTGCCTCCATAACCCCAGGGCCCCCGCCGGTCACAACGGTAATGCCCTCGGCCGACAAGATGTGGGCCAACTCCCGCGCACTCTGGTATTCCCAGGCGTCAGGCAGTGACCTTGCGCTACCAAAAACACTCACTGCGGGTCCTATATTTGCCAGGCTCTCAATGCCATCGCGCAACTCATCACCGATGCGCGCAATTCGCTCCTGCTCCTGCTCACTCAGTCCAATGTCGGGTGGGTTTTCTCTGTCGTCGGGGGTGACCATCAGCATCCTTGTTTAAATTTTTGCACCATAGCTCTATTGTAATGCAGATAACCCCGGCCAGTTGCGCACCCAGGATACAAACTCGTCAGCGGGTAATGGCTTACTGCAAAAATAACCCTGAATGTAATCGCAGTCCAGTTCCTGTAACTGCTGCATGCCAACCCGATCTTCTACACCTTCAGCCACCACCATTAAGCCAAATTGATGAGCAAGGTGGATCATAATCTTGACCAGCTCCAGGTCCTGCGAATCCACCATCATCGAACTGACAAACATCTTGTCAATTTTCAGTTCCGCAGCGGGAATATGCTTGAAATACGACAGCGATGAATAGCCCGTACCAAAATCGTCTATGGACAGATTAATACCCAGGGCCTTTATTTTAAGCAGATTATCAAAGCCAGACTCCTTGTCCTCCATAATGGCTCCTTCGGTAATTTCCACTGTTAGTTTGCCAGGGTCCACACCCCAGATCGCCATGGCGTCGCGCAACAGCGCCGGCAAATCGGGGTTACCAACAAGGTCCGCCTGGATGTTCAGGGCCAGGCCTACGTCTATGACGCCCTGCCAACTCTTGAGCTGTCGCAGAGAGCTGTGGATGACCCATTTGGTCAGTTCATAGGCACGACCGGACGCATCTGCCAGCTGCACCACCATCTCCGGTGAAACGGCTTGGCCATCTTCCAGCGTCCAGCGCAGCAGGGCCTCGGCACTGCCAATCTGACCGGTCAGCAAATTGACCTTGGGCTGAAAATGCAGCTCAAAGTCATTGTCGCGCAGCGCTTGCGCAAAGCGCTGCTCCAATTGGTAATCGACCTGCTCATCACTGCCCTGGTTCAACAGCTCATCAATTCGGTGACTGCCTCCCATTTTGACATGAGCCAGTGAAGCTTCAGCCAATGCCAGCATCGCCATAGCATCGCGCTGACCATTGAGGTTTATGGTAATTCCAATTTTCAAATCCACACTTAACAGAGCAGTGTCGACAAACAATTCACCCTCTAACAAACGGGTGACCTTGTTTATAGCCAGGGCGATAAAAGCCGGATTGTTCAAGCCCGGAAGAATAAAAGCAAAGCGATGACTACCTACACGAAATATCGTATCGGGCAACTTGCTGACATCCAGCAGCCGTTTATAGGCGGTAGCCAGCATCAGGTCACCGGTACTGTAGCCGTGATAATGATTGATTCTGGAAAGACTGGTGAGGTCTATTAGCAGCATACCCAAATGGGCAGTCTGTTGCTGGGCATTAGCTACGGCCCCGGACAGAGCCTGCAGAAATGGCGCGCGCTGAATTTCAGGCAATTCGTGCAAATGAAGCCCCGGTTAGAGCTGAATGGCCGTCATATCAATACCATAGGCGTCCGGCTCAAGGCTCCCTGTAATAGTAAGGGGCCTGCCGTCTGCGTCTTCTTTTTGCATTAGCAGATCAATGGTTTTTACTTCAAGTAAGGCACTTTTGTCCTTGTCCAGCAGCACCATAACCTGAGGCCGCAATCGGCGTGTGCGATACTCTGCTACCACCACTGCCACTTCTCCGGTGGATAATTCCACCAGGGTGCCCGCCGGGTATATGCCTACCGCCTGGATAAACTCTTCCACTAACTCTGCCTGGAAATCGATATCTTTCCACTCGTACAACATTTTAATGGCAGTGGACGGTGGTATCGCCCGGGCATAGCTACGATGGCTGGTGATCGCATCGTAACAATCCACTATGGCGGCAATGCGCGCGAAGATCGGAATGTCATCACCGCTCATGCCATCAGGATAGCCTGAACCATCATGTCGCTCGTGATGATGCGTGATCATATCGATGACATCCTGATTCATCAGGCCACTACCAGCAATCATGTCGACGCCCAGCTTTACGTGATTGCGCACCTGTTGGAACTCTTCATCAGTCAAGGGTCGGTCGGTATTGAGTAATTCTGTGTCGACGCCCAGTTTGCCCACATCGAACAGCAAACCGCCAATGGCCAGCGACCGCAGGTCGGATTTTGGCAAACCCAGTTGACGTCCCAGAGCGACTGCCCAGATGGATGCACCCAGAGAGTGCTGATAGGTATATTGGTCCTCCTGTTTCATCCGCGCCAGCCAGATGCAAGCGTCCGGGTTGCGAGCAATACTGTCGATCATGGGCTCAACTGACCGTTTGACCTTCACCATGTCCAGAGCACCGCCCTTGGCAATGCCGTCAAATATATTGTCGATCCCTTCGGACAGAGCCTGCACCGCGGCCTGGGCCTTGGGATATTCATCCCCCCAGTTAGAACCATCCTTATACACCTTGATAGTTCGGTTGCTGAACATTTCCTGGGTGGATTTACGCGGACGGTTGCGCACTTTGCGTCTCAGGGTACCCGAGTCTTGAGCGCTCTTCTCACTGTCGACGTAAACGTACTGGCAAAACTCCTGCAGGCGCTTTACCTCGTCATCGGTATGCAGCTGAAAGCCCTGCAGGGAAAAGGGGGTCTCCAGCCATGGTCGATCCAGACTGGACACATACATACCCGTCTCCAGGTCAGCCGCAAATATTTTGACGATCTCAAGCATTGATTTATCACAAATGAAGTAAACGGGAATTCTGTTAGGATAGCTTTTTTCGGGCCAAAATTCCCTATCGCTACTGTGAACTAGTTCGCAACGTCGGCAGTAAGCAGTTACTTAAAGCCCGTCTCGCAGCAGCAAGACTGCCATCGGAGGCAATGCAGGCACCATTCACTTGCAAGTAGCGCAGAATCGGGGCAACGTCTTGTTCTGGCTACTATTTTTTCAGGAACACGTGATGCAGCAACTGACAGAGATAGACAACGCTTTTGTGCAAATGGAAAGCAATCGCACACCCATGCATATCAGTCCGGTTATATTCTACGACCAGTCCAAACTTAAACGCGGCAGGGTTCGATTCAAGGAAATTCTCCAGGTATTCGAACGCAACTTACATAAATCAGCGGTATTTCGCCGCAAACTGGCTGGCAATTCCCTGGGGTTCGATACGCCCTACTGGATAGAAGATTCCGATTTTGACCTGGAATTCCACGTGCGGCATATCGCCCTGCCAAAGCCAGGAGACTGGCGTCAATTATGCATTTTACTGGCAAGATTACAGGCTCGCGGCCTGGACATGAGAAGACCCTTGTGGGAAGCCTATGTCATAGAGGGCTTGAATGAAGTCGAGGGCCTGCCCCGCAATAGTTTCGCCATCATGCTCAAGGTTCACCATGCCGCGATCGACGGTGTTTCCGGCGCCGAGATTTTGACAGCAATACACAGTCTTACTGACGAGGCCGCGCCCCCGAAAGTACGCGATGACTGGCAAGGCGAGAGTAGTCCATCACGCACACAGGTGTGGTCTCGCGCTTACATCAACAACCTCAAACGACCCGTCAAATTACTGGGAACCGTCGGTAAGCTTATTCCCAAGGCAATTCGCGCCAGTCGCGGTGGCTCACAGGAGCAACCCGAAGACAAACCTGCTGCGGTCAAAACCCGGTTCAACGCCAGAGTGAGCGCTTATCGCGTCACAGATGCCCTCATTTTGGACCTGGCCGCTGTAAAAGCGATAAAAAGTGCGGTGGCAGGCGCCACCATCAATGATGTCATCGTGTCAGTGGTCGGTGGAGGCCTGCGCAAATACCTGGAAGCGAAGGGTGAGCTCCCCACTAGCAGCCTGGTCTGCGGTGCACCGATCAACGTCAGGACAGAGCGTAATAGCGACTCTATTGGCAATCAGGTCGGTATGATGACTATAGACATGGCCAGCGACATTGAGCAGCCGCTGGCGAGGCTACAAGCCGTAACCGACCACGCCCAGCACTCCAAAGCCTACTCCTCCGCACTGGGTGCCACTGCCATGATGGATATCAGCCAGGGCCTTTGGCCCCAGGTTGTGGGCATGGGTATGCGGGCGGCTACTCTCGCTGCCGTCAATAGCGACATGTCACTCCCTGTACACACTGTGGTATCCAACGTACCGGGACCACAGGTGCCGCTGTACCTCGCGGGAGCCAGGGTAACCATGTTTATGGGGATTGGCCCAGTCATGGATATGATGGGGTTATTTCACGCCGTTATCAGTGGCGCAGGAAAAATTACTATCAATTTCGTGTCCTGCCGCGAGCTACTGCCTGACCCCGGATTCTATAAAGAGTGCTTACAGCAAGCCTACGATGAACTGGCCGTGGCCGTGGCCAAACCCGCTGTTAAAAAGAAGCCTCGCAAGGCGCGCTCGTCCAAATAATTGATGATATTTCCCGGTGTCGGCCCGACCAGTCACTCCCAGCCATAATCCGCAGCGTCCAGCTTCACTGTTGCGGGCACCTCCTCACCCGCAAAGCGACTCTGCAACCAGGGCCTCAGGCGTTCTAGTAAGTCTGCGTTGCTATACAGCAATGGAATGGTGACCAGAATAGAGTCACCGGCGTTATTGACCAGCACCTGATGCTCCGGTCGCCCGGGTATTGCCTGAACAACCAAAGTATCCCAGTTCACTGCGACCCCATGACGCTGCTGCCAGGCGATCTCGGTTGCCAGACGACTTGCCTCCTGCAATAGCTGCTCACACAAGCTGCGATAGCGACTCAAGTTACTTGTATTGGCAAACATAAGCTCTATACCATCATGAGAACAGACCGGGCCACTGCCATTAAATAGCCACTGTGGTGCTACCTGAGCGGCCGATACAGGAATAGGCTGCAATGAATTTGCTGGCGCAGTGAGTGACTGACAATCTTGGCGACTACAGAACTCCTGCAGCACACGCTGTTCAAACATGGACTGCTGGTCTACCCGCGGATGGCTGAGAATTATGGCCCGACCCGCCACAGTTAGCGTCGCTGACTCTGCTACATTGGGCTGCAGCGATAACGGCAAGCCCAGCTCGATGTCCT
>JBALVO010000136.1:0-10372 GCA_036961445.1 Halioglobus sp.
TCCATACTCTCCTTTGAGCACGCCTGCCGTTTCCTTGGTAATGGACTTGTAACGCTCCCCGGTAAGCACATTAATGACTGACTGGGTACCCACAATTTGTGATGTGGGTGTCACCAAAGGAATAAAACCCAGATCTTCGCGTACCCGCGGAATCTCCGCCAGCACCGCTTCCATTTTGTCAGCCGCACCCTGCTCTATAAGTTGGCTCTCCATATTGGTGAGCATGCCACCTGGCACCTGCGCCACCAGTATGCGGGCGTCCACGCCGCGCAAGGAGCCTTCAAATTTCGCATATTTTTTCCGCACTTCACGAAAATACGAGGCGATGCCTTCCAGTTTGTTTATGTCCAGCCCGGTATCGCGACCGGTGCCCTGTAACATCGCCACTACCGACTCGGTTGGCGAGTGTCCGTAAGTCATGGACATAGAGGAAATAGAGGTGTCTACATTATCGATACCCGCCTCAACACATTTCAAAATAGTGGCCGTGGACAGGCCGGTCGTAGCGTGACACTGCATATGAATCGGGATTTCACAGGCTGCTTTGAGCCGCGTAACCAGTTCAAATCCAACATAAGGATGCAACAGGCCGGCCATATCCTTGATTGCGATGGAATCAGCGCCCATATCCTCGATACGTTTACCCTGCTCGACCCAGGTTTCGATATCGTGTACCGGACTGAGTGTGTAGGAAATGGTGCCCTGGGCGTGTTTACCCAGGCGCTTCACTGCCTTGAGCGCAACTTCCAGGTTACGCATATCGTTCATAGCATCGAATACCCGAAATACATCGATACCGTTGTGTGCTGCGCGTTCAACAAATTTTTCCACCACGTCATCAGCGTAATGCCGGTAGCCCAGAATATTTTGCCCGCGGAACAGCATCTGTTGTGGCGTCTTGGGCATAACCTTTTTCAATTCACGGATACGCTCCCAGGGATCTTCACCCAGATAACGAATACAGGCATCAAAAGTTGCACCACCCCAGGACTCCAGAGACCAAAAGCCCACCTCATCGAGTTGCGCTGCAATGGGCAACATATCGTCCAGGCGCAGTCGTGTAGCGAACAATGATTGGTGGGCATCGCGCAAAACGACATCCGTAATGCCCAATGGGCGTGTTGACTCATCCATGGATGCTGGACCTCTTATACTGTTTGTATGTCGCCTTTGATGGGCTATTTTCTGGTGCGGCGAAACTGGTGAACCGCTGCGCTGATAACCGCCACCAGGTTAGGGTCCTCTGCGGGGTGAGTAGCTGTCCGCAAATTCATTAAAGCGTCGGAGACGGAAGGCTCCTGCTGCGGAAAGTAACGCGCGATCGTGCGGGACATTACCGTGGTCATCACGACCAACATGGCCAGAAACACTACCACGGTTCCCATGCCATAAATCATGAGTTCTACGCCCTGTGCAAGTATATTTCCGCCCATGAACCTTCACTTCCCTTAAATTGCCATGAAAAATGACTGCGAACACCAGCACCCATCATAAATCAGTATAGGCCTGCTGCGCCATGCCGGATGCATGTATAGCGATACCTGCAAAAAAGTAGAACCGGACTGTACATGGATCTCTCTTCAGCCGGCAATACGACTGCGATATTGCCCCGGCGTCTCCCCCTGCCAACGCTTGAATGCCTTCACAAAGTTGCTCTGGTCGTGGAAGCCCAGTGACAGAGAGACATCCACCATCGTCATGCGAGCATCCTGCAGATAGCGCAACGCCAGGTCCAGCCTCACCTGGTCCAGGATCTCCGCGAAACTGGTATCCAGCGCCTTCAATTTACGCTGCAGCTGGCGCTCGGTGATGTTGAACGAATTTGCCACAGTAGCCAACTGCAGTGTGCCATTGGCTAACTGGTCCAGAACGATTTTACTGCTGCGCGCGACAAGATTACTGTCGTCCAGGGCTTCAAGGTCCTGCAAAACCAGCTCTTCGCAAAGCTGCGCCAGAGCGGGATTCCAATACGGATTCTGCCGCATTGCCCCGTCCCAGTCGATGCTCAACCCATAATGCGGGCAATCAAAGCGAGTGGTTATAGGAAACATGTCGGCTATACGTCTGACGGCAGCGGCGCCCGGGTGTGGGCAATCAAAGCGCAATTCATTGATGCCATCGACATTGATCATACCCTTACCCAGCAATCCCAGCGGTATCAGCAGTGCTGGATCCATCGCTTCTCTTGGCATAATGTCGCGGTCTTCGTGGTGGACAATGAAGTCCACCCGCAGCTCGCTGTCTCTGCGACTGAGCTCGACTTCCACAGCGTCACACACAACGTGACTCAGGCGCGAAAAACGCTGCATCGCCTCATATAAATTGCGACTTGCCATCATCGCGATGGCCGTACTATCAGCCTGTAATGGCGGCGCATCACCCGCTATTTCCAGGCCAATAAATGGTCTCCCGGTCAGTTCAGCCGCGTGACGCCACAACGGTGCAGCATCACTGAGCAACAAACGCGCACCCGGCAAAAACACCTGCTCCACATCAATCCCGGCCCTGGCGAAAACCTCGCGGCTATCAAAACCTGTGCGCTGCAGATAATCCACCAGTGGGCGAAGCCACACAGCCAGCACGGTGGACGGCGAAGGCGAAACACTAGGGTGGGTCGTCATGTAGTCACTATTGCCCCGGATTGTATCGCCAAATATAAGCTGACTGAAGTTGTCGTGATTGCACCAAAGAAAGCCACCGCAGCACCATATTTTAAAACCTCATCATAGTTCAATAGCTACCAATGAGGGAGCCCCGGGGAAACATGAAGACCTCGACGCATGATCCACACGCACTGGAGAACACAGATATGACAAGTCCACAATTTGCTACAGCACCGGGTTACTACCCCAGCCCCTGGCCGGGTGAAGATGGCGGCCCACAACGACTGCAGGCAGTATCGAGCTTGCCCGGGCTTAATATCCAGCCCGGGGAATCTCTGGCAATCAAGGCTTCACGACGTCTGTCCACTGGCAACATGGTGGTTCTGCGTGCCCCTGGGGAGGTTTACCTAATGCACGTGGACACCCTGCGAGACAAGTTGGGGATGCATTGCCGCTCTCATGTAGAAAAACTGGATCCCGAGACACTCAGACCCATCAAGAAATCCCCGAACCTACCCGGGGGTGCCTGGTGGCCGGGCGGGTTTTGTGTACACCGCAACGGCGATCTGTATGTCACATTCGGCCGCTGGGTACATCGGTTAAACCCGGATTGTGAACAGGTGGCGTCCTATAAACTACCCATGGATTTACCCTACAATTCGCATGTCATACTGGATAACGGCTTCCTTGTTACCAAACCAATCGCCAGTGAGGGACACACCTCTATCGTGGTGTTGGACCCCGACACCATGCAGCCTGCCTGCCCGCACACAACGATGCCCGAGCCCTCGATTTCTCGCTTGAGTGCTGTTGGCAACCACATCTATGTCACCGGCGTGCGCACCATCTACCGCTACCAGTTCGACGCGCCAAGCAGGACACTGACGCTGGACGATAGCTGGTCGCTGGACTACGTGGGCACCAGCAGCCAGGAATATGGCTGGGACCCGGTACTGGACGGCGAGAACATCTGGTTTATGGACAACGGCAAACACAGGATGGGCAAGACATCCTTGTCCATGTTGCACTCCGGGGTGAACCCCACGCCCAACAACATCATCCGTGTTAGCCAACACGATGCTGCAAATTACAGCATCACACCGGTCTGCGGCATAGACCACGGCAGCGTGACCAACCCACCACTGTACTGTCCTATACGCAATGTGATTGTGGCATTCGATTCTTCCAATTCGGTAGTACGCGCCTGGCGTCACGATCCGAAAAACCAGGACTTGAGCGAATTGTGGACTCGCCATAACTTCGGCATGGGCGGACACACCATCTATTACAGCGACACTGGTGAGATCGTCACCTCCGATTACCAGAGCCTCAAGACACGCAAGGGCCTGCTCGAGGGCGAGAACAGCGTGGTAGTGGATATCGAAACTGGCAAGGAAAGAGCCCGCGTTGCCATGGGCAACTATATGCAATCTGCCGTATTCCCCGCACCGGGCTGGGGCCGGGATTTTTACTGGTTGGGACTGGATCGATTGACCCGTATCGCCGTTGAGTAAACCGCCGGGGCAATATCTATAAATTAATCACAAAGAACAACGCAGGAGCAGTTACGATGAAAAATTACAAATTCGAACTATCTTTAGCCGCATTTTTTCTTGCCATATTGGTCGCTGCCCTGGCGTTCTGGGGCGATTGGGCCGGCGGCAAAATGACCAGGGAAGACGTTGACCAGTACCTGATACAGATCGACAAAAACCTGGAGTGGCCGGAGCCGATGAAATCCTACATGATGCAGTCTCTGCGCGAGTGGGGCTACGCGGATGACGGCAAGGAATTGATGATGCTCAACATGATGCGCTATCACGATGAACCGCTGGACTTTCCCGGCAGCATAAAAGATTTCAAGGGAACACCCAAGGAAGCTAATTACAAGTATGAGTTGGGTACCAAGGATATCCTGCTTCCCCAGGGTGGCTATCCCGTCGCCTGGGGTGAAGTCACCTCGAGTCGCAACGTCGCTCGCGCTGATGGGGGGGCTGCAAATACGCACTGGAACCGCGTGGGCTTTGCCCGCTACCCCAATCGCCGCGGCTTCTTCCGCCTGATGGCTGATCCGCAGTACGGCAAACAGTCTGCCTACAAACTGATGGGGGCCCACACCAACCTGATACCCATGACACCACAGTGGGTGGTGCCCGATCTGCGCCTGATCACCGGCCTGGTGTTATTAATCCTGTTTTTCACCATAGGCTGGATTCGGGCCGAATTACGCAATCGCCACTAACAAGCTGTAACGCCTTGAAGGAGCTCACTATGTTTATACTGACAAAAAAACTTAATCTGACAGTAGGTGGTATTTTGTTGGCGATCTGGTTGGCCGTCGCCTACTTTTTCTATGCACCCACCACTGCTATGAGCAAGACTGAAATCGACAACTACATGGTTGACGTACAAAGACTATTAGAGAAATCCTTTGTTATGCCCGAGGGCATAGGCATGGATCCGCGTGGCCTGGAAGGTGCAATGAGTGACTTACGTGCTTTTGCCGAGCGCGATGATGGCTACCCCATTTACATGGTAAACCTGATGAAATGGCGCGCGGGCGAGCTCTCTTTTCCGGTCGGCGCAGAACTGAGCGACTCGATCAGTACAGCAGCAGAAGCCGATATCGCCTACAACGAGGGTTTGTTCTGGGATCTGTTGGCTAACAATAGCCACACCGCTTATCTGTCCAGCACAGAGGCTAACGCTCTCAACTACGGCACGTCACCAGACGCCGATGGCTGGGGAGAAATTGGAATTTTCCGCTACAACAGCCGTCGGGATTTTTTCAACATGATCACTTCCGATAGCTATTTGAACATTCTGTACCTGAAAATGGTTTCCATGGGCGCAATTGCCATCACGCCTAGCCAGCCACATGGACTGCTCTTCAACCCCATGCCCAATATGCCTGTGCTGTTGTTCTTCGGCTTACTCATTGCCTACCTTATATTCCTGGTTTTTTCCCCCCGTCCCAGCGCGTCAAACCGCTAATCTGGAGAGACAGCATGAACACACCGGCATTAACCGTTTATGGCTCAAAGGTTTCCTACTTCACAGGCAAGCTCGAGGCGTACTTACGCTACAAGGAAATACCCTACCACTTCCAGGCCATGACGACGGAGTACTTCAACCGCATCGTGCCGGAGAAAACCGGGGCGCAGCAGATGCCGGCAGTGGAGTTCGCCGATGGCCGCTGGGCGACCGACACAACACCGCTAATAGAATGGTTGGAACGCGAATATGTGCAGTGCAGCGTCATACCCGAAGACCCTCTACAGGCTTATGTCTGTCGCTTGATTGAGGACTATGCCGATGAATGGCTGTGGCGGCCAGCCATGCACTATCGTTGGAGCCACTATAAGGATCGCCAGCTATTGGCTGCAGTGCTAGTGGACGAGTTGTTTCAGGACGTCACGGCACCCGCCTGGTTGAAGCGCTGGAAAATTCGCCGACGGCAGAAATCCAACTTTGTCGACAAGGATGGCGTCAACGCCGGGACCAGAGCACACGTTGAACAGGGCTATTTGAGGATACTGGCCATACTGGAAAATATTCTCCACAGCCGTCCTTTCCTGTTCGGCGACAAACCCACACTGGCTGACTTTGGCCTGTTCGGCCCGATGTTCCGCCACTTCGCCCAGGATCCCACGCCGGCGCAGATCATGCGCGAGACTGCTCCTGCGGTATACGAATGGGTGGGCAGGATGTGGAACGCGAAAGCCTCAAATTTGTCGGGTAAACTGGTCATGGGGATACCCGTTGACGTACTGCCACTGCTGCAAGAAATCGGCGACACGCACCTGCACAACCTGGCCGCCAATGCGTCAGCGTGGCGTGACGACAAAAAATTCTACAACGTGTCAATTCAGGGAACTGACTATGTGGACATTCCCGTATCCCGATACAGAAGTTGGTGCCTGGAACGGCTGCAAAAACACTGCAACCAATTACCCCAGGACGCCGCTAAAGCGGCGCGCGAGTTGCTCGATGCACACCATTGCTGGCAGCCACTCTGGCAAGTAGCAGATCCGGGCTCACAATATGATCCCGACCAGCAGGCGCCATTTTTCGTGGGCCTACCAGTCTATCGGGTAGACGGCGCTTAAGCTGCAAGACACGCCCAGGTCGGGTATGTACGCGCAGCCGGGATTGAAGCTGCACGCAACAATGTACAGATCAATTTAATTGCACAGAACTTCGTGGAAAATCCGATCTATTTCCCGCCGGAATTCACCGGGACCGAAGCGTTCAAGCAGTTACTGACCCAGGTACCCATTGGCCGCCTGGCAACAGGGCGCGAAGACGCACTGTTTGCTCTTTTTCTCGCCTCCAATGAAAGTGATTTTTTCGTTGGCCAGGCCATTCCATTCAGTGGCGGCTGGGCGCAGTGAACAACCGGAACCGGTGGCGCAGCAGCGGTGAACTCCGGGACGTGCTCTACAGCAGAAAAACCTTGGCAGACACCAGTATAAACAGCAAAGGTGCAAGCCAGCGCGAAGCTCTATTGAGTCGCGTCGCACGCATGGTTTGACCATGACCCTCAAAATAGGTCACTGCGACGGTCGCGGCCAAAGCGCCAAACACCAGGACTGATGAGGCCACCATAAATTTATCCAAACGAGTGAGATAAGCTATCGGCGGCAAAATAGAGGCCATGGCAAAACGATAGGCAATCAATGTCAGCATGGATGTAGCCACCAGACCAACTCGCGGCGGCACAAATTCACGCGGTATCCAAAATACGGTCCAGGTCATCATCACCACCAAAAACAATGGCAGCAGCAATTGCCAGGTATAAAAGCCGGTGAGACGGTGCGCCTGGAACACGATATCCAGACGACTCAGAGACCTGTCCAGTGGCGCCACGTAATACTCGCCGGAACGGGCACCATCAAGCTGAACATCCCAGTTCGAGACAGAAAAGTACTCCGCGGAACCAAGGTGCTCAGGTCTGGCGGAAATCCTCACATCCTCCACCTTATAACTGGATACCAAAGTGTAGTACAACTCCTGATGATCAAAAGGAAAGTCCGAAAGGTCCTCCCTGAAGGTGAATTCACCAAAGGCCCGCAGCGCTTTTGTGACTCGGCCATCGGGTGCCACGCTCAGCACTGGCGGGTCAGCACGATCAATATGCCGGCGATTCAACAGCTTAAGTTCAGGCGTCCATATCTGGTGCGGAGCCGCAATACACGATGTCATTCCACCGTGCGCGAGTCGCGAATCCATCCATTCGGCGCGGACAAAGACATCACTCTCAAAGCTCTGTTGCGAATCGTGGATATCGACCAGGTCATTCAGGTACAGGTGAATTTCCACTTCCACCGCGTTAGTGCCTATTTTTGGCGGCGCATTAAGATCGTGCTCAGCAAAGGAGCAGTCCTCTGCGAAAACCTGCCCACAAAATATCACTACCAACAAAGTCGCCAACGCTCTTATCATCGTCTTTCCCCAAGTCACTCAACAGGCCGCTATGAAGAAAAACCTTGATGCCAAGGCTTCTTCGTTATCGAACAGGATAAAGTATACAAGCATCTTCTGTCGGACTCGTGATTTACCGCAAGCTAATCGTTGAATCAATGCTGTCTACACGACCGTAGATGATCAGCAAGGTGCGACTATTCCCGTATTGGGCAGCGGCAGCTGATCGCGTATACTGCGCCTCCCACAGCTGCCAGCCAACGGACAAATCATGCGTTTGATGCTCGCCCCTATGGAGGGCGTGATAGACCACACCATGCGCGAACTGCTCACATCATTGGGCGGTGTAGATCGCTGTGTCACTGAATTTGTCAGGGTGAGCGAACAGCTCTTGCCCGCGCGGGTATTCAGACGACTTTGCCCGGAGCTGGAGCATGGCGGCACCACACAATCCGGAGTGCCTGTCTACCTGCAGCTACTGGGTGGTCAGCCAGCTGTGCTGGCCGAAAACGCTGCCCGTGCCGCAGATCTGGGAGCGCTGGGAATAGATCTTAATTTTGGTTGCCCGGCCAAAACAGTCAATAAATCCGATGGCGGTTCCATCATTTTACGCGAGCCGAAAAGGGTGCACGAGATCGTTGCGGCAGTGCGTAGAGCAGTCCCTGAACAAATACCCGTCACGGTAAAAACACGTCTGGGTTACGAGGATCAGGACTTGTTTCTGGATATTGTGCGCGGCATCGACGCGGCTGGTGCGACCGAACTGACCGTCCACGCGAGAACCAAACGCCACGGCTACAAACCGCCTGCCTATTGGCAGGAAATAGCCGCTGCCAGGGAGGTGGTCAACCTCCCCATAATAGCCAACGGTGAAATATGGAGCACTGACGATGCGCTGCGTTGTCAGCAAATCAGTGGCTGTGAGGACCTGATGATAGGCCGTGGAGCCCTGTGCCGACCTGATCTTCCGCGGATGGTAGTTGCGGCGGTAAAGGGTGAGCCGGTGGCATCAATGCACTGGCAGGAAATACTGCCCCTGGTACTGCATTTTTTCGAGCTCAACCTGATTAATTACGATGCAGGTCATGCGGGCAATCCGTTGAAACAATGGCTGGTTTACCTGCGGAGCTATTTCCCTCAAGCCGCATTGCTGTTCGAAAATGTCAAACGTCTGCGCCAACCTGATGAGATCCGGGCTGTATTGGAAGGAGCACTGCATGCTTGTACCGAGACGCGCTACAGTGCGTGATAGCAGGCCAATCAGTCTTTTTTCGCTGTAAACACGGTGGCGCGTAACGCGATACTACTTCCCAGGCTTTCCTGCAACGCTGCGGCCAATGCGTCACATATCTCGCGGGGATTTCCATCACGGGCAAGAATTTCTTCCTGCAATGGATTACCAAAAACCAGACCTGTGGCAAAATTCTGTATCGAGGATATCCGCGAAACAACATCGACGACTTCTGCCTTGACACTGGAGAAACCCGAGGCAACTAGCGCCTCTGAAATTGGTGCTGGGTCAGCGTAGCCGAACGGAACTTTATAAAACCCCGGTGGATTATCCGCAAAAAACCCCGCTACCGTCTCGTGGGCAAGCTGAGCAAACCGGTTGTGCTCCCAGCAATCCCAAACGCTGAAACAGTAATGCCCACCCGGCTGAAGTACGCGCCGTACTTCACGATAAGAGCGCTCCTTGTCGGGAAAAAACATAACACCAAATTGACAGGCAACCGCTTCGAAACAACTATCATCAAAAGGCAGGTCGGTAGCGTCAGCCGGTTGAAAGCTTACTTTTTCATCGTCGCGAAATTTTTTCTGTGCCACCGCAAGCATCGGCGGATTGAGGTCAGTAGCCAGCAGCGTGCTAGCTGCGGGCAGTGCGTCGCGTAGGCAGCGGGTAACAATGCCGGTGCCAGCGGCCAGCTCCAAAACCGATGCCGCGCCCAGCTCTGCAATTCTACGCGCCAGGTCAGTGGCAAATTCGGCAAAGATCACCGGGCCGAGATTGCGGTCATACTGATCCGGGATGGAGCCAACGAAACGTGCAGCTTGTTCGGTCATAGTCTGCTCCTACTGAGTGTTCTACTCACCAAATAGCGGGGGCACCATGGCATCGATCAATCGAGGCCCCTTTGTTTGCATGGCGGCTTCAAACTGCGCATTAAATTCCTCGGATGTAGTGGCTCGCGAAGCCTGCACACCCATACCGGTGGCCAAAGCTACAAAATCCATATCTGGCCCGCCGATATCCAGGGTGCTGGCTGCCTTTGGCCCCGGCGTGCCGCCGCGAGCACCGGTGCGGGCGAACTCCATCTCCAGCACGCTGTACTTCTGGTTGTTGAAAA
>JBALVO010000003.1:0-63741 GCA_036961445.1 Halioglobus sp.
TTTGGCATCGGGCAACACTTTTGTATGGGGTCACACCTTGCGAGATTGGAATTAAGGGTTATATTTGAAGAAATACTACTGCGCATCCGCAACCCCCGTCTGGACGGGGATATTAGCTGGTTGCGCTCCAACTTTATTAACGGTATCAAGGCCATGCCTATTGCTTTTGATGTGGTAGAGAGCTGACGATCCTGGGGCATTGGTAGCTATGAGCGATGACTGTATTTTTTGCCAGATACTCAACGAGCAGGCAGAGTGCTACGCAATCCATGAAACCCGCTATACCAAGACCTTTCTGGACATATTTCCAGCGGCCCCTGGTCACTGCCTGATCGTGACCAAGGATCATTATAAGGACATATTTGAGGCGACACCTGAGGCTATTAGCATGATTGGGCATGTATCGACCCTTATCGCTCATACAGTAAAAGATGAACTGGCCTGCGACGGTGTAGGGGTTTTCCAGCTTAACGGTGCGGCGGCGGGGCAGACGGTATTTCATTACCATATGCATGTGATTCCTCGTAATAGCGGCGAGGACATAAGCATACACTCACGCTCGCCCGGCGATCCTGCGGATCTGACGGCGATGGCATCCCGTTTAAGTGCTCGTGCCTACTCGATGCGCGAGGATGACTAAGTCTCCACTGTTGATTAAAACGCTCCGGGTAACGCGCATCGGTTCACCGTATTGATCCCTGACGGGAAATGTCATTGCCCTGACTGTTTTTGTCCTTGGTGTTGAGCGCACGAAACACCACAATAGCCCTCACGAGAAAAATAGCGAACCCAGCCAGAGGAATATTTCATGCCAATGCCCAAGGATATCGGTGTTATCGATCTGATGCTTGCCGTCCCCGGTGATGACACTAGTCATTTTTATGAATGGATCAAACCCATGCTCATGGATAAAGAAAGCCATGAAATGTTCAAGATGCCCGCTCAGTACATGTTCAAGGATATTCCCGAGACACCCAAGCAGGAAGACTATATCGCCTACACGCTGCAGCAGATGGACAAGCACGGAATAGAGCGCGCCATGATCGGTATTGGCAAGTTCAGTGACGTGCATGCCGAGGCATTGCGTCTGCATCCGGACCGGTTCTTTGCTTCCTATGAGGCCAACCCGAATAATGGCATGGATGAAGTGCGCACCATTGTCGCCCTGCATGAGGAGTTTGGCATCAAGGCTGTTACCGCGGCGCCGGCCATGATTTGCCCCCCGGTACCGGTGAATGATAAAAAGTGGTATCCCATATACGCCAAGCTGGTGGAGCTGGATATCCCGTTCTGTCCCTGCATGGGTGTGCCCGGCCCGCGAGTACCATTTGGCCCGCAGAAAGTCGAATTGTTGGATGAGGTGTTGTGGTTCTTCCCGGAGTTGCGCGTGGTAACCCGTCATGGCTGCGAGCCCTGGACCGATGTGGCATGGAAAATGATGCTGAAGTATCCTAATCTTTATTACAGCACCAGTGCTTTCGCGCCCAAGCACTACCCCAAGGATATTATTGATTTTGCCAACAAACGCGGATCCAACCAGGTAATGTACGCCGGTTACTTTCCCATGGGATTGTCATTGGACAGAATTTTCAGTGAAATGCCCGATGTGCCTTTTCGCGATGAGGTGTGGCCCAAGTTCTTGCGTGAGAACGCTATTCGGGTGTTCAAGCTGGATGAGTAATCCCGTTCTTTTCTCGTAGATCTTTGGCAAGGAGACTACTGTGCTTTCACAGCAAGAGCTTTCGGATCGATTTGAGATCCAGGATCTGGTTTTTCACTATGCGCATCTGATCGATAGCAAGCAGTTCGACGCTCTGCGTGACAGCGTATTTACCAGTGATGCACATATCGATTACAGCGCCTTTGGCGGCAGTGTGGGTACCACAGAAGAAACGATAGAATTTCTCAAAGCGGCGGTTACCGTCGAGTTGTTTCCCAATACCCAGCACATGAATGCGAATGTACAGGTGCAACTCGATGGCGATCGGGCGACAGGCAAGGTGATGTGTTTCAATCCCATGGAAATGACAATATCTGCTGGAGCCCCCCAGACCTACTTTCTTGGTTTGTGGTACATCGATGAATATCGCCGAACGATTGATGGTTGGCGGATTTGTCGCAGGGAGGAAGTAAAGAGCTGGGTTTTCAACACGCCGGACTTTATGAACTTGCAGGCCTAGAACATCGGGCAGTTTACGTGACGGTCGCCCAGCTTTCTGGTAAATAGTCCAGTTCAAGTTTGCGCACTGCACTGCGCAGGCTCAACTCAAGATTAGTCAGGGCCTCTTCGCCAATTTTCCCTGCATAGTATTGGCGCACCATAGCGATGACTTCGAGGCTGTCACCAGCCAGTGCCACACCGCGTTCGGTGAGCCTGATTTCCTTGGCGCGCTTGTCGCCGCTATCTACGTCCCTGGCAACATATCCCATGCGTTCCAGTTCTTTGAGCATTTTGCCCATGGCCTGTTGGGTCACCTGTGCCCGTTCTGCCAATTCGGTGACGCGCACAGCTCCCAGGCCCAGATTAGCAAAAACCGCACTGTGGGAGGGACGAATGCCAGGGTAGCCACGATCTTCCAGGGCGCGCCATATCCGTCTTTCGAAGTCGCGGGAAAACTCGCGTAGTAAGCGCGACAGGTTGTTCGATAACAGGCAGGCGATTTCCTGATTTGTCTGAGACGTTGTTTTAGTCACGAGATCCTCCAACAGGGTCTTATTATTTTGAATACTCGTATGGCAATTGTAGACCAGTGTTAGCCAGTGTCACTTTTTGATTTGTCAGTAATGATCGAGAAATTGAATCCCGGCTTGCGAATCCGGTACACTGCGCCGTTGCAAACACGATCGGAACCGCACAATGGCAAAAATTATCACCTGTAATACCAATGGTATTCGCGCCGCAGCGCGCAAAGGATTTTTCGACTGGCTACAGGCTGAACAAGCCGATGTGGTGTGCATCCAGGAGACCAAGGCCCAGTTTGATCAGTTGAGCGACCCCGTATTTTCACCGGCTGGCTATCATTGTTACTACAACGATGCGATAAAAAAGGGCTATAGCGGAACAGCGCTGTACAGTAAGGTTAAGCCGCAGCGGGTAATCACCAGCCTGGGTTGGGATCCCGCTGATTCTGAGGGGCGCTACCTGCAGGCGGACTTCAAAGGCTTGAGTGTGATCTCGCTGTATATGCCATCGGGATCAAGTAGTGAGGAGGTACTGCAAAAGAAATTGCGCTTCATGGAACTATTTATGGAGCATCTGCGTGATTTGCGACGCAAACGCAGAGAATTCATTATCTGCGCCGACTGGAATACCTGCCATCACCAGATCGACCTGAAAAACTGGCGTAGTAACCAGAAAAATTCGGGTTTCCTACCCCAGGAAAGGGCGTGGCTGGATACGCTTTATGATGACGTCGGCTACGTCGATTCGTTCCGTTTGGTCAATACCGAGGCAGAGCAGTATACCTGGTGGTCCAATAGGGGGCAGGCCTGGGCCAATAACGTGGGTTGGCGACTGGATTACCAGGTGATCACGCCAAAACTGGCAGACAAGGTGGTAGGTGCCGCCATCTACAAGGAACAACGATTCTCTGATCACGCGCCACAAATCATGGAATACGACATGGAAGTGACAGTCTGACGTCGCGGCAATTGCGAGGCAGGATGAAAACCTGTAAATTAGCCGCGTTTTCTACGCTCCCTATGGAGCCCAATCAATCAGGAAGTATTTGATGAGTTTGTTTATTGCCAGTGCCCACGCCCAGGAAGCAGGAGCCGCATCCCAGGGTGGAGAAATGTTCCAGATTTTGTTTTTGGTCGGACTTTTCGCCCTGTTTTATTTCATAGCCATCAGGCCTCAACGGAAACGCCAGAAAGAGCATGGCGAAATGGTCGCCGCTTTGAGCAAGGGTGATGAGGTGGTCACCAGTTCCGGAATCCTGGGTAAAGTGACCTCTCTGGATGACAGCTACATGGTGCTCAACGTGGCCAACAATGTTGAGATGAAATTCCAGCGCGTTCACCTGCACGCTGTGTTGCCCAAGGGCACGCTTAAGTCCATCGGCTAAGGCCACGCATGACGCTGGTGTACCCCCGCAAGATAGATCTGGCGAGTACCCCAACACCTCTGCAGTACCTTGAGCGCGCCTCCACTAAGTGGGGCTGCGGTCATCGCCTTTGGGTAAAACGCGATGACCTTACCGGTAGCACCTTAAGTGGCAATAAAGTGCGCAAGCTTGAATTTATCGCCGCCCATGCGATCGATAATAACTGCGACACACTGATCACCTGCGGTGGTGTGCAAAGCAATCACTGCCGTGCCACAGCCTTTGTTGGCGCGCAGTTGGGGCTGGATGTACACTTGTTACTGCGCGGGACAGAGCCAGCAGAGCGAGACGGTAACCTGTTGCTTGACCATTTGGCGGGCGCAACCGTCAACCATTATCCTCCACAGCAGTATGTCCGCGAAATCGATGACTTGTTTGTGCAGTGGCAAACCCACTACGCCGAGAACGGACGTCGGGCCCTGGCGATCCCTACTGGAGGCAGCGACGGTATCGGGGTCTGGGGGTATATTGCTGCATGTGAGGAGTTGGCCGTCGATTTTCGACGTGCTGCCATCGAACAAGCTCATATAGTCACCGCATCGGGATCTGGTGGCACCCAGGCCGGATTGACACTCGGGACAGCCTTACACGACCTGCCGGCAACGGTTTGGGGTGTTAATGTATGCGACGATGAACAATACTTTTTGGACAAGGTGACCAGTGACGCCGCCGACTGGGCAGCGCGCTATCCCGATACTCCCCGGGTGGCAGTGCAGCCCCGGGTATTGGATGGTTATGTAGGGCAGGGCTATGGTGTCGCTACCGCTGAGGTATTTCGCCTCATTGCCGAGTTGAGCGCCATGGAGGGGCTGGTACTGGATCCGGTGTATACCGGCAAAGCTTTTGCCGGAATGGTAGCGGAGATCGCCCGTGGACGTTTTGCGGGATGCCAGGATATCGTGTTTATTCATACCGGTGGTATTTTTGGTCTGTTTCCCCAACGCACGGGCTTCAACTGGTAGTATGAATTGCTTGCACAGCCATGCTGTGGATTAAAAAAACAACAATAACAAGGCGGATTGCCCTATGACAGAGCTGATTACGACGATCAACACGCTGGCCTGGGGCCCGCTGATGCTGGCCTTGCTACTGGGTACCGGTTTTTATCTTAGTTTGGGCCTGCGGCTGATGACTATCCGCAAACTGCCTGCGGCGCTGCGCCTGTTATTGCAGGGTCGAAAGGGTAAAGGTGCTGGTGATATCTCACCCTTCAGCGCTCTGATGACCTCCTTATCGGCCACCATTGGTACCGGCAATATTGCTGGTGTGGCTACCGCTATCGCCCTGGGTGGCCCGGGAGCTCTGTTCTGGATGTGGATCACCGCACTGGTAGGGCTGGCGACAAAATATGCAGAGGCGGTATGTGCGGTGCGCTTTCGCGAGCAGGATGAAGCGGGGCACTACAGTGGCGGCCCCATGTATTACATTAAAAATGGTTTGCACCGGCGGTGGCATTGGTTGGGTTATGCCTTTGCGATTTTTGGTGCACTGGCCGGGTTTGGTATTGCCAATACAGTGCAATCGAATTCTGTTTCACAAGTCCTGCATGACTCGTTTTCCGTGCCGCCATTGGCCACCGGACTGGTGCTGATGGTAATGGTGGGCGCTGTAGTACTTGGCGGCATCAAGCGCATCTCCAGCGTCGCCTCATGGTTGGTGCCGCTGATGGCCGTGAGCTACGTACTAATGAGCCTGATCGTTATTATCACTCACATTGAGGCGGTTCCGGGCGCAATAGTCACCATTGTCGACAGTGCTATGAACGGCACTGCCGCTGCCGGCGGCTTTGCCGGTGCGACGGTCTGGGCCGCTCTGCGTTTTGGTGTGGCCAGGGGCATATTCTCCAACGAGGCCGGTCTGGGTAGTGCACCAATAGCCCATGCCGCGGCCCGCACTGACCAGCCGGTACAGCAGGGCATGATTGCCATGCTGGGTACTTTTATCGATACCCTGGTGGTGTGCACCATGACGGGCCTGGTTATCGTTATCATGGATGTATGGCCCAGCGGCGTAAGCGGTGCCAGTTTGACCTCGATGGCCTTTGCCAGCGCCTTTCCCGGGGGTGAGTATATTGTCACCCTGGGACTGTGCGTGTTCGCCTTCACTACCATGATCGGCTGGTCTTTTTATGGTGAGCGCTGTGTGGTCTTTCTTGTAGGGACCCGGGGGATAACCCCGTTCAGGGTGGCCTGGGTGCTGGCCATTCCGGTTGGCACGGTAGTTGAGCTGAATATGGTTTGGTTGGTCGCTGACACGCTCAATGCGTTTATGGCGATTCCCAATCTGATCGCTTTGATCTTACTGGCTCCCCTGGTGTTCACTGTAACCAGAGAGTACTTTGAAAATATATTTATTGGTCACTAGGATGCCTTCTGGCAGGTATTTGCTGAGAAGTATTTACCTGCTCGGGAGGGTAGTGCAGGCGCTGGCAGAGGCGCAAACAAGCAGGTATTCTTTCCCCTATGCCTAAATCGTCTGAAGACAAACTGGTTATCGCCATCTCCTCCCGCGCCTTGTTTAACCTGGACGACAGTCATCGCGTGTATGAAAAGGAAGGCTTGCAAGCCTATTCAGAGTACCAGGTAGAGCGGGAAGAAGAGCCGCTGGAGCCAGGAGAGGCGTTTCCACTGGTGCACAAGTTGCTGCGTCTCAATGAGCGTTTGGGTAAGGATTCCCAGGTACAAGTTGTCTTGTTGTCCAGAAACAGTGCTGATACCGGACTGCGCGTTTTTAACTCGATAGAGCACTACAAACTGGACATTAGCCGGGCGGCTTTTTGTGGTGGTGAGAGCCCGTGGCGTTACATCAATGCCTTCGGCTGCCAGCTGTTCCTGTCTAACGAGGCTGAGGATGTGCGTCACGCACTCCAATGCGGCGTAGCGGCAGCCACACTGGTATCGAGCAAGGGTGGCGGCACTGACAACGAGCTGCTGCGTTTTGCGTTTGATGGCGACGCGGTGCTGTTTTCCGATGAAGCTGAGAGGGTATACAAGAGCGAAGGCCTGGACGCGTTTACCGCCAGTGAAAAAGCGGCGGCCAGGGAGCCATTGGGAGGCGGTCCATTCAAGCCATTTTTGTCAGCACTGCATCGTTTACAGCAGGCATTTCCTGCTACCGAAGCGCCTATTCGCACGGCGCTGGTTACGGCCAGGTCTGCTCCTGCGCACGAACGCGTAATTCGTACTTTGCGTGCCTGGAATATCCGTATAGACGAGTCGATTTTCCTGGGAGGGCTCAATAAAACCGACTTTCTCAAGGCCTACCAGGCAGATGTTTTTTTCGATGATCAGCCGGTACATTGTGAATCTGCCGGCCCTCACATCGCCACTGGCCATGTGCCCCACGGCGTGGCGAATTCCTGATTTCGCCCTGTCAGGCCTTTATTCTTTTTTTATTTGGCAAATGCCTCAGTTAATGGCTATTCTTCATAAGGAACAGTCGGGGATTCACTTAGGCTTCCCCCGCTAAATTGGAGCTCGCCATGAAACTTCAGCAGTTGCGTTACATCTGGGAAGTGGCCCACCACGATCTCAATGTGTCGGCAACGGCCCAGAGTCTGTATACCTCGCAACCAGGGATCAGCAAACAGATCCGCCTGCTTGAGGATGAACTAGGCGTTGAAGTATTTGCACGCAGTGGTAAACACCTTACCCATGTCACGCCCGCAGGTGAGGCCATTTTAAAGGCTGCCGGGGAGGTGCTGCGCAAGGTGGAGAGCATCAAGCAGGTCGCCCAGGAGTATTCCAACGAGACCAAAGGTGCGTTGTCCATCGCCACCACGCACACCCAGGCACGCTATGCGCTGCCAGCGACCATTAGTGCCTTCATAGAGCGTTACCCTGATGTGTCACTGCATATGCATCAGGGCACACCCATGCAGATTTCGGAAATGGCAGCGGATGGCACCGTGGATTTTGCCATTGCCACTGAGGCCCTGGAGTTATTCTCGGACCTGATTATGATGCCTTGTTATCGCTGGAACCGTTGCATTCTGGTGCCGCGCAATCATGCTCTGGCGCAGCTGTCTGAGTTAACCATAGAGGCAGTTGCTGAATTTCCCATTGTGACCTATGTGTTTGGTTTTACCGGGCGCTCCAAGCTGGACGAGGCTTTTGTGGAAAAAGGGCTGGTACCCCGAGTGGTATTTACCGCCGCTGACGCAGATGTAATCAAGACGTATGTGCGCCTCGGGCTCGGTATCGGTATCGTCGCCGCTATGGCCTATGACGAGACAGTGGATAGTGATCTTGTGGCCCTGGATGCCAGCCACCTGTTCGCCAGCAGCGTCACCAGAATAGGCTGTCGACGGGGTACCTTCCTGCGTGGCTACATGTATGAATTTATCGAGCACTTTGCTCCACACTTAACTCGCGACGTAGTGCAGGAAGCCTTTGGTCGTCATACCAAGGCTGAGTTGGAAGAGTTATTTTCTCACCTGAAATTACCCGTCTTCTGAAATTTTTGCCAAGGGACTTGTTTCAATTGACGCAACTGGGTAGATTGTCGCGCTCAACCCAGACCTGTTAACTGCACCCACTGAAGGAGACGATTACGTGGAACTGGCCTGCCTGGACCTTGAGGGGGTACTTGTCCCTGAAATCTGGATCGCATTTGCCGAGCGCACCGGTATTGACGCGTTGCGTGCGACCACTCGTGATATTCCCGATTACAATGTATTGATGAAGCAGCGCCTGGCCCTGCTGGATCAACACAATCTGAAAATTGATGATATTCAGCGAGTGATTGCCACTCTGGAGCCTTTGCCTGGCGCCATCGACTTTGTCGACTGGCTGCGAGAGCGTTTTCAGGTCATTATCCTGTCGGATACGTTCTACGAGTTTTCCCAGCCGTTGATGCGCCAGCTGAAATGGCCGACGCTACTGTGCCACCGCCTGGTTGTTGACGAGGCTGGCAGAGTGGTTGATTATAAGTTGCGCCAGGAAGATCCCAAGCGCGCCTCAGTGAAGGCGCTGCACAGTTTAAACTTCCGTGTTATTGCCGCTGGTGATTCCTACAACGACACCACCATGCTGGGTGAGGCGGATGCGGGGTTTTTGATTCACGCACCTCAAAATGTTATCGATGAGTTCCCGCAGTTCAAGTCGGTGGCGAACCTGGAGGAACTCAAGATGGCTTTCATTGAGGCCAGCGATCGCAACCTGACGCTGTAGATTTTTGGGTACTATTAATTTATTCGATCACAGGAGAGTACAGATGAGACAGTTAATACTTATTCTGGTAGGGGTCTTCAGTCTGAGTGCAGTTACTGCATTTGCCGACAAACCCCAGTGGGCAGGCGAGGGCGGCAAGCCCAGTAGTAGTGAGATCGAGCAGCACAAAGAGGATATGCGCAACAAAAATAACAGCAAGAACGGCAAAGACAGCGACGATGTGAGCTGGAATAAGGATGGCGATCAAGACAAGGACAAGGACAAGGACAAGGACAAGGACAAGGACAAGGATAAGGAAAAGGAAAAGGAAAAGGAAAAAAGCAAGGACAAAAACAAGAACAAAAGCAAGGGCAAAAATTAGACCTTAGTCGTTTCCAAAGCTTTCCATTACGCTGAGAAATTTCCCTACCTTGTCGTAGGTTTCCTGGTACTCCATTTGCCACTGGGAGTCTGCGACAATACCGCCGCCCGCCCAACATCGCACCTCTGACTGATCACACACCATTGTTCGTATCGCAATATTACTGTCCATGCGTCCATCCGCGCTGATATAAAGCATAGAACCGCAATAAGCCTGTCGGGTGTGGGGCTCCAGTTCAGCAATTATTTCCATTGCTCGCCGTTTGGGTGCGCCAGTTATAGAACCCCCGGGGAAACTATCGCGTAGTAGATCCGAGGGGCCACGGTTGCTCTGCAGCTCACCGCTAATGGTGCTGACAAGATGATGTACGGTTGGGAAGCTTTGCACTTCAAATAATCGGTCCACATGAATGCTTCCCGGTACACAGCTGCGCCCCAGGTCGTTGCGCAGTAAATCGACAATCATCAGATTCTCGGCCCGATCTTTTTCTGAAGCGCGCAGCTCGGCGGCGGCTAATTCATCTGCACGCCTATCCTGGTAGCGCGGCCGCGTGCCCTTTATTGGCGATGTTTCCACATGACAGCCGTGCAACGAAATAAAGCGCTCTGGCGACAGGCTCATCAGGACGCCGTCATCTTCCATGCATAGGTAGGCCGAAAATGGTGCAGCGGCCTTGGTGCGTAGTTCGCGATAGACATGCCAGGGGTCGCCAGCATAGGGTGCGCTAAAGCGTTGCGCCAGATTCACTTGATAGCAGTCTCCAGCTTGAATATACGCCTGTATTTTCTCGAAGGCGGCCTGGTAATCCTCGGTCGCAAAATTCGACGCAAAGGGTTTATGCAGGCGGAAGTTGGCTGTTTTAGCTGCAACGGGTTGCCGCAATCTCGCCAGTATGTCCCGACGCTGTGCGGCACTCACGCGTGGCTGCGTGACCAGCACCGCCCGGCGCAACAGGTGATCCTGGATAACACACCAGTCATAAGCGCATAGTTGTACCAGCGGGAAATGCAGCGGTTGCTGCAAAGCAATGCCGTGCAGGGCGTTGCCGCAGTCGTAGCCCAGGTAGCCAAGGATGCCGCCACAAAAAGGAATGTCCTGTGAGGCTGGCTGGATACCGGCGTAATGCTCCTGGTGAAATCGACCCAGACGGTCAAAAAACTCCAGACACTCAGCCTCGCTCGCTCCTGCCGCCAAGCTGGGTAAGTCAGTTGACCAGGGTTGAGCGGTGAGTATGTCATAGCGGCCTGACGTCGCGTGGGGGTAGCTACTGTCGAATAATGCCGCGCGTGGCAAATCCCGAATTCGCTCAAACTTCTCACAGCTGTCCGGCGAGTAGGGGATCTCATCCAGGCAAACAGTTTTGCTCATGTGCTGGTGCCGGCAAGGGTTAAAATAAGAGCACCTGCAAAAAATTGACATCGAACATAGTATTTCTTTGCTCCACAATGAGTCATAGCGGCAATATGACTGTCTTACTAACAGCCATGAGTTTCGGTGAAATCACGGCGATCTGTAGCGAAATGACAAGTACCTGTGCGGTCTCGAATTGACTTTTTGGGCCTTTTTCATTACTGTTACCCGCCGAATTTCTGGCAGGTTTGCATCGTAAGCCTGACCGCCAAGACTTGCAACAGACAAGCCTCAAAGAAGGTATTGCAGGCCCTCCATAGCTTATAGGCTAAAGTTTGGATAAAAGGACTATGACAACAAAGAGCAGCTCAAATCTTAATGCATCTCTGGATAACCCCTTTGCTGAAAAGGACGAACAGGAGTTTGCGGTGCCAGGGCAAATCGCCTCAACACCAGGTCCCTATGAAGAATCATTAAAAGCCGGTTGGGAGTTGCAGCAGCGCCCCTACAAGACCGCAGGCGTAAAGAATACCCAGCGTCAGCATCAGAAAAACCGCATGACCATCTGGGAGCGCATCCGTTTTCTCAGTGACGAAGAACCCACGGTGCTATACCAGAACTGGGGGCCGAATCTGGATGGCGCTTCCCTGGTAACCGCTATTGTCAAGGTCAATGGGCGTGATGTAGCCCTGTATGGCCACGATTTTACGGTGCGAGCCGGTTCAATGGATTCCACCAATGGCGCGAAGCTGGCTCGTTTATTTGAATTGGCAGCGAAGCTCAAAATTCCCGTGGTGGGTATCAATGATAGTGCTGGCGCTTATATCCCAGCCGGTGTTGGCGGACTGAATGGCTATGCGGAGGCGTTCGCTGCGCTGCGTAAAATCAGCGGTATTGTTCCCAGCATCATGTGCATGTTCGGCTTTAATGCCGGTGGTGGTTCCTATTTGCCGCGTCAGGGTAGCTTTCTGATTCAGCCCAACGAGACCTTTTTCGGTCTGACCGGTCCCGGCGTTGTAAAGTCCGTGCTCGGCGAAGATGTTACTCCTGACGAACTGGGTGGCCCTGGCGTACACAGCCAGTCTGGCGTCACTGACTTTGTGGTAAAGGACGAGGTAGCCGCTTTGCGCAAGGTGCGGGCACTGCTCAACTATTTGCCCAGTTGCAATGCTGAGCTGGCACCACATCAACCCAGTTCCGACCCAATTACGCGCAAGACCTGGGATATCGATATTCTGTTGAAGAAGGCGTTTAACTCGCCGACCGGGTTCAATACACCAATTGACGTTACCATTTTGATCCAGCAACTGTGTGACCATGGCGATTTCATGGAAATCCAGCCGGACCGCGCGCGTAATACTGTCACGGCGCTGGGTCGCATGGGCGGTAATGTCATTGGTTTTGTAGCGAATAACTCATCGGTATCGTCAGGCCAGGTCGATATAGACGCAGCCTATAAAAACGCACGTTTTATTCGCTTTTGTAACCTTTACAACGTTCCGGTTATATTTTTGGAAGATACCACTGGCTTCCTGCCCGGGAAGGAACAGGAAAGTGGGGGTATCGTGCAAGCGGGCCGGGCCATGCTCGATGCCATCGTGGACCTGCGTACGCCGCGCTTTCTGGTATTGATACGCAATGCTTTTGGTGGTGCATACGCCGCGTTTAACAGCTTCCCGGTAGGGGCTGATTTTGTCATCGCACTGCCCACCACCAGAGTGGCGGTAATGGGCCCAGCCGGGGTTGAATATGTTTACAAAGATGAATTGCGCAAAATGCGCGGCACAGTAGCCGGCAAAATTGCAGTTGAGACTCAGGCGCAAATTGCCGCAGGCTTGTCAGATGAACAAGCTGCAGAGGCCGCTGCGGAGCTGATCAATAACTGGGTCAAGTCCGAAGAGGCACTGTTAGTCCAGCGTTACGAGGCCGAGTTAATGAACCCTAACGAGGCCCTTAGCCTCGGTTCGATTTCGCAGATCGTGATGCCCTCTGATCTGCGTCAGGTGCTGACGGAAAACATGGCGCTGTACCTGCGCCGCTACCAGGCCGAGCCATTGCAATCGGTGCAGCGCGAATTTCATTGATCCGGCCCCGGCAAACTAATTGATAGAGGACGACAGGCGTGTCTAACGAATTTTACCTGAACAATGCCCTTATTCACCGCGACCGCAGGCTGGGCCGCAGCAATACCAGTTGGGTCAGCCAGTTTGACTGCACCCACATGCGACCGCTGATCATTTGCCGAGGCCCTATTCGAAAGGAAGCGATGGATGTTTTTGCTGAAATGGGTATCGAGCATTTTGGTATCTTGTTATCAGAAAAGGACTCTATTGTTTATCGCAACGCGCTGGCACCAGAGTTGCGCACGCTGACTGACCCGGATCGCGTACATCGTGTTCCAGATTATAGTGGCGCCAACAAGGAGGAACGCGAGCAGCGCATTGCACAAATAATTAATATAGCGCGCGACAATAACTACAATTCGATTTTCGCTGGCTATGGTTTTATGGCGGAAGACGAGGCCATGGTTGCAGCCATGGAAGCGGCGGGGCTTAATTTCATCGGACCCTGTTCGCGTACCGTGCACGATGCTGGCTTGAAGGATGAGGCCAAGCGCACCGCCCTGAAATGCGGCGTGTCGGTTACCCCAGGCATAGATAACGGCACCGCACTAACACTGCTTAAAAAACACCCGGACGTGGCTGCACTCAATACGCTGGTAGCGCAGCATCAGCTGAGCATAGACCAGAGCAAAATGGATGACAATGCTGTTACTCTGGAAGACAAGGCTGACCTGGTTCTGGCCGCTTCCTACAACAAGGGCATAGACCTTTATACCGTGGACGAACTCTGTGTAACGCTTACTGAAGCCGTGCAGAGAATGACAGCAGACTACCCTTCAAACCGCGTGCGACTAAAGGCCATAAGCGGAGGCGGTGGCAAGGGTCAGCGGATTCTGGATGTAGGTGAGGCGGAGCGCACGGCAGAAATGGTGCGGGAAATTCTCAATGAGGTGAAGACCACCGGTGTTGGGGATAACAAAAATGTGCTCGTTGAACTGAATATCGAAACTACGCGCCACCAGGAAATACAGGCCATCGGCAATGGGCAGTGGTCCATGAGCATGGGTGGCCGAGATTGCTCCTTGCAAATGCATGAACAGAAGCTACTGGAAGTTTCGGTCACCGTTGAATCGCTACAGCGGGCGATAGAGCAGGCTCATAGCAGTGGTCTGGTGGAGGAGGAGCGAGTGTTGCGGCAGGATTTGGCGACGCTGGAGTCTATGGAACAGGAGGCAGAGCGTTTTGGCGAGGCAGTGGGACTAGACTCGGTCTCTACTTTCGAGTGCATCGTCGATCGCGACAAGCACTTCTTTATGGAAATGAATACACGTATCCAGGTAGAGCATCGTGTTACGGAACTTTGTTACTCCCTGAAGTTTAGCAACCCGGACGATTCGCAAGAGTCTTTCATTGTTGAATCTCTGGTGGAGGCAATGGTGTTGTTGGCGACGCATGCCAAGAAGTTGCCAAGACCGCAGCGCATTTTAAGAAAAAACGATAGCGTCGAAGCGCGACTCAATGCTACCAATCGGGCACTGCAGCCGCATGCCGGTGGTGTGATCGAGTCCTGGAGCGATGCAATTGATGGGGAGATACGCGACGATCAGGGTATCAGTTTGCACAATCCTGATACCGATGTGTTCATGAAGTACACACTGGCCGGAGCTTACGATTCAAATATCGCGCTGTTACTGACGGTGGGTGATACCCGGCTGGATGCCTACGAGAAAATGGCGGAAACGATTTGCCAGACCCGTATGCGTGGGCAGGACCTGGCGACCAACCTTGAGTTTCATTATGGGCTGGTCAATTGGTTCATTGGCCAGAATATTAATGCCAGGCCGACCACCGGTTTTATCGTGCCCTACCTGACCGCGGTGGGCGAACTAAAGCAGCATGCTAATAATCTGGATACAGCCTACGCCTATCGGGAGCTGGGTAAAGCGGCGCTGGCGTCTCAGGAGGGCGATGCGCAACAGGCCCTGGCCGCAACCCTGCAACTGAAAGAATCACTGTTACTGCGCCCATTGCACCTGTTACTGGATGAGCCCCATATGCTCAGTGGCTGGCTCAGCGTTAACAGGGATTGCTATACCGTTATCGAAGATAAAATTTGCTGGAACGAAAATCCCATGGAGTTACTGGCGGACACCTACCACTTTCTGCATATGGATTATGTACCCGGTGATAAACCGCCAGCGGCTGCCATGATTTGGGATCATGACAACGACATCCTGCAGCAAGCGCTGGCGTTTTACGATGAACTTAATAATCGCGTAACTGCCGGTGACTGGGTGGAACTGTGTTCAATTTTGGATGCAGAGGAAGCCGCGGAAGGGTTTTCTGCGGAGCTGTGGAATGCAATACGCAGTGCCCACAAGGGATTCCAGGCAGGTGCAGACATTATTGCTATTTTGCCGAGCATCGCTGAAGCCACAGGCTTTTATGATCTGACAGTAAATCCTGACCTGACGATCCACATTCCTGAGCGACTCACTGATAAGGCGCTACAGGAGCTTATGTCCAAGGCTCTGGTGCCGCCGCTGGCCGGCAAGTCCGATGAAATTCTGTCTGAAAGTGGTGGTATGTTTTATTCACGCGAGACCCCGGAACACGACGTCTACGTAAATGAAGGGGATCATTTCAACACTGGCGATCCTTTGTTCATTGTGGAAGTAATGAAAATGTTCAATAAGGTTTATGCACCGTTTGCCGGTACTGTCGACAAGGTTATGGTGGACTCCGACGGCACCATTATCAGCAAGGGGCAGGCGATCTTCAAGATCACACCGGATGAGATCGTTATCGAAGAACCCGCCGAAGAGATCGCTGCGCGGCGCCGGAAAGTCACCGCTAATTTCTTGCAGCAATTGTAGGGAGTAACAAACATGATTACAGCACTGGATCACATCGCCATAGCAGTACCTGACCTGGAAAAAGCCATCAAGCGCTTTGTCGAGGATTTTGGGTTACCCCTGGGTGGAATCGAGGATGTGCAGGAAGCCAGGACGACTGCGGCTTTCCTGCCATTGCCACCTACCAGTATTGAACTGGTCTATCCACTGAATGGCGAAGGTCCTGTGGCCACTTACCTGGAAAAGAAAGGTGGTGGTATGCATCACCTGTGTTTCCGCTCGGATAATATCGAGGAAGATGTCGCCAGACTAAGAGCAAAGGGCTATCAGTTTCTGGCAGACGCGCCTAGCCCCGGTGCCCACGGCTCAATGGTCATCTTTATTCACCCTAAAAGCTGCGATGGCGTCCTTATCGAAATCAACCAGCCCGCTGCAGATCACTGAGGTTTCTCCCATGAGTGACGATATCTATGACAAGGCCACAGCGACCCCTGCCAGCTGGCAAGAGCTCGCCACCAAGCAGTTAAAAGGCAAGAGTCCTGATACGCTGACCTGGCAGACAGCGGAAGACATCCCGGTGCGCGCGTTATACACAGCGGCTGATACACAACACCTGCAATACAGTGACACCATGCCGGGCATGTCGCCCTATATACGCGGTCCGCAGGCGACTATGTACGCGGGTCGGCCCTGGACGATCCGCCAGTATGCCGGGTTCTCCACCGCAGAGGAATCCAACGCTTTTTATCGCAAGGCACTGGACGCAGGTGGGCAAGGCGTTTCCGTTGCTTTCGATCTCGCCACGCACCGGGGCTATGATTCTGATCACCCTCGGGTCACCGGAGACGTGGGCAAGGCCGGCGTTGCGATTGACTCGGTAGAGGATATGAAAATTTTGTTCAACGAAATTCCGTTGGACAAAGTGTCTGTATCGATGACCATGAACGGCGCGGTGCTGCCGGTGCTGGCCGGCTATATTGTCGCTGCAGAAGAGCAAGGCGTGGCGCAGGAACAGCTTACGGGCACAATTCAGAACGATATTTTGAAAGAGTTCATGGTTCGCAACACGTATATATATCCGCCCGCGCCCAGCATGAAAATTATCGGCGATATCATCGCTTACTGTTCGGGCAGCATGCCGCGCTTCAATACGATTTCTATTTCCGGTTATCACATTCAGGAAGCCGGTGCCAACGCCGCACTGGAGCTCGCTTACACGCTGGCAGATGGTAAAGAATATATCCGTACGGCTATCGCAGCAGGGCTGGGTATTGATGAGTTTGCCCCGCGTTTGTCCTTCTTCTGGGGCGTGGGTATGAATTTCTACATGGAAATTGCCAAGATGCGCGCGGCGCGCCTGCTATGGGCTCGCATCGTCGCTGAATTCGGGCCGCAGAACCCCAAAAGTTCCATGCTGCGTACGCACAGCCAGACCTCGGGATGGTCACTCACCGAGCAAGACCCTTACAACAATGTCGTGCGCACTACCATCGAGGCCATGGCGGCAGTTTTTGGTGGTACACAATCACTGCATACCAATGCGCTGGATGAGGCCATTGCACTGCCAACGGAGTTCTCGGCACGGATCGCGCGCAATACACAATTAATTATCCAGGAAGAGACCGGTATCACTAAGGTGGTGGATCCCTGGGGCGGCTCCTACATGATGGAGAGCCTGACGCAGGACATCGCCGACAAGGCCTGGGAGTTGATTGAGGAGGTCGAGGAAGCTGGCGGTATGGCCAAGGCCATCGAGACCGGCATGCCTAAACTACGCATCGAAGAGGCCGCTGCCAAAAAGCAGGCACGCATCGATCGTGGTGAAGATGTCATTGTCGGCGTCAACAAGTACAAGCTTGCCACTGAAGCCGATGTAGACATCCTGCAGATAGATAATGATGCCGTACGTGAATCACAGTTGACGCGCCTGGCCAATATCCGCGGCAGTCGCGACGAAGCTGCTGTGGAGGCTATACTGGAAGATATCTACCAGTGCGCAGTGAGTAGCGACGGCAACCTGCTGCAGCTGGCCATTGAAGCCACACGTCGACGGGCTACTGTCGGGGAGATTTCTTACGCTATGGAACGTGAATTCGGTCGCTTTAATGCCCAGTCCCAGACAGTCTCCGGCGTATACGGTTCCGCGTTTCAGGAAGATGAAAACTGGCAGGGCATCAGCAAGGACATCGATGCCTTCGTCGAGAAAAATGGCAGGCGGCCCCGTATGTTGGTGTGCAAAATGGGGCAGGATGGCCATGATCGCGGAGCGAAAGTAATAGCAACTGCATTTGCGGACGTGGGTTTTGATATTGATCTATCGCCAATGTTCTCCACGCCGGAGGAGGTTGCGCGCCAGGCAATCGAAAATGATGTGCACGTGGTTGGTGCTTCATCGCTGGCCGCTGGGCACAAAACACTGGTACCGGAACTGGTTGCGCAATTACGCGCGCAAGGTGCAAATGATATCGTGGTTATCGCCGGTGGTGTGATACCCAAGCAGGACTACCAGCAGCTCTTCGACGCCGGCGTAAAGTGTATTTTCGGTCCCGGCACACCCATTCCCGTGTGCGCGCGTCAGGTACTGGATGCGGTGAGCAAAGTCCAGGCCTGATATGAATGTTACTGACCTGAGCCCCCGCCATGGCTGACTTTGACTTACAGGCTTTGCTGGGTGGTAACCGGCGCGCTCTTGCCAAGGCGATTACCCTGGTTGAAAGCAAATTAAGCACCCATCGCGAGCAGGCCCAGGAAGTACTGGAGCAAGTGCTGCCACTCAGTGGTAACAGTGTCCGTATCGGTATTAGCGGTGTTCCTGGTGTCGGCAAATCCACTTTCATCGAAGCGTTCGGCTTATACCTGATTGAGCAGGGTAAGCGCGTGGCGGTGTTGGCGGTAGATCCCAGCTCACCGATTGCCGGTGGTTCCATTCTCGGCGATAAGACGCGAATGGAGGAGCTGTCTCGTCGTGAAGAAGCCTTTATTCGCCCTTCACCGGCGGAAGGTGCTCTGGGTGGCGTTGCGCAAAAAACCCGCGAAACCATGCTGTTATGTGAGGCCGCTGGTTATGACGTGATTCTGGTCGAGACTGTTGGGGTAGGGCAGTCGGAGTACCAGGTTGCTGGTATGGTGGATTTCTTTATGGTGCTGATGCTGCCCGGTGGTGGCGATGAACTGCAGGGTATCAAGAAGGGGATAATGGAACTGGCTGATGCATTGGTCATCAACAAAGCGGATGGAGATAGTGAAAAGCTGGCTACAATGACTCAGCGTCAATACACCAGCGCCATGAATTTACTGCGACACACCAGCTTTTGGACGCCGCGGGTAATGACCTGCTCCGCGTTGAAGATGATCAATATTGATACGGTCTGGGGCATGGTTGTGGATTATTATTTCCAGGCTGTCGAGGCACAGGCTTTCCAGAGCAAGCGAGCCAGGCAGAACCGTGACTGGATGCATCAACTGGTTAACGAAATGTTGTTACTTAAGCTATCCCGTAACCCTCGGATCAAGGCGATGATGCCGGCGCTGGAGCTGGAGGTAGAAAATCACGACACGACGGCCTATGCCGCTGCTCGAAAAATCATGGAGCAGTTGTAGCGTTCGCTGCGACGTCGACAATGCGTTTTTATCCGCTGGAAAAACTCATCAACCTGCACGATAGTTATAGCCGCCAGTTCAAGATCGACAGTCTTTTACTGTTGCTGATTCAGCGTTTGGGGGAGCTCTACCTGATTGAGGCGCGCTGCCCTCATCGCGCTCATCCCATGGATGTGGCGACAATAGACAACGGCATCATACAATGCGCGCTGCATCACTATCAGTTTGCGATCGCAGATGGTCGCTTACTGCATGCCACGGAAGAACCTTGCCGCGCCTTGCACACCTTCGAGGTGGTCTACGTCGGCAATGACGTTGGAGTGATGCTGCCGGAATAACAGTGGGGCCATTGTCGCGACCTGACCCCGTTACCGTTTAAAAGCCGTATAAGGCTTTGCGTTCGGGGTCTTTTTCCGCGATCAAACGTGCCAGGTCGACCATCACCTTACACTGTTTCCAGGATGCGTCGTCCTGCATTTTTCCATCGACCATAACCGCTCCACTGCCATCTGGTAACGCCTCAAGCACGCGTTTTGCCCAGATAACTTCATCAACCGGTGGACTAAACACGTTCTTGGCAATGGCGATCTGGCTGGGGTGCAGCGACCAGGCTCCAACGCAGCCCATAAGGAAAGCATTGCGAAACTGGTCCTCACAGGCCAGCGGGTCGTCGATGGCGCCGAAAGGGCCATAAAAGGGTAGGGCGCCCACGCCAACGCAGGCATCTACCATACGCGCAATAGTGTAGTGCCAAAGGTCTTGCTGGTGTGTGTCGCGTGGCGCGTCCGGATTGGTTTCACTGGGGTCATTGCGCACCACATAGCCAGGGTGACCACCGCCGATGCGTGTAGTTTTCATCCGTCGCGAGGCGGCAAGGTCCGCTGGCCCCAGGCTCATACCCTGAATGCGGGGACTGGCGTTGGCAATTTCTTCCACATTCGCAACGCCCAGTGCGGTCTCTAGTATGCAATGTAACTGAATCGGTTTTTTCAATCCGGCTCTGGCCTCAAGTTGGGCCAGCAGTTGGTCGGCATAATGAATATCCCAGGCGCCCTGTATTTTTGGCAGCATGATCACGTCGACCTTGTCGCCTACTTCGGTAATGATGCGCGTAACATCATCCAGGAACCAGGGACTGTCGAGACTGTTTACCCGTGTCCATAACTGCGTGTCGCCGAAGTTATTTTCCTGGGCAATTTTTATAAATCCCTCTCGGGCAGCCTCTTTGTTGTCTATGGCCACCGCATCTTCCATATTGCCCAACAGGATATCGACCTTGCTGGCGATGTCGGGTGCTTTCTCCGCCATTCGCGGATTACTGGGGTCGAAGAAATGGATCATTCGAGACGGGCGCACTGGAATATCACGCAGCGGCTCAGGCGCTCCCAGCGCCAGGGGTCGGAAAAAATCACGGGGACTACGCATGGTTACCTCCTCAGGTATGACTCAATCACTAGAGTGTTGGTAATTACTGTGCAGACGCTGGCGCAGCAATTCGTATTGTTCAAAGGGTCCGCTGTCGTCGGTATGCGATACAGTAATAGACTGTTCTGCGAGGCGCTCGCAAAGTTGTTGCTCGCCGCCGAGTTGCGCCATGCCAAAGCTACCGAATTCCTCGCGAAGTCGTTTCAGTATCCACTGGGTCTGGTAGCGTTGTCGACGCTGCGCCAGGGCGCTGAGGTCACACAGCACGGTATGGTGCAGTGCCAGGGCGTCGGCAAGGTCTTCAATGCCACTGCTGGCGGTGGCGCTCGCAGACATAACCTGGACCTGCCAGTTGCCATCGCTATGCTCCCGAGTTAGCGCGGTAGCAAGTTCCGACAAGGTACGTCGCGCTACTGCGCCCATATCTTCCTTGTTAACTACCAATATGTGTGGCACTTCCAGTATGCCTGCTTTCAAAAACTGCACACTGTCGCCCGATCCCGGTTGGGCGACATAACAGGTGGTATCACACATCTTCGATACGTCAATTTCTCGCTGCCCTACGCCTACCGTCTCAATAAGTGTAATGTCAAAAGCAGCGAGCATCACCAGGCTCATGGGCCAGACTTCCGCGCTCAGGCCGCCGAACTCACCGCGACAGGCGAGAGAGCGCACGAATACGCCGTCGTCATCGCTGCTGGTTTTCATGCGCAGGCGGTCACCCAATAGAGCGCCGCCACTAATCGGGCTGGATGGGTCTACAGCCAACACCCCGACACGCAAGTTGCGTTGCCTCCACACGGTGATCAGCGCTGCGGTAAGCGATGATTTACCGGCACCAGGCGGTCCGGTGATGCCAATTAGGTGCCCGCCGGGGACACTTTGGCTGCGCTGTAACTGCGCCAGAAATTTTGTCGCACAAACTCGCGCAACACTGCGCCTGTCGTCTAACAGGTTAAGTGCCTGCGCCAATGCCGTGCGCTCACCCCTGCACACCGCAGCAGCGAGTTCGACAGGATTCGGCAGTTCGACTCGATTCATTGCGGCAATTACGCGAAGGCCTCCAGGCCATTGGCGCGTCGTATAATATTGACCATATCCGCCATAATCACGTTCATATCGGAATCCTTGGGTGTGAATACAGCCTGTACGCCCATCTCTTTGAGCATGCGGGCATCTTCTTGAGGAATGATTCCGCCAATAATCAGCGGTAGGTCCGCAGCGCCTATTTTTTTCAGTTCCGCATAGATATCTTCTACCAGCTCCAGGTGGCTGCCAGACAAGACAGACAAGCCAATCAGGTGTACGCCTTCTTCTTGCGATGCCCTGGCAATCTGCGATGGCGTTAGACGAATACCTTCATAGACTATCTCAAATCCGGCATCGCGACCCTTGACTGCGATTTGCTCGGCACCGTTACTGTGTCCGTCGAGTCCGGGCTTGCCAATGAGCAGGCGCAGAGGGCGGCCCAGTTCTTCGCCGGTGGCCTTCACTTGTGCGCGCACTTTATCAAGTGCCGCGGAACCCACCTGGCCCGCCATGGAAATATCGATGCCGGTGGGCGCTCGGTATTCGCCAAAAACCTCACGTAGTACTTCACTCCACTCGCCGGTGGTTACTCCTGCTCGCGCGCAATCTATAGATGAGGGCATTATGTTGTCGCCATTGACCGCAGCTGCCTTGAGTTGCTCCAGAGCCGCCGCGACGCCAGTATTGTCACGCGCAGCGCGAAACGCTTGCAGAGCAGCTATTTGCTCCTGTTCAGCTTTCACATCAACCTTCATGATGCCTGAGTCAGTGCCCGTGGTCAGTGGGGATTCCGCAGTCTGCTGAAAACAATTAACACCTACAATCTGCAGATCGCCAGTTTCGATATTGCGCATCCGCCGGGTATGACTTTGCACCAGCTCACGCTTCACATAGCCACTTTCGATACCCTGGACCATGCCGCCCTGTGCCGCCACACGTTCCATTTCTGCTTCAGCGCCGGCAATTAATTCTTGTACCTTGGCTTCTACCACCGGCGAGCCGTCCAGCAGGTCACCGTACTCCAGCAGGTCAGTTTCCACTGCCAGAACTTGCTGCATGCGTAATGCCCACTGCTGGTCCCAGGGGCGTGGCAAACCCAGTGCCTCGTTCCAGGCGGGTAGCTGGATGGCTCTTGCCCTGGCGTTCTTTGACAGGGTTACCGCAAGCATTTCCAGCACGATACGCTGCACGTTGTTCTCTGGCTGTGATTCGGTCAGCCCCAGGGAATTTACCTGTACACCGTAGCGAAAGCGTCGTTGCTTGGGGTCCTCCACGCCATAACGGTGTTCGGCCATTGAGTCCCACATGCGATTGAAGGCCCGCAATTTACAGGTCTCTTCCACAAAGCGAATACCCGCGTTGACGAAGAAGGAGATGCGTCCCACCACTGCCTGAAAGCGCTCCGCCGGTATCTGTCCGGATGCCTTGACCGCATCCAGAATGGCGATGGCAGTAGATAGTGCGTAGGCCAGTTCCTGGGTCGGGGTAGCCCCGGCTTCCTGCAGGTGATAGCTGCAGATATTAGTGGGGTTCCACTTGGGTATGTGCTGCACGGTGTAGGCGATTAAATCTGTTGTTAATCGCACAGACGGCTGCGGTGGGAAAATATAGGTCCCCCTGGATAAATATTCTTTCAACACATCATTTTGTGTTGTGCCTTGCAGCGCAGTTGGATCAACGCCCTGACGCTCCGCTACCGCTACATACAGAGCCAGCAACCATGGGGCCGTGGCATTGATGGTCATGGAGGTGTTCATTTGCTGCAAGGGAATCTGGTCAAACAGCGCCTCCATATCACCGATATGGTCTATCGGTACCCCCACTTTCCCTACCTCACCGCGGGCCAGCGGATGATCCGAGTCGTAGCCAGTCTGGGTGGGCAAGTCAAATGCCACCGACAGGCCCGTTTGGCCCTTGCTCAGATTCATGCGATACAGTTCGTTGGAGGCCTTGGCAGAAGAGTGCCCCGAATAGGTGCGCATCAACCATGGGCGATCGCGTTGTGCTGTTTCCTGGCTCAAAGTATCTATCCTCAGCGTGGGCGTCGTTTGATGAGCAGACGGCGCTCTATTTCAAAAATTTTGTCGGCGATTTTATCTTTACCCAATGCGCGCTTGGTATCTTCCTTGATAAACAGGTCGGCACCGTGCTTGTCCAATGCAGCAGCGGCGGAGATATTCTTCACCCCGATTAACTGCATGGTTACCAGGCCGTAGCCTTCGGTGCCCGCGACATCTTCCACTGCCAGGATGCGCGTGAGCGCGCCAATGGTGTCCCCGGCAAAGGCGGGCTGAGTATGGTAGCCCTCGGTGAATCCCAGCTCCCAGACGGCGTGTTCTGACACGTCACGGCTGGCCAGTCCGTCCAGCCACGCAAATACCAGTCCGCCGTACACAATGGGTTCGCCGCTCATTTTACCCGACAGGCCACTGGAAAATATGCGATCGAAATGCAGGGGATGACTGTTACCCACCAGATAAGTGAGTGCCATGTGTTCTTCGGTGATCGTACGGCCATTGCAGTGAACAATGATATCGCCCGGAGTGAAATCTTCGAAATAGGTGTTGGGACCGGTAAGCCCGGTATAGAAAACACCATCGGTCAGGGGCAGAAGTACTTCCGGAGCGTCGACCCCTGGAAAATCAACATTAACGGCAGGGGCCGGCGTAGTAGGCAGTCGATCGCCGCGCCAGGCTACCATGATCTTACGCTCGTACTGCAGCACCACTTCATCGTCCTGGTTGACGCCCACGGTGCGAATGCGGGCAATGCCAGGTTTGTCCTGTCCGCGATCCTTGCGCTCCAGCACCTTGGTAAAGGCGCGCAGGGTGTCTCCCGCATAGACCGGACGCAGGAACTGGACCTGGTAGTAACCCAGGTTGGCGATGGCCTTCTCGGAGTCGTTCTGCACCCCCAGTGACAGCGTTACATTGAACACCATCTGCGGGCTTGCCAGTAGTCCTGTAAAGCCATGTGTCCTGGCGTACTGTTCGTTAAGGTACAGCGGGTTTGCCTGCATATAAGTGCGGGCAAAATCCAACATGTTGGTAGTGGCAAAGGTATAGCCCCGAGGGTGCTCAAATACCTGCCCTGGGTCCAGTTCATCAAGGTAGCGGCCATACTGTGGCTGGCGCGTATTGCCAAGATCAATTGGAATATCGGCCGAAATTTCATCCTGCGGTGTCAGCTTCAGGGATATGCTCATGCTCTAACTCCTCAGGCCGCGTTTTCTACCAAAGAGCGGGTAATAACCTTTAGCGCCAGAGTCTCCTCAGCACCTTCAAAAATCGATAATACCCGCGCGTCAGTGAAGTAGCGACTTACCGGGACTTCTTCAGCATAGCCCATACCCCCATGAATCTGCAGAGCCTCACGGGTCAACCACTCGGATGTTTTGCAGGCAAATATCTTCGCGCCGCTGGCTTCCATATCGCCAGAGCCCTGGTCCATCAGGTTTGCAACATCGTAGGTAATATGGCGGCAGGCCAATAACATCGCCGCCATACGCGCGAGCTTCACCTGGGTAAGTTGATAATCAGCGATGGGATGGCTGAACACTACACGCTCCTTGGAATAGGAAATAGCGCGCTCAAAGGCCGCCCGCATCAGTCCTACGGCGCGAGCGGCAGTCTGGATACGGCCGCCGGCGAAACCGGCCATCGCGTAGTAAAACCCTTTACCCTGTCCGTCGGCTTCACCCAGCATGTTCTGCGCCGGCACAAATAATTCATCAAAGAACAATTCGAAGGAGTGCATACCCCGGTAGCCGATAGTGGAGATAGCGCGCCCGGTAAGCTTGCCTCCGGTTTCAGGCGTAATCTCAAAGCTATGTCCATCACTGGATGGCTTTTCTACCAGGAACATGGAGAGTCCACGGTGCCCGGCCGACATGTCCGGGTTAGTGCGGGCCAATACCATCAGCAAACCAGCCTTGCCGCCGAAGGTGCACCAGGTTTTGGCGCCGTTCAGGGTCCAGCCACCTTCTACCGGTGTCGCCCTGAGGCGCACCCCGGCAACGTCAGAACCGTAATTTGGCTCAGTAACGGCAACTGCGCATAGCGGCTCGCCCACGGCCAGTTTCGGCAACCAATGTTGTTTTTGTTCCTCGGTACCCCCTTTAAGCAGCGCTCGTGCAAGAATTTCGGGTCGGGTAATGAGGCTGCCCGCAGCCCCTAAAGAGCCGCGTGACAATTCTTCTGTCACCACCAGCATGCCCAGGGTGTCTTCCTTGTCATCTTCCTGCAGGCCACCATAGCTTTCCGGGATGGACAGACCAAACATGCCCATTTCCTTTAGTGGTTCCAGGATGGCGTCGGGAATTATCAGGTCTTCACGGTGAATTTCTTCAGCCAGTGGCGCAACCACATCATCGGCGATACGACGGAACGTGTCGCGCATCATTGTATGATGTTCGCTCAGTAAGTCTGGTCCCAGGTCGCCATCGCGGTCCAGCACTTCCTGTCCTATAGCGGCAATATTGACTGCGCTGAGCTGGATTGCCAGGAACTGCGCAGCGGTGTCGTGCCCCAGCACTGCCTGTATATCACCCTCTGTGAGTTCATAATCGGCCAGTCTGGCGCGCAGGCGTGCGGTGGTATTGGTGACCATTTCAGCCGTGAACAGCGTGGCCAGGCGCAGGGTGAAATCGGCTGCGGCTGGCGCTTGATCGAGCACGCGTCCGGCGTGGGACAGCAGGAAGCCAGCTGCAGTGCACTCGGCCCAACTCAGGGACAGGTCGTAGGAAATTAACTGATAATTGTCCAGCTTGGCTGGCGAGACGCGATCACCGTCCATTGTTTTTTGTTTCAGTGTACTCAGCGCCTGGTTAATCAGACCCTGGGTGTCATTTAATACTGCGGTTGCCTGGTCGAGCGATTGCCCGCCATTTTTCGAGACGTCGGTCATTGTTTGCCCTGCTGGTTTACATAATAGATCTGTGAAAATGAGCGGCTGTCGGGGGACTCTTTCCGTCCAGGACGTTCATCTGCTTAATCCGCCATTTTAGAGCTCCACAGCGCGTGATACAACCGTATAAACAGTTTGCGGTCTTGCCTCCACGCCACTCACTTCTGTATCCTTGGCACCCTTTGTATGCCTTAGGGCGCGCCCATTCCAAGGATTGTCACCATGAAGATCAGACCCAGACGTTCGTTGCTTTACATGCCCGGTTCCAACCCACGCGCGCTGGATAAAGCCCGTTCGCTGCCTGCTGACGGCCTGATTCTGGATATGGAGGATTCTGTTGCTCCAGACGCCAAGCAATTGGCGCGCGAGCAGATAGTAGCGGCTCTGGACGAGGGTGGTTATGGTCATCGGGAACTCATGGTACGTATCAACGCACTGTCTACGCAGTGGGCCGTGGACGATATCGATGCGATCTGCAGCGCCGCCACTGCGCCGGACGCGGTACTCATACCAAAGATATCCACTGCCGCAGATGTGACCGCGGCAATAGAGGCTTTTGCAGCGGCAGGGTGTCCAGATAGTGTCGATATATGGATTATGGCAGAGACCCCTTTGTGTATCCTGAATATCGCAGAGGTGGCCAGTGCGCATCCGCGTCTCAAGGGTATGGTGATGGGTACGTCTGACTTATCCAAGGACACTCGTGTGCGCCATACGCCTGATCGTTTGGGCTTTATGGCCGCACTTAACCTGTGTGTCTATGCCGCCCGCGCCCACGGCCTGGATATCATTGATGGAGTGCAATTGGACCTGGAGGACGAGGCGCTGTTGCGCATGTCCTGCGAGCAGGGTCGTGATCTGGGATTCGACGGCAAAAGCCTGATCCATCCCAAGCAGATAGCCGCTACCAACACCGCGTTCGCCCCCGATGCGGAAGAGGTTGCCGCCGCGCGCAATATTATTGCAGCGTTCGAAGAGGCCCAGTCATTGGGTAAAGGGGTGGTTGTAGTCAAGGGCCGCCTGGTAGAAAACCTGCACGTAGAGGAGGCCAAGCGCCAGCTCGCGCTGGCTGCTGCCATCGAGCAGATAGCGGCTCACTGAATATGAGTATGCCAGCGTTCAACGCCGCGACCCACATTAGCATCGCCTGGGCGGTAACCCTGGCGATACTAACGATTCTGGAGTGGCGTAGCCTGGACCGGGACCCCATCGGGCAACAAATTTTCACGCCATTCATACAGCGTGAGATCACGATTATCCCTGTATCTTCAGCAGTCTTTGATCAAGCGGACTTTACTGCACAAGCAGATACTGCCAGTAGGGCTGAGCCCCGCTATGAGGTCGAGCTTAAATTCAACGGACCGCTCTTTTTGGCATATTTTTTTGGCCCGGTAGCGCTCTTTCACGGCCTGGGTCTAGTGCTGGCGAAGATCAAACGCAAATAGGCTGCAATCCGCCGGGTCCGTTACTACACACTCAATGTACGCAAATCGGTATCCGTCGCACTGTGGCGCCATAACTCGTCAAAGAGTTCCAGGTGCTTCTGTGTGGAGGCACCTGAATTCGGTTCATAAAATCCATCGTGAGCGTTGCCACCAGGTTTGTACAGCACGCCATTACGATCCCTTATAACAATTGTTTCGCCATTCCAATCCGGGTGTTCTGATAGCTTCTGTATACACACTGAGCTGGGAATGCGCCGTGCAAGCTGTAACAGGCGATGACCGCGTCCCACCAGTGCTCTGGCATCACTAATGAGAATGCGCACCTGGGTTTGGCGGCTGCTGCGGGCCAGGGCGCTCAGGGCGTCTGCCAACTCCGCGTTGTCGAAAGCCGCATGATCCAGGTGAGGGCTCAGTATGCAAATATAACGCGAAGCGTCGCGGCACAATCGCACAGCCAATTCGTCAAAGGGGTGCGGATATTCCACGCCGGTGACAAAGCCGTCAACGTGTTCATCCGCTTGCGTGCCAGGTTCTTGCCTTGGTCCGTCATTCGACATAAATACACCCACTTTCCAGTAAGTAATCCAGCAGGGCGACGCTATCGCGTTCGCGCATTGCAGCGGACAGCTCTGCACCCTCCAGTCGCCATGTGTCACACAGCGTTATCAGTAGCGGCAGTATACTCTCGGGAAATTCCTGGCTCACACCATTGGCATAGACTGCAATGCCTTCAAGCTCCTGCTGCCAAGCTAGTTTAGCAGCCGGAGACAGTGCAATAAAAGCGGCACCGCTGTTTAATGTTGCCCTGGCTTGGGCCAGATCATCCTGATCTGCTACTGCTTCATAGCGCGGTTCGGTAACCAGTTCACCAAACCAGTGATTGCCGTTGCCCTGATCAAGTGCCGCCTGTAATTGCGCCAGGGCTCGCTCTATGTCGCGCGGTCGAATTTCACCGGCTCGTGTAACGGTCGCCTGGCCTGCATCGCGATAGAATCCATCGCTGTCCAATTGTTCCAGTAACTGGTCGGCCCAGCGCGATACCATGTCATTAATCCGTGGCGCGCGAAAACCGATGGAAAAGGTCGTGCACTCACCCTGTGCAATCCCCCAATGTGCCACACCCGGCGGTACATAAAGGACGTCACCCGGATTGAGCAGGTGCTCCTGCACACACTCAAAATCGTCCAGAATGCGTAATTCGTCATGCGGTAGCAGGGCAGTAGAAGCATCGCAGAACTGGCCCAGTTGCCAGCGTCGTTGTCCCTCGCCCTGCAACAGGAATACGTCGTAGTTGTCGTAGTGCGGGCCTACCGAGCCACCGTCCACGGCGTAACTCACCATGACGTCGTCGACCCGCCACTGGGGAAGAAAGTCAACCAGCTTGCGCAGGGCTGCCACTTCAGGAATAAGATGATCTACCGCCTGGACCAACAGAGTCCAGGGGTAATCGCGCTGGAAGTCTGCGCTGCAAAAAGGCCCATGCTGTAACTGCCACAGGCCATCGCGGTGCTCAATTATACGGGACTCGACTTCTTCTTCCAGCGCCAGGCCGGCCAGTGTATGACGGTCCAGCGGCGTTGCAAATGATGCAATAGCAGAGCGGATGAGTAGCGGTTTACGCTGCCAGTGCCGGGCCAGGAAGGTTTCCCTGTCAAAATTCTGATTCCAGCCGTCGTTCATAAGCGGATTACTCTATAGACTGAGCTTGCTCCGTGGCATTGCCGATGTAATTGCCCGGGGTGAGCTGCAGCAATTGTTGTTTGGCTTCTTCGGGTAAATCAAGGGTCGACACGAACGCCTGGATGACGTCTTTAGTCATATCCTGACCGCGGGTGAGTTCCTTGAGTTTTTCGTAGGGCTTTTCGATGCCGTAACGACGCATCACGGTTTGTATGGGCTCGGCCAGCACTTCCCAGCTGTTGTTCAAATCATCGGCGAGGCGTGCTTCGTTGAGTTGCAATTTGCTAATGCCCTTGAGACTGGCCTGGTAGGCAATAAGACTGTAACCCACACCTACACCCATATTCCGCAACACGGTACTGTCAGTGAGATCACGTTGCCAGCGACTGACGGGTAATTTGGCGCTGAGATGCTGCAGTACCGCGTTAGCCAGTCCCAGGTTGCCTTCTGAGTTTTCGAAGTCAATAGGGTTGACCTTGTGTGGCATCGTCGATGAACCGACTTCACCGGCAATGGTGCGTTGCTTGAAGTAGCCCAGGCAAATGTAGCCCCAGATATCTCTATCGAAATCAATCAGGATTGTGTTGAATCGAGCAATAGCATCGAATAACTCCGCCATATAATCGTGCGGTTCTATCTGGGTTGTATACGGGTTCCAGCTAAGGCCCAGTGATGTCACAAACTGTTGCGCATTGTCCTGCCAGTCCACCTGTGGATAGGCAGACAAATGCGCATTGTAGTTGCCCACTGCACCGTTGATCTTGCCCAGGAACTCGACCTTGCCCAGCTGCAGCAATTGACGGTGCAGGCGTGCCACCACGTTAGCGAACTCTTTACCCATGGTAGATGGGCTGGCGGTCTGGCCGTGGGTGCGAGATAACATGGGTACCGCAGCCGCATTGCGTGCCACATCCGTCAGGGCGCTAACTACCTCAAGCATCGCCGGTAGCAATACAGATTGCATGCCGTCGCGCAGCATTAGTGCGTGAGACAGGTTGTTGATGTCTTCCGAGGTGCAGGCAAAATGGACGAACTCAGAAACGGCCTCAAGTTCAGCATTCCCGGCAAAACGCTCTTTGATAAAGTATTCTACCGCCTTGACGTCATGATTCGTGGTGGCTTCGATGTCTTTGATACGCCGTGCATCCACTTCACTGAAGCCCTCCAGGATACCTTCGAGTAATCGATTTGCTTCGGCTGACAACATTGGCACTTCAACGATACCTGCATGGGCAGCCAGGCACTGGAGCCAGCGAACCTCGACCAGCACACGACGCTTGATTAAGCCATATTCGCTGAACACCTCGCGCAGTGCCGCGGTCTTGCTGCCATAACGGCCGTCGATGGGGGAGACTGCGCTAAGAGCTGACAAGTCCATGGGATTCTCCGAAAAATAAAAGGGGGATGTTACACCACGCTAAGTCTGCGTGACAGGCTCTGGGCTGCATCCAGCAAGCGCTTACGCTGCACCACCAGCTTCCAGCGACGTCCGCCCAATTGACGCCATAAAAAGGCAGAGCGTATTCCGGTTAGCAGCACTGCGCGAATGACATCGGCGTTCTGTGGATTTTGCAAGTGTTGGGCACTGCCAGTCACTTTTATCCGAAATTTCAATTGGCTGAGCGTGTCCTGGTAGATGCCGGATACACTATGACAAAGGTCATTCGCATTGTTGGCGAAGTGCTCTGCGCGAAAACTGGTGTGTTCCAATCGGGAGTGCACCACGGACATCATGTCCTGGTCGGCCGCAAATTTCCGCTCCAGGTACAGCAGACTGAACACATAGCGCACCATTTCCCGACTTTCCTGCGCCTGACGCGTGGCCAACATCGAGCTCAGGTTCTGCAAACCCAGCTTGATACCGGCAATACCACCATAAACGTCTTCGACTGCAGCGGCATCAAATGCAAACAGGCTGTGGATGGAGGATTCGAGAAATTCCAGGGGATAGCTGCCAGTTTTGGATATCTGGTCAACCAGGCGAGCTGCCTGCGCCACGCCGGCAAGGGCGATGGTCTGCTGCTCTAGATTAGAAAGAGTCGAATGACTTATCATTTATAGGGTGCGCTCAATGACACCGCCGCCCAGGCATAATTCACCCTGGTAGAACACCACGGACTGCCCAGGAGTTATTGCTCGCTGGGGCTCGGCGAAATCCACGGTATACCCGCTGTCATGGGCTGCCACAGTACAGACCTGGTCTGTCTGGCGATAGCGCACTTTGGCGGTGCAGGTTAACGGTAGGGACGGCGCATCACCGGCCACCCAGTAGATTTCACCGGTACTCAAGCTGGATTTGAACAGGGCAGGGTGCTGGTTACCCTGGGCGACTAACAGCACATTATTGTCCAGGTCTTTGCCCACGACATACCATGGAGCGTCTGAGTGGTTGGACAGACCGCCAATCCCCAGCCCCTGGCGCTGGCCAATCGTGTGATACATCAAACCGTGGTGTTGGCCCAGATGTTCACCGTCCAGAGAGTGTATTTTGCCGGGCTGCGCGGGTAGATATTGTTGCAGGAAATCCTTGAAGCGGCGCTCGCCAATAAAGCAGATTCCAGTGGAATCCTTCTTTTTCGCCGTGGCCAGATTGTGCAGCTCCGCGAGTTTACGCACAGCGGGTTTTTCTATTTCGCCGACTGGAAACAGTGTTTTCTCCAGTTCCGCGTGTCCTACAGCATGGAGAAAGTAACTCTGGTCCTTGTTGTCGTCGCGTCCTTTTAACAAAGTGCCCTTGCCGCCGAATTCGCCGCGCCGCGTGTAATGACCGGTGGCAATATAATTCGCACCCAGTGTCAGGGCGTAATCAAGAAACGCCTTGAATTTTATTTCACGGTTACACAGGATATCCGGGTTGGGTGTGCGTCCAGCCTTGTATTCCTCCAGGAAGTGCTCAAACACGTTGTCCCAGTACTCCGCTGCGAAGTTGGCCCCATGCAGCACTATGCCGAGCGTATCAGCTACCGCCTGGGCATCGGCAAAGTCTTCTTTGGCGGTGCAGTAGTCGGTACCATCATCTTCTTCCCAGTTTTTCATAAACAGGCCTTCCACCTCGTAGCCCTGCTGCTGCAAGAGCAGCGCAGACACAGAGGAATCGACACCACCGGACATGCCGACGATGACTTTACTGGAAGAATTCAGGCTCATTCGCTGTAAATCATATCCAAGGGGTAACAAATGCCCCGGCGTTGTTGCTCGATCGCAGCAATTACCAGAGGGCTGCGCATTCTAGCAGAATTCGCCAGGATTGCCTCGTAATCCAGCCAGTGAACAGCGTGAATAACCGGATCCAGGGTTGCATTGGCGATTGGCTGTAGTGGTTTGCCAAGGAACGTCGTACGGTAGTAGGTAACACCATTGCCCGGCGACGTGTATAACGCGGTGCCAATTATTCCGGTTAGCTGAATTGTCCAGCCGGTCTCCTCGCGAGTCTCACGCAGGGCGGCAGCGGATAATGTCTCTCCCGCTTCCAGGTGGCCGGCGGGTTGGTTGAATACCAGCTGCCCGGTGATCTTGTCGCGCTCCTCCACCAACAGATATTGCCCCGCGTTCTCAATCACACTGGCCACGGTGACATGCGCAGTCCAGGTGCTCATTTAGCGTTTACCCCTTATTTTACGCCTTGCCGGTGTGCGGGGCATACTAACCGCCAGTTCGCGATATTCCCCGGGCAATAGTCCCTCCAGGGACCAGTCACCGATGCGCGCGCGCACGAGGCGCAAGGTGGGCAGGCCAACCGCGGCTGTCATGCGCCTTACCTGTCGATTACGTCCCTCGCGAATAGACAGTTCAAGCCAACTGTCCGGCACCGTCTTGCGCACTCGCACTGGCGGTGTCCGAGGCCATAGCACGGGCGTGTCCACCTGTTTGGCCAGTGCCGGGAGAGTGGGCCCGTCCTTTAATTGCACGCCTTGAACAAGTTGCTGTATTGCCTCATCGCCCACTTCACCCTCTACCTGCACCAGGTAGGTCTTCCAGCGCTTGTGCCTGGGATTGGCGATTTGTTGTTGTAGCTGACCGTTATCGGTCAACAGCAGCAATCCTTCGGAGTCATAGTCCAGTCGTCCGGCCACGCGAAAACCCGGTGCCGTTAAGTAGTTGGCCAGAGTCGCTCGATTCTGCTCGTCGGTAAACTGGCTGAGTACCTGAAACGGTTTGTTAAACAAGATAATTTTGCTCATTTCAAATCAGACTTCAGTATAAAAAGCATTGGCCCCACACAAGAAATTTGGCGCAATCGTGCTACACTACGCGCCGTTTCATCACGGATGATCTTACCTATGATCAGTCCGTTATACCAAGAACCCAGCAGCAAAGGAGAAAACTATGGGCTACAAGCATATTCAGGTTCCCACTGAGGGTGACAAAATCACCGTCAACGAAGATTTCAGCCTGAACGTCCCTGACAATCCTATCATCCCTTACATTGAAGGCGACGGCATCGGCATCGACATCAGTCCCGTTATGATCGATGTGGTAAACGCGGCCATTGAAAAAGCCTATAGCGGCAGCAAGAAAATTTCCTGGATGGAAATTTACACTGGAGAAAAGGCGGCGGAACTTTACGACGGCGATTGGTTCCCGGAAGAAACGCTGGAAGCTATCAAAGAGTACTCCGTCGGCATCAAGGGGCCTTTGACCACGCCAGTGGGTGGTGGTTTCCGGTCTCTTAACGTGGCGCTGCGCCAGGAACTTGACCTGTATACCTGCTTGCGTCCAGTACGCTGGTTTGAAGGTGTGCCTTCACCGGTGAAGGACCCCGGCGCTTGTAATATGGTGATCTTCCGTGAGAATTCAGAAGACATTTACGCGGGTGTTGAGTATGAAGCGGGCACTCCAGAAGCACAGAAAGTCGTCGATTTCATTATCAATGAAATGGGCGCTACCAAAATTCGGTTCCCCAATAATGTGGGTATCGGCATCAAGCCGGTGTCTGAAGAGGGCAGCAAACGCCTGGTGCGCAAAGCCATCCAGTACGCCATTGACCAGCACCAGTCTTCAGTAACGCTGGTACACAAAGGCAATATCATGAAGTTTACCGAAGGCGCATTCCGCGACTGGGGCTACGAACTGGCGCAGGAAGAATTCGGTGGTGTATTGTTGGACGGCGGCCCCTGGGTATCGGTTAAAAACCCCAACGATGGCAGTGAAATTATTATCAAGGACGTGATCGCAGACGCGATGTTACAGCAAATTCTGACACGTCCTAAAGAGTACAGTGTGGTAGCCACTCTGAATCTTAATGGTGACTATCTGTCTGACGCCCTGGCGGCCCAGGTCGGTGGCATCGGCATCGCTCCAGGTGCTAACCTCAGCGATACGATAGCATTGTTTGAGGCGACACATGGCACGGCACCCAAGTATGCTGGTCAGGATAAAGTGAACCCTGGTTCCCTGATCCTGTCAGCGGAGATGATGTTGCGTCATATGGGTTGGAACGAAGCCGCTGACCTGATCATAGATGGCATGAACGGTGCTATCCAGAAGCGCACAGTGACTTATGATTTTGAGCGCCAGATGGAAGGCGCGACGTTACTGAGTTGTTCTGAGTTCGGTCAGGCGATTATTGAGTCCATGTAGTAAGTAGGGCTATAGGTCCAGAGGCTCGCAGCGATGCGGGCCTTTTTTTTTAGCATTTTTTGCCAGCCCTTGAAATTGCGTATAATGTGTCCATATCAGGTGGTGGCACGATCAGGAAATTGAGAGTAATTGAGTGAGTATAATGATCCCCCAGGGCAGTAATGTACGTATGACCAAGGAAGAGGAGGGTGCTGAGGGCGGTCTGGCGCTACAGGAGTCCAAACCTGAACTTAAACGGCCGCCGCTGTTCAAAGTAGTACTGATGAACGACGACTATACTCCTATGGAGTTTGTTGTTGAGATTCTGGAGGTTTTCTTTCGTATGAATCGCGAGCAGGCGACACATGTTATGTTGACCGTACACACGCAGGGTAAAGGTGTCTGCGGAATATACACCCGGGACATTGCCGAGACCAAGGCGGCCCAGGTCAACCAATACGCCCGTGAAAACGATCACCCGTTATTGTGTGAAATAGAGGCATCTGAGGGATAATTTCCCGGGAGCGGTACCTATGCTGAGTAAAGACCTCGAACAAACCCTGAATGACGCCTTCAGGGGCGCCAGGGCGAAGCGCCACGAGTTTATGACCGTGGAACACTTGTTGCTGGCACTGTTGGATAACAATGATGCCATTCGTGTGCTCAAGGCCTGCGGCGCAGACATCGGTGGCTTGCGTGGCGACCTGGTGGAATTTGTGGATGCCACAACACCGCTTATTTCAGAAGAGGAGGAAGAGCGCGATACCCAGCCAACGCTCGGTTTTCAGCGTGTGTTACAACGCGCTGTCTTTCACGTGCAATCTTCAGGTAAGAGTGAAGTTACCGGTGCCAATGTGTTGGTTGCCATCTTTAGTGAGCAGGAGAGCCAGGCCGTATTTTTTCTCAAGACCCAGGCGGTGGCCCGCCTGGACGTGGTCAATTATATTACCCACGGCATATCCAAAGTATCCAACGACGGTGACAGCCCGGACCCTGGTCAAGTCGGTGCGGAAGACGGCACAGTTGACGAAGGCGAGTCCAATCCTCTGGATAGCTTCGCCACCAATCTGAATCTCGAAGCCGCCGCTGGCCATATAGACCCATTGATAGGTCGTTTGGCAGAAGTCGAACGCGTGGCACAAACCCTGGCGCGTCGCCGCAAGAATAACCCCTTGCTGGTGGGTGAGTCCGGGGTTGGCAAAACTGCCATCGTCGAGGGCCTGGCCAAGAAAATTGTCGACGGGGACGTACCGGAGATCCTCAAAGACAGCGTTGTCTACTCACTGGATCTGGGGGCATTGTTGGCCGGCACCAAATATCGCGGTGATTTCGAAAAGCGTTTTAAAGGCCTCTTGGGGGAATTGAAGAAGCGTGATCATGCCATTTTGTTTATTGACGAGGTGCACACGATTATTGGCGCCGGTGCTGCCTCAGGTGGCGTGATGGATGCCAGTAATCTACTAAAGCCGTTACTCAGCTCAGGCAAGCTGCGCTGTATTGGCTCCACCACCTTTCAGGAATATCGTGGCATTTTCGACAAGGATAAGGCGCTGAGTCGGCGCTTCCAGAAAATAGATGTCATGGAGCCCAGTATTGACGACGCCTATAAGATACTCAAAGGCTTGAAGTCCCGCTTTGAGGAGCACCATGGCTTGCGTTACACCGACAAGGCGTTGCGCGTGGCTACCGATTTATCGGCTCGGTATATCACTGACCGTTTCCTGCCAGACAAGGCGATTGACGTCATTGACGAGGCGGGTGCCTACCAGCAATTACAGCCCCCGTCCAAGCGCAAGAAGGTGATTGGGGTTGGCGACATAGAGACAGTCATCGCTAAAATAGCCCGCATACCGCCGAAAACAGTGAGTAGGGACGATAAGGACACGCTCAAAAAGCTGGAGAAAAATCTGCAAATGGTGGTTTTTGGCCAGGAGGATGCAATTAGCAGCCTGGCGACATCGATCAAACTTGCCCGCGCCGGCCTGCGCGGAGGCGACAAGCCAATTGGTTCATTCCTGTTAGCCGGCCCTACCGGGGTAGGCAAGACAGAAGTGACCAAGCAATTGGCCGGACTGTTGGGTCTGGAATTGATTCGCTTTGATATGTCGGAGTATATGGAACGCCATACAGTATCGCGCCTGATTGGTGCACCGCCGGGCTATGTGGGTTTTGATCAAGGCGGCCTGCTCACGGACGCGGTTACCAAACACCCCCACGCGGTCATCCTGCTGGATGAAATCGAGAAGGCCCACCCGGAAGTCTTTAACCTTTTGTTGCAGGTGATGGATCACGGCACGCTGACTGATAACAACGGACGCAAGGCGGACTTTCGAAATGTCATCCTGGTTATGACCACCAATGCCGGTGCCGAGAGTATTAGTCGCCGCAGCATTGGCTTTACCAGTCAGGATCACAGCAGCGACGGTATGGAAGCCATTACCAAAACGTTTACACCGGAGTTTCGCAATCGACTGGATAGCATCGTGCAGTTCCAGCCTTTGGGTGAGGACGTGATTCTGACTGTAGTGGACAAGTTCCTTACGGAGCTGCAAAGCCAGTTGGATGAGAAACGTGTCAACCTGGATGTGGATGAGGATGCCCGCCTGTGGCTGGTTGAAAAAGGCTACGACATCAATATGGGAGCGCGCCCGATGGAACGCGTGATCCAGGAATATATCAAGAAACCCCTGGCGGAAATGGTGTTGTTCGGAGCGTTGTCACAATCCGGAGGCACGGCACTGGTCCGTCTCGACAAGGCAGAGAATACGCTGAAAGTTACAGTGGAAGAAGAGGAGGCTGCGCTCGAAGAAAGCTGATTGCGCAGCGCCAGAGAAAGACGAATTTATCTTTCGCGGTAAGTGATGCGGCCTTTGCTCAGGTCATACGGCGTCAGTTCAACGCGAACCTTGTCACCGGTCAGGATGCGAATGTAGTTCTTGCGCATCTTCCCCGAGATGTGGGCAGTCACCACGTGGCCATTTTCCAGTTGTACCCGAAAAGTGGTATTGGGCAGGGTGTCTATCACCTCGCCTTCCATTTCAATTTGGTCTTCTTTTGCCATTAGGTGGCATTCCTCATTAAAAAACAGCGCGCATTTTGCCTGAAACGGCGTTTTAAAGCCACTGTAAAAAATGAGCCTTGTAGGGCCGAGGTTCAGAACAGGAAAGCAAGTGTACTTACAGTAAGGTGGTCCAGCTGCTCTTGATGTAGAGTTCCAGCGGTCTGTAGTCAGATTTATAGGCCATTTTCTGGCAGCCCCGTATCCAGTAGCCCAGATAAAGATAGTCCAGCCCCATTTCCCGAGCTTTGTCGATCTGCCACAAAATGGCATAACTGCCCAGGCTGCGCTTGTCGGCATCCGGGTCGAAAAATGTGTATATGGCCGAGAGACCATCGACCAGTTCATCTACCACGGCCAGGGCAATCAGCCTGTCCTGCTCATAAAAGCGGTAGTAGCCGGTGCAGTCCCAGGCATTGTTGAGAAAAGACTCGTATTGCTCACGATCGGGCGGATACATGTCTCCGTCGGCATGACGTTGTCCTATATAGCGGCGATACAGATCAAAAGCAGCATCATCGCGAATGTCCTCGGTCTTTTGCACGCGTAGATCGGCGTTGCGCTTGCTGGTGCGCCGCTGGCCCCGCTTGGGTGTAAAGGCGGCCACGGGAATACGCGCTGGAATACAGGCGTCGCAGTGCGTGCAATGAGGTCGATAGATGTGGTTGCCACTGCGCCGAAAGCCCAGTAGAGAGAGATTGCTATACAGCTTTTGGTCGACCCGCTGGCGCGGATCGACGAATAGGGTAGTAGCTTCCTGATCCTCCAGGTAGCTGCAGCTATGGGGGTAGGTGGTGTACACCTTTAAATCCCGCACCGATGATGTCACAGCAAGGCTCCACATGTATCCGGCAATTGCCAGGCGCCGGGGTCTAGGTCCATGTCGACAGTTTGGGCAAGGCGCCGCTCGAAGTCCAGTCTCTTGATATTTTGAGCGCCAAGAGAATTCAAATGATCGCTTTCAACCTGGCAATCGATCATTTGGCCACCGCTGCGGCGCATTATGTCCACCAATGCCACCAGAGCCACTTTGGATGCATCTGTTATATGACTGAACATTGATTCGCCGAAGAATACGCGACCGATAGCAACGCCATAGAGTCCGCCGACGAGGCTGTCATCGGCATCCAGTATCTCTATGGAGTGAGCATGGCCCTGCGTATGCAGCACGCTGTAGGCGGCAATCATCTCGTCGTCAATCCAGGTGCCCAGGCCATCCAGGCGCAATTGCGCACACTGGCTCATAACCTGGGTAAACCGACTATCCACCGCCAGGCGTAAGGCACCCCGGCGTAATGTTTTGCGCAGCGAGCGCGAGATGTGTAAGGCATCGGGGAACAGCACAGAGCGCGGATCCGGCGTCCACCACAGTACCGGTTGCGGTTCCTCATACCAGGGGAAAATACCTCGACGATAAGCGCTAAGCAGCCGCTGTGAGGTGAGCTCCCCGCCGGCTGCCAACAGGCCGTTGGGGTAATCCAGCGCCTCTTCAGACGGCGGAAAATCGCTACCGTCATCTAGCCTCTGGATTCTTCGCATCGGTACTGAGCTTAAGCATTGTCCAGGTACTTCTCGGCATCAAGAGCGGCCATGCAACCGAACCCCGCGGAGGTGACCGCCTGGCGGTAGATATGATCGCCTACGTCGCCCGCGGCGAACACGCCGGCGCTGCTGGTGGCAGTGGCATTGCCCTCAGTGCCACTGTGTATTTTGATATATCCGTCTTTCATATCCAGTTGCCCGGAAAATATGTCGGTATTGGGTTTGTGCCCGATGGCGATAAATACACCAGCCAGATCAATGTCAGCCGCACTGCCCTCTTTAACTGATTTGATGCGCATGCCGGTAACTCCGCTATCGTCGCCAAGTACTTCGTCCAGTGTGTGGTCCCACATGATCTTGACCTTACCTTCTTTCTCACGGGCAAACAGGCGGTCCTGTAGTACTTTTTCAGAGCGCAGGGCGTCCCGACGGTGCACCAGCACGACCTCAGAGGCAATATTGGCCAGATAGAGTGCTTCTTCCACGGCAGTATTGCCGCCCCCAATCACCGCTACTTTCTGGTTGCGGTAAAAAAAACCATCACAAGTGGCGCAGGCGCTAACACCTTTGCCGGCAAAGGCCTCTTCACTTGGCAAGCCCAGGTACTGGGCCGATGCGCCAGTGGCAATGATCAATGCGTCGCAGGAGTAGGTGCTGGTGCCCTTGAGCAGCATTGGTGTCGCATTGAGGTCTACCTCTTCAATATGATCAAATACCACGTCGGCATCAAAGCGCTCCACATGTTCCTGCATTTGCTGCATAAGCTGTGGCCCTTGCAAATCCGCCGCCCCGCCAGGCCAGTTTTCGACTTCTGTCGTGGTGGTGAGCTGCCCACCCTGTTGCATGCCAGTGATTACCACCGGATGAAGATTGGCCCGCGCCGCATAGACTGCAGCGGTGTAGCCCGCGGGGCCGCTGCCCAGAATAATCAGGCGGTGGTGCTTAACGTCACTCATATGGTTATTTCCTGCCTTGTGTTGTTAAAATTGCATCAGTGGCCGCAGAGGCGGCGCCAGGGTAGAGCTAACCCAAGTTTTCACTCTATATTGGGGTGGACTATGGTACTTTAAAGACATAAATCCGGCAAAGATTAGGATAATTCTAAAAAAAGCTCATAACTCTTTGAAATAAATGATAAATACATTCACAATTGGTTCTTGCTATGAATCATATAAGGGCGTTACCCAAGGGTTTGACCGACGCCGTCAGGAAGGACAATAAAACACGTGCCGGACAGTAGTACCACCGATAGCTTTCTAGGCCCACGGCTGCGCGAAGGGGCATTCATTGGCGTAAGCGCCGTATGCATCTACCTGTTGATGGCACTGATGACTTACAGCCCGCGTGACCCGGGCTGGTCTGCCACTGGCAGTGGCGCCAAAATTTCCAATTTGGGCGGCCCCACGGGCGCCTGGCTGGCCGATGTGTTTTTCTCCCTCGTTGGTTTTGCCGCCTACTTGTTCCCGCTGCTACTGGCTTATCGCGCAATTATCATTCTGCTGGAGCGGCATGAAGATAAAGGCTTTGACTGGCTCACCTTTGGGATTCGCGCACTCGGGCTGGTACTGGTAATGATTGCTGGTACGGCGCTGGCTGCCATGAACGATACCAATTCTTCCGGTTTGCCGCAGGGTGCTGGCGGTATTCTGGGGCAAGCTATTGGCGATGCATTCACCATCGCATTTAGTGCAGTTGGCAGCCGTCTGATCCTGCTGGCGGTATTTTTGTTTGGTATGACCATTTTCACAGACCTGAGCTGGCTCACGCTGATGGACAAGCTCGGGTCATGGAGTATCGCCACTTTCAAGACAACTCGCGCCTGGCTGCTAAAACGTATTGAAGTGTTCCGCGACAAACGCAAACGGGACAAAGCGGTAGAGGCGCGCAAAGTGGTCATCACCGAGCATGTTGAAAAAGAGAAAAAGCGCACTCCGCCGAAAATCAAGGCGTTTAAGGCCAAAGTAGAAAAAAGTGAGCGTGTTGAAAAAGAAAAACAACAGCCGCTGTTCGATGCGCCTGTTACGGGATCATTGCCACCCCTGGAGCTGCTGGATGAGCAGATAAAGGACTCCACCAGAGGGTTTTCCAAGTCTGCCCTGGAAGGTATGTCCAAATTACTGGAGTTGAAATTACTGGATTTCGGGATTACCGCCGAAGTGACCGCGGTATACCCCGGCCCGGTTATTACCCGCTTCGAAATTCAGCCTGCAGCCGGGGTTAAAGCATCGCGAATATCCAACCTGGCCAAAGACCTGGCACGGTCATTGGCAGTCATCAGTGTGCGGGTAGTAGAGGTGATACCCGGTAAATCTGTCATGGGGATAGAAATCCCTAACGAAGACCGCGAGATTGTTAATTTCCGTGAAGTACTGTCTTCCCAGGCGTTTGAACAGTCTAAATCGCCGTTAACATTGGCTCTGGGTCACGATATATCCGGACAACCGGTGGTAGCAGATCTGGCCAAAATGCCGCACTTGCTAGTGGCAGGAACCACCGGGTCAGGCAAGTCCGTGGGGGTAAACTCCATGTTGTTGAGCTTGCTGTACAAGTCTGGCCCCGCCGATGTGCGCCTGATACTGGTGGATCCGAAAATGCTGGAGTTGTCGGTCTATGATGGCATTCCGCATCTGTTGACCCCTGTCATTACCGATATGAAAGACGCTGCCAATGGCCTGCGCTGGTGCGTGGCGGAAATGGAACGCCGCTATAAATTAATGGCGGCTATGGGCGTGCGTAACCTCGCCGGTTATAACCGCAAGGTGGAGGATGCGATAAAGGCAAATGCGCCTATCGCTGATCCATTGTGGACCCCGGATCCGATCTTCGCTGAGACGAATGAGGAACAGAGCGCGCCGACACTGGAAAAACTTCCCGCTATCGTTGTGGTTATCGACGAATTCGCAGACATGATGATGATAGTCGGGAAAAAGGTCGAGCAGTTGATTGCCCGTATCGCGCAAAAAGCGCGAGCAGCGGGCATCCATCTGGTATTGGCTACCCAGCGCCCCTCGGTAGATGTTATTACCGGACTGATCAAGGCCAACGTGCCCACGCGAATAGCGTTTCAGGTCTCCTCAAAAATAGATTCACGCACCATTTTAGATCAGGGTGGAGCAGAGCAATTGCTTGGGCATGGCGACATGCTTTACTTGCCGCCTGGCAGTGGTATGCCCAACCGGGTGCACGGTGCGTTCTGTAGCGATGAGGAAGTCCACCGTGTTGTAGCTGACTGGAAACGTCGAGGTGAGCCCTTGTACATTGATGGATTGCTGGATGAAGGCAGCGCTACGCCAGTCACTCCCGGGGAACTTCAGTCCGGTTCATCGGACCAAGATGATGAGAGTGATGCTTTGTACGATGAGGCCGTGCACTATGTGACATCGAGTCGTCGTGCTTCCATCTCCTCTGTGCAGCGTAAGTTACGTATTGGCTACAATCGCGCCGCGCGTCTTATCGAGGCCATGGAGGCGGCAGGTGTGGTCACTGAAATGGGTACCAATGGCCAGCGCGAAGTCCTGGCGCCACCGCCGCCTGAGGCCTAAACGAACAATCGGAATAGAGCATGAAGAAATATCTGGTCACCGTGTGGCTGATCCTGTTACCCCTGTGGGCCCACGCCCAATCCAACGACCCAATTGACCAGTTGGTGGTTGCTTTGCAGGACCTGGAACAACTGCAGGGGCAGTTTTTACAGCGCCAGTACGGTCAAAATGACGTGTTGTTAGTTGAATCGCGTGGCAGCTTCAAACTGCTGCGCCCGGGATATTTTTCCTGGGAAATTACAGCGCCGGATAATCAGTTGATTATCGCCAGTCCCGCGTATGTATGGCATTACGATCGAGATCTGGAGACGGTAACGCGGCGTCCGGTAACGGATAGCGCGCAGATGTCGCCACTGCAAGTATTGGGGGGGGATGACTCGGTGTTGCGCAAGCGCTTCAATGTCGAACAGCTCCAGAGGGGGGACTTTACCCTGACGCCGAGATCTGATGATGTCGGTTTCAAGCAGCTGACGCTGCATATGCAAGGCACGGCAATCGCCGGTATGGATATCCTGGACAACCTGAACCAGCGTGTACAGATCAGTTTTGATCAGCTGGATGACACCAGCGCACTGAGCAGCGAAGACTTCAGCTTTACTCCCCCGGACGGCGTAGACCTGTTCTACTATGACGAGTGATCTGTTCGAATCCAAGGCAACGTCAGGGCAAGCGATCGCGGCCGGCGCTGAGAAACCCGGCGGTGGCGGCTACCAGCCTTTAGCGGCGCGACTACGCCCCTCCAACCTTGATGACTACGCCGGGCAGCAACACATACTGGAGCGTGGCAAGCCACTGCGACAGGCCATAGAAAGCCACCAGCTGCATTCCATGATCTTCTGGGGGCCGCCAGGTGTGGGTAAGACGACCCTGGCTAGAATCGCAGCAGAGCATGCCAGCGCGCACTTCCTGCAATTATCAGCGGTGCTGTCGGGCGTTAAGGAGATCAGGGAAGCTATAGCCCAGGCGCGGCAGCATAAGGTGAGTGGTCGCGATACTGTGCTATTCGTGGACGAGGTACATCGCTTCAACAAGTCCCAGCAGGATGCTTTCTTACCCTACGTGGAGGATGGCACCGTCATTTTTATCGGTGCCACCACTGAGAACCCTTCTTTTGAACTCAATAATGCCCTGTTATCACGCTCCCGGGTTTACAAATTACGCTCTCTGGAGCAGACGGATATTGAATCTGTTTTAACCCGCGGATTACTTGCCCTGGGTGATCAGGTACACATGGAAGCAGGGTGTCTGGCACTGATAGCAACCCAGGCCGATGGCGATGCTCGCAAGGCCCTTAACCTGCTTGAGCTTGCAGCCGATCTCGCCGAGGGCGGTACGATCACCGCGAGCACACTGGAAGAGGTTCTGCAGGCGTCACTGCGACGTTTCGATAAAGGCGGGGACTTGTTTTACGATCAGATCAGTGCCTTGCATAAGTCGGTCAGGGGCAGCGCGCCGGACGCGGCCCTGTACTGGTTTTGTCGGATGCTGGATGGCGGTTGTGATCCACTGTATATCGCCCGCCGTGTGGTGCGTATGGCGAGTGAGGATATTGGCAACGCTGATCCGAGAGCGCTTACGTTATCCCTTGAAGCATGGCAGGTGCAAGAGCGTCTGGGTAGTCCCGAAGGTGAGCTGGCTATCGCCCAGGCTATTGTTTACCTGGCCTGTGCCGCCAAGAGTAATGCCGTCTACAACGCATACAAGGCCGCCCGAGCAGAAGTGGAGGCGGGTGGTAGTGTCGAGGTGCCATTGCACTTGAGAAATGCCCCTACCGAGTTGATGAAGAGCATGGATCACGGCGCAGACTACCGCTACGCACACGACGAGGAGGGCGGTTACGCTGCTGGTGAGAACTACTTTCCCGACGCGCTCAGTGATCGCCAGTACTACCATCCGGTAGATCGGGGCCTGGAACAGAAAATCCAGGAAAAACTCAAATACCTGCGCGACCGTGACAAAACCAGTACAATACGCCGCTACGATTAAGCCAGTTTTACACGATTATGAAATACCTTTTGTTCATTGGCCTGGGTGGCGCCACCGGGGCTATTGCACGCTATCTACTGGCTACCTGGGCCCATGGGCTCTGGGAAGGCAAGTTGCCAGTGGGGACGCTACTGGTCAATATGCTGGGATCCGTTGCCATTGGTGTTGTCTACGTTTTGCTGGTGGAGCGGCAGTTGATACATCCGGATTGGCGGGGCGTATTGATGGTGGGATTTCTGGGGGCATTCACCACGTTTTCCACCTTTTCTCTGGAAACCATAATATTGATTGAAGCCGGACACATTGTTCACGCCGTGACCTATATGCTCGGTAGCGCGGTGCTGTGTGTGCTTATGGCAGGGCTGGCGGTGCAACTCACTCGAATGCTGGTATAGCAGACTTTTTGGCAACTCTTATAGCAATGACTTTTTTAACTACAGATCACTAACAGGAACTATCAGGATGTTGGATATCAAGGCGGTCAGGCAAGACCCAGAAGGCATCGCCCTGGCATTGGCCATTCGTGGGTTTACTTTCGATGTGGAACATTTCAAGGCGTTGGATGCAAGGCGTAAAGAAGCTGACGTAGACAGCCAGAACCTGCTGGCTGAACGTAAAAGTGCTTCCAAAAAGATTGGGGCGCTGGTCGGGCAGGGCGTGAGCGTTGAAGATGCCAAGGCCCAGGTGAATGAAATCCTGGAAAAAATAGCCGCGCAGATCGATAAGCTTACTGAGCAGGCCAGACTGGTGCAAAGCGAGTTGGAAGACTTACTGCTGAGCGTACCGAATATTCCTGCCGAGGATGTCCCTGCCGGCAATAGCGAAGACGATAACCTGGAGGTGTCCCGTTGGGCGCAGCCGGGTGAGTTCGATTTTTCGGTGAAGGACCATGTAGAACTGGGCGAGGCACTGCAGCAACTGGACGGCGAAACAGCGGGTAAGATTACCGGGTCGCGCTTTACTGTGATGTATGGGGAGCTCGCCAGACTGCACCGCGCCCTGACCCAGTTCATGCTTAACTTGCATACTCAGGAACATGGTTACTGCGAAATATATGTACCCTACATAGTCAATCGGGCGTCGTTACAGGGCACCGGGCAGCTACCCAAGTTTGAAGAAGATTTGTTCAAGCTCAGGGCTGAGTCGGATCTTTACCTGATTCCAACAGCGGAAGTGCCGGTAACGAATATCGCCCGGGACAGAATTTTCGAGGACGATGAACTCGCTGAACACGGCGTCAGGTTTGCCTGTCATACCCCGTGTTTTCGCAGTGAAGCCGGAAGCTATGGCCGCGATACTCGAGGCATGATTCGCCAGCACCAGTTTGAAAAAGTAGAGTTGGTGCAGCTGGTAAGGCCGCAGCAGTCAAATGATGCCCTGGAGCAACTGACCGGTCATGCAGAAAAAGTTTTGCAGTTGCTGGAACTTCCATACCGCAAAGTAATTCTGTGCGGAGGGGACCTGGGCTTCTCGGCCCGCAAAACCTATGACCTGGAAGTGTGGTTGCCGGCACAGGGTACCTATCGGGAAATTTCTTCCTGCAGCAACTTTGGTGACTACCAGGCGCGGAGAATGCAGGCGCGCTGGCGCAATCCGACAACCGGCAAACCAGAACTGCTGCACACTGTAAACGGCTCGGGTCTTGCCGTGGGTAGAGCACTGGTTGCTGTTATGGAGAACTACCAGCGCAGCGATGGCAGTATTGGTGTACCCGAGGTACTGCAGCCTTATATGGGCGGCATTACGGTGCTCGGGGGCTGATTCTTGCAATACCTGCCTATATGTCTACGACTGCAGGATGCTCCGGTGGTAATGGTAGGCGGCGGCACGGTCGCAACCCGCAAGGCGCGGTTACTGCTGCGCGCCGGTGCAAATCTTACCGTGGTTTCGCCAGAAATTAATGATGAGCTGCAGCAGCAGCTTGCTGAACACGGTGGCATTTGGCAGCAATCACGTTATTTGGAAACCGACCTGCATGGGAAAAAACTGGTCGTAGCAGCCACGCCCGACCGATCTACCAATGAGCAGGTTTATCGCGATGCGACCGCGCTCTCGTTACCGGTCAATGTGGTCGATGCTCCTGACTTGTGTAGTTTTATTTTCCCCTCCATCGTTGATCGCGATCCGCTGTTGATTGCTATTAGCAGTAGCGGCAAGAGTCCGGTGCTGGCCAGGGTCCTGCGTCGGAAAATCGAGGCACTGGTGCCAGCTGCTTATGGGCGCCTGGCGAATTTTGCCGGGCGTTTTCGTCACCTGGTTAAAGAGCATATCTCCCAGGAGGGCCCGCGACGTCTGTTCTGGGAGCAAACGATGGAAGGGTCGCTGGCAGAGCAGGTACTTGCCGGGCGCGAGGATGAGGCCGAGGCCTTGTTGCGAAAGCGCTTGCAAGATACGGATGCATTGCATCGCGGTGAGGTCTACTTGATCGGCGCGGGACCCGGCGACCCCGATTTGATGACGTTCAAGGCGGCCCGCTTGCTGCAAACTGCAGATGTGGTGTTGTACGACCGTCTGGTGTCACCTGTGATCGTGGATATGGCGCGACGTGATGCCGAGCGAATATATGTGGGCAAGCGCCGTGCCGACCACGCGCTGCCACAAACGGATATTAATCAACTGTTATTGGAATTGGCGCAGCAGGGTAAACGGGTGGTGCGACTGAAAGGCGGCGACCCGTTCATTTTTGGTCGCGGTGGTGAAGAGATCGAGCTGCTGGCTAAACACCACATTCCTTTTCAGGTGGTCCCGGGTATTACGGCAGCCAGTGGCGCCGCATGCTATGCGGGCATACCCCTCACCCACAGGGATTATGCTCAGTCTGTGCGTTTTGTCGCGGGTTACCTCAAGGGGGACAAGGTAGAACATGACTGGAGTGGTTTCCAGTCCACTACCGAAACGCTGGTATTTTACATGGGCTTAATGGGGTTGCCTGTCATCTGCAAGCAGCTACAGAGCAGTAGCGGTAGATCAGCAGATACACCGGTCGCGCTGGTTGAACGTGGCACCTTGATGGAGCAACGGGTACTACTGGGGACACTGGGTACGATGGTTGATGTTGTCGCGCGCGAGAAACCCACAGCACCTACTTTGATAATAGTGGGCGATGTGGTGCGCCTGCACAACGATTTGTCCTGGTTTGGCGAGGCGTGATACGCAGCTCGTATCGCGCCGTTATTATTTATTCGTCGTTATCAGGGTTCTGATGCACAGCAAACCGCTGTTGTTTCAATAGCAGGGCGTCTACCAGCACGTTGCCCGCCTCGGTAAGAAGTACATCCGTCACGTCCTCGTCCTCAGTCTCGTCCTCGTCCTCGTCTACAGAGGCTGTTGCAGCCAGCGCATCCTCCGCATCGCCTGCGACCCCGGAACTGGTATCAGTTTCTTCATCACTATCAAGCTCGTCATCATCATCGTCATCGGACTTTAATTCATCCAGGGACGTCAGTAGTTCTTCACCGGTTGCCGCACGTAACCTGTTTTCGATAATCAGGGCTTTCGCTTCCTGCGAGTCACGCAGCGCTATCCTGGATTCCTGGTTCAACGGTAGTGCAGTAATTTTTCGCGTTTGTTGCGCCAGCCCCACCTGGTCTTCCAGGTAAATAAAATCCGGGTTGCTGGTGCTGCGCTCATTAAACAATGTCGTTACATGAGGTAGTACAGTGGCTAGATCATTGTAGCGGTGGTGGCGCACCGGGTTGATCTGGTCCCAGTTCAAAGCGTGATCCAGCGCGCTCTCACCAATTTCGTCGGTGTCGTACAGCGTCGGAAAAGTCACATCCGGCACTACACCACGGTGCTGAGTGCTTTCGCCCGATATGCGATAAAACTTACTCTCGGTAATTTTTAGCTGACCTTCAGTAAGAGGGATTAAGGTTTGCACTGTGCCCTTACCAAAAGAGCGGTCGCCAACAATAATGCCGCGTTGGTAATCCTGAATGGCGCCGGCGAAAATTTCCGAAGCGGAAGCACTCAGGCGGTTGACCAGCACTACCATGGGGCCCTCGTAATAATCGCTTTTCAAGCGCTTGCCGTCGCGCCAGACCCGGCGCGAGGAGTGCCGAATTTGCACCGTCGGGCCATATTCAATGAATAAGCCGGTGAGTTCGTTAGCTTCCTGCAAGGAGCCGCCGCCGTTATTGCGCAGGTCTATTACAATGCCATCTACGCCTTCTTCCTGCAGTTCCTGTAACAGTTTCTTAACATCGCGGGTGGTACTTTTATATTCTTTGTCACCGCGTCGCATGGCGTCAAAATCAATATAGAAAGCGGGTATGTCTATCACGCCTACTTTGATGATTTCATCACCATTGGGTATTTCCAACACTTCTTTTTGTGCGGATTGTTCTTCAAGTTTGACCTTGTTGCGCACAATTGTAATGATCTTACGTTGGTCAGTGGATTTCGCTTTCGCTGGAATCACTTGCAGGCGCACCGTTGAATCTTTTGGGCCTCGAATCAGTTCAACGACTTCATCCAGACGCCAGCCGATCACATCTTCCAGTTCTCCTTCCTCGCCCTGACCAACCGCCACGATACGGTCAGAAGGGTGCAGCTCACCCTGTTTATCAGCCGGACCTTTAGCTACCAGGCGAGCCACCTTGGTATATTCATCCTCTATTTGCAGGACAGCGCCGATTCCCTCCAGAGAGAGGCTCATATTAATGTTGAAATTCTCCGACCGGCGCGGGGACAGGTAATTGGTGTGCGGGTCGTACAGTTCAGTCAGGGCATTGGCGTAAATTTGGAAAACGTCCTGGTTGTTGTACTGTTCCACACGTTTGAGTTGGTTCTGATAACGCTTTTCCAGGGTTGGAGCAATCTGGTCTTCTTCTTTGTCCGCAAGTTTCAGGCCTAACACCTGGTTTTTCAGCTGCTTGCGCCAGCGATCATCCAGTTCTGCGTCAGAAGTAGCCCACTCTCGATCGTCCACGTCCAGAGCGTAGCTCTCGTCGATGGTGAAATCCATGGCTGCCACCGCTTCTGGCAGTGTAGCTATCACGTTTTCCAGACGCGTCTGCAGGCGTTCTTGAAAGCGATTGAAGATGACAAAACCGGCATCCAGTTTGCCTTTGGCAAGCTGTTCGTCCATCACCGTGCGAAAGGCCTCAAATTCAGCCACATCAGATGCGGTAAAGAACATCTTGCTGCGATCCAGGCTATCTATATAGCTGTCCAGGTGCTGCGAGGACAATTCGTCGTCATACTTGAGCTTGGCGTAGTGGCGCTCTTCCAACTGATCAAGCATCTCTATGATGGTTTCTCTCTGGGTGTCGCTGTATTCGATGACCGCCCAGCTGGAAACAGATACTGAGCTCAGTAGGACGAGCGGCAGTGCCAGCCGCACAGCGGCCTTGATATGACTAAGTAGGTTCAAAGTATTGTTACCTGAATAAATCGTTAGTGGTTAAGTGTAACCCCGTGTGGCAGGGGGTCAAACACTCATATATAGAGTGGCCAAATCGCAAAAAGTTCGAATATGAGGCAATTGCGGCTTCCGTGTTATTATCGGCATAAATAATAGCGCCAAATTGCTTTAAATACAATGGCTTACAACTTGTTTTTAAACGTTTCCACAGGATTTGCACTGCCGCCGTATGACCGCAAATCGTTAGCCATGAGAGTATACCGCTAACCCAGCCCGGACCACGCCGACAAAATTTCCGGAAAAATAGCGACGCTACCGGTTTAAGTCCCCAGGGTCGACAGCCGTAATTGTTTTCACAAAGCAACCCTGGGGCTCCTGGGGAACCTGATGATCCATGCTGGTATTTTGTAGTGGGGCGACTATCATAAAGAGACTTTGCTCGCTCAGGTTTACTCTCAGCCCTGGTAAAAAGGAATTGCCGCATATGAATACTCCCGCTAAAGGTTTTGCCGACCCCTACAGTCTCGACATCGAATATCTGGATCCGGCGGACCCTGCTTTATTTGAAACCCAGTCTCATTGGGACTATTTCAAACGACTGCGCGAAGAAGACCCCGTGCATTTTGTCGCGGGTGGAGAATTTGGGCCCTACTGGAGCGTCACAAAATTCGACGATATCGTGTTTGTAGATACCCATCACGACCTGTTTTCCTCGGAGCCGGCCATCGGTATTGGCGAGTCCACCACGAGTTTTGAACCCCCCATGTTTATCGCGATGGATCCACCCAGGCATGATGACCAGCGCAAAGCTGTGGTATCTGCAGTAATGCCACAACGCCTGGCGGAGATGGAAGCGGTTATTCGGCAGAGGGTGATCAAGGTGCTGGACTCCCTGCCAGTAGGAGAAGAATTTAACTGGGTGGACAAGGTTTCGATTGAGCTGACCACACAGATGCTCGCCACCTTGTTCGATTTCCCCTTTGAGGATCGCGATAAACTGACTTACTGGTCAGATGTTGCGACCTCGGGTCCGCAAATTGGCGGTAACAGGTCCGAGGAGGAGCGAGAAGCCATTTTAATGGATGAATGCCTGCCTTATTTTACCAGGCTGTGGAATGAGCGTGCCTCCGATCCGCCCGGCAAGGACTTGCTGTCCCTTATGATTCATAGTCCCGCCACCCGGGATATGAAGCCTTTGGAATTCCTGGGTAACCTGATCCTGCTGATAGTTGGTGGCAACGATACGACCCGTAACTCCATGAGCGGCGGCGTCTTGGCATTGCATAAAAATCCGGCCGAATTTGCCAAGTTAAAAGAAAATCCAGCGTTAATACCAGGCATGGTGTCTGAAGTTATTCGCTGGCAGACACCACTGGCGCATATGCGGCGCAAGGCCACGCAGGATGTGGAGCTCGGAGGCAAAACCATCCGTAAAGGGGAGAGGGTGGTTATGTGGTATATCTCCGGCAACCGTGACCCTGAGGCCATCTCGAACCCGGATGACTTTATCATTGACCGCGACAATCCTCGTTTTCACGTGTCATTCGGATCAGGTATTCACCGCTGCATGGGCAACCGCCTGGCGGAGATGCAGCTCAGGGTGTTATGGGAGGAGATTCTACCGCGCTTTGAGCGCATCGAAGTCAGTGGTGAACCAGAGCGAGTGCAATCCAATTTTGTGATGGGTTATAAGGACCTGCCTGTGATTCTCCATCCGCGTTGATCGGCGCATGGTCAGGCCCGGTTTTGTTCAAACCGGACCTGACGATTCAGGCAGCGCTATCAATCGGCGCATCGATAGATTTCAACCGCGTCAACACACTGTCCACATGCAGGGCTTCTTGATCTTGCCCCAGCGCCTTCATTTCGCGATCTACCGGGTCGCCATCGATACGATCAATAGCTTCACTCATACCCGCTTCAGTATTGTCTGATGCAGCTACCGCGCCGCTAATGCCTGCTCGGGTAGCGCGTAGTGTCGCCAAATGACCTGCCACCGTTTCGTGGTAATTGTAAGTCATCGAAGGTCCGGCCCTGGCAACGTCGCTTGCAAGAATCCTCACCTCCCGACGATGCTCCCTGATTTCCGTCAACAAGTTGCGCAGTATCAATTCCTCGGTACTGACCCGTTGCGTTACCTCTAGATGACGGCTTTGCAAGGCCGTTAAATGCGCCTCATTGGCGGCTATATCGCGTGCAGCCAGCAGCAGAATTTGCTCAGTGCGCTGCTGTGGGGCTAACGTTGCTATCTGTCGCTCCCGCGATGCTACCCGAAGTTGTACAGCGCTTATTTCGCGCTCAATATCTTTGCGTGTAGCGATAATAGCGGCCAGGGCGTTGCGGCGCCTGAGCAACAGGTTTTCCGCATCGATAACCTCTTGGCGATAAATGCGAATCGCATTGGCGTCGGTGATTTGCTGCGCTGTTTCGCGGGCGCCAGCCCGCAGCAGTGTATTCAGTTTTCGAAAAATGCTCATCGTAGTCACCTCCTATTCTATGTCCATATCGCGAATTATTTTGGATGTGCGCGCTTCGCTGATCTTGTTGTGCAGGCGATCAGATTCGTGCCCGTCACGGACTGTTTTTGACATGGTAATGGTGGCGAACACCAGGAACAGGGAGCTGATCAGGAAGTAACCCTTGATCACCAGTTCACCGGGTAACAGGTAAATACCTATCCCTGTAGCTGCAATGGCGATGGCAAAAGAAACCTTGACGAAAAAATCCCAGGCTGAGGAACTGCTATTCAATTCATATTGCTCCACGTCGAATACCTCCTTTGGTGTGTGTCGACGTGGAGAAGTATTCAAGCAGGCGATGAAGGGCGCAACAACAACGCTAAAAGGCCCGTAGCGTGAGCCTTGTGGTATCAGGTGGCGCTACTAACGCGCCTTTGGCGTCTCAGGGATCCTGGCGCAAGGCCGCAAATCCTTTGTAGCGCCAATCGCGCAGGGCCAGTACGACGGTATAGCCGTGTCGCTTGGCAAATGGTTTGGCCGCATCTTCACGATTGAGCAAGTCGAACTCCCTGGCCAGGCGCTGCATTTTCTGGCGAAACTCAGCGTTGGATGCAGCCGCCAGCATGCCGTTGAGTACGAGCAATTCGTGATCTTCCTGGTCGAATTGTGTGGCGAAAAAATCCTGTTGAATAGCCTGTAGGAACACCTGCTCAATCGGCCCGTTGGGCAGCCAGCCAAAGTTAGGCGATACCAGAAGCTTGATGCGATTGTTGGGCTGTAGTTCGATAATCCGCAGGCGATCGAGCTTCGCCAGCATCTGTACCAGTTCATGTTGTTCAAAAACGTAGTACTCGAGTATATGCTCGAAATGCCATCGATTAAGTACACATACGGTGACCACCAGCAAACCGATGTTGCTGGCAATTTCACGTTCCTGGTCAGGTGTTAGCGCCTGCAGTCGACCGTGGCGCTGCTCCATCAGCTTTACCAGTTCGGCGATATCGATGCCACAGAGGGTGCATATCCGGTCCACCTCCGCCAGGGTGAACTCCTGGCGCGAGAATTTTCGTTTCACCGAAGATTCAGATAGTCCCAGGCCACCGGCTACCGAGGCGTACGTCATGCGGGAGGATTTGAGCGCCCCCTTGAGAGCCTCGATCAAAGCTGCCACTTGCGCCATCTTGCTACCTTAAGTTGCAAAAGTATCGAAATATAATACCAAAAGTCTTGGAGAGCTTTACGAATATTTATATAGTAGTCATTGCCAAGCCCCGCAGGTAGCCTGTCGGGTATCTAAAGCGGGCGTGGAGATCCACATGAGTCATAGCAAGAAAGGGTTTATGCCCTACATCATCGTGGTATTTCTCAACGCGTTTGTGGATTTGGGACACAAGATTGTCATCCAGAATGCCATCTTTAAATCCTATGATGGCCAGGAGCAGGTGGTGCTCACCGCCATCATTAACGGTCTTATTTTGTTGCCGTTTATTCTGCTATTTTCACCCTCTGGCTTTTTGGCAGACAAGTTTGCCAAGCATCGTATCATTCGCCACTCCGCTTTTTTTGCCGTGCTCGCCACGCTGTTGATTACTGTCTCCTACTACCAGGGCTGGTTCTGGATGGCTTTCGCACTGACGTTTGCACTGGCGGTGCAAAGTGCTATCTACAGCCCTGCGAAATATGGCTATATCAAGGAGCTGGTGGGCAGCGAACAGCTGGCGTCTGCCAATGGCGTTGTTCAGGCAGTGACGATTTCCGGCATCCTGCTGGGCACGTTTGTGTTTTCTATTTTATTCGAGGGGTTGTTGCCGGAAGCCGGCACCACCAGTACCAGTGAAACCATGTCTTATATCGCGCCTATCGGTTGGGTCCTGGTCGCCCTGGCTACCATCGAATGGCTCTCAACCGCATTTTTGCCCGACAAGAAGCAGGGCGAGAGTGACGCGGTCTTCAGGGCTGCACCCTATTTGAAGCTACAATACTTGCGTAAGAACCTGGCGGTGTTGGGGGAAAATAATGCTATCTGGCTGTCCATTATCGGCCTGGCAACTTTTTGGGCGATATCACAAGTAATGCTCGCCGCATTCCCGGCGTTTGCCAAGGATTCCTTACAAATCACCAATACCATCGTCATTCAAGGCGTGTTGGCCTGCTCTGGTATAGGTATTGTTTTGGGTTCCTTGATAGCGGGTAAGGCATCCAGGAATTACATAGAAACCGGCTTGATACCGGTGGGGGCATTGGGTATCGCAGTGGGCATCGCCGTACTACCCGGGCTCAGTAGCGCTATAAGTATGGGTGTTGTCTTCACGCTGGTTGGAGTTATGGGCGGTATATTTATTGTGCCGCTCAACGCGCTCATTCAATTCCAGGCCAAAAAGGAGCAACTGGGTACTGTGCTGGCGGGTAACAACTGGATACAGAACGTTGCCATGATGACCGCCCTAACGTTTACCGTTGTCTTCGCGATGGCCGGCATAGATAGCGTGGGCCTGTTTTATATTCTCACCGTGGTGGCAATTATCGGCACCGGATATACCGTGCGTAAGCTGCCGCATTCACTGGTACGCATACTGGTGACAATAATTCTGCAACGCCGTTATCGGGTCGAGGTTATTGGCTTTGACAATATACCCCGAGACGGGGCTACCTTAATGCTGGGTAATCATATCTCCTGGATAGATTGGGCTCTGGTGCAGATTGCCTGTCCGCGCCCGATTCGTTTTGTCATGTTTAAAGGCATTTATGATCTTTGGTATCTGAAACCATTGTTCAAAGCATTTGGCGTGGTGCCAATCGCCGCCGGCCAGAGTGAGGCGAGCCTCGCTACGATAAGTCAGCTGCTTAAGAAAGGTGAGTGTGTTTGCCTGTTCCCGGAGGGCGTTATCAGTCGCAACGGACATCTGGGCAAGTTCCACAGTGGCTACGAACGCGCGCTGGAAGGTGTAGAGGAAGGCGTGATAGTGCCTTTTTACCTGCGCGGATTATGGGGCAGCAGCTTGTCTCGTGCCGATGAAGGATTGCGTAACGCGCGCACGCCGGATATCCGCAGGGACCTGATTGTGGCCTTTGGTCCACAGTTGCCATTAAACACCAAGACAAAAGAGCTCAAGCAAAAAGTTTTCGATCTGTCTATCACCGCCTGGCAGTCGTACTCCGGACAACTGGATCCCATTCCCCTGGCCTGGCTGCGCAAGGCCAGGCGTCATCCTGGTAATAAGTGTATTGCTGACAGCACCGGCGGCAGCTTGACGCAACGACAAATGGTGGCAGAGGTCATCACCCTGGGTCGGGCCATGAGCTTATCGGGTAAACCACAGCATGTTGGCGTGCTGCTGCCAGCCGGCAGTGCCGCAGCGATTGCTACCTTGGCAATTACCCTGCATGCCAAAGTGGTCGTCCCCCTGAACTACACTGCGGATCCCACCAGATTCAGGGCGGCGATTGAAACCACGTCGCTGCAGCAGGTAGTCACATCCAGGCAATTTCAGCAGGTATTGGCGGAGCAGGGTATTGACCTGGATGCACTGCTGGAGGGGGTCGAGATATGCTACCTGGAAGATTTGAGGCAGAGCATACGTCCCTGGCGCAGGGCGCTCGCCAAGATACAATTCGCTATTTTGCCTGCTCGCTGGTTGTACCGCTTGCATGGTCATAAGGTGGACAAAGATCAGCCTGCAGCGATTTTGTTCAGCCGTGGCGTTGACGGTTCGCAGGATGCTGTGGTTCTGTCTCATCGCAATATCATGTCCAATGCCAAGCAAATATCTGACGTGCTGAACACCCGTGTTGACGACGTGATCATGTGCAGCCTGCCGCCGTGTCATCCTTTTGGATTTACCGTCACCACCATGATGCCTTTGGTCGAAGGCATTCCTATGGCCTGCCATCCTGATCCACTTGATTCTTTGGGTATAGCCAAGGCGCTAGCCAGAAGCAACGCAACAATTTTATTTGCCACACCGGGTGTGTTGCAGCTGTATGCCAGCAATACACAGGTGCAGCCTTTGATGTTGGAGCCGCTGCGGGTGGTGGTAACGGGTGCGGAGCGCTTATCGGAGCAAGTGCGCCGTGATTTCGAACTCAAATTTGGCAAGCGCATCTACGAGGGATACGGGGCGACTGAAACAGCCCCGGTGGCCACAGTGAACATTCCCGACGCCATGGACACCAGTGACTGGAAAGTACAACAGGGGAATATTCCCGGGACAGTGGGAATGCCGCTGCCGGGTACCAGTGTCCGTGTTGTAGACCCACAAACGTTAGAGCAATTACCGCTGGGCGAAGATGGACTAATTCTCATCTCCGGCAGTCAGGTCATGCTGGGATACCTCGATGATCCGCAGGGCACCGCAAGTGCCATTTCCGAAGTTGATGGCACTCGTTGGTTTCACAGTGCAGACAGGGGGCACCTAACACAGGAGGGTTTCCTGGTGATTGTGGATTCGGAGGTTGCTGCTTGAGAACCGGTCAGGCTCTGGCAGTGACAAATTCGTCGCCGCGGCTGTGCTCAATTGCGAAATTCAGGCTAATTCGTTGAAACGCGTCCCTTAAAAACGTTAAAGTGACGCGCCCAGGCGCCCAAGGAACACAACGTGACCAGATATCTCACCCTGCTTGTCTTTTTTATCTACGGTTTGCCGGCAATGGCAACCGACGTCACGATTCTCGGCGGTTACCAGTTTAATGCCGATTTTGAGATAAACACATTCGATCAACAGCCGCCTGAAGTAGACGGCAGTGCAGGTACACCGGGAGATGATGTAGAGCTGGACGATAGTGCCGCCTTCGGACTCGCCGTCGATTTTGTGTTTAAAGAGAATCAGAACCAGCGAATCGGCTTTTACGTGAGCCATGCGCAAACCGAGTTTCAGGACAACGCAGGTCTTGCCAATCGGGATATGGACATCACACATGTCCATTTCACGGCAATGAGCTATTACCCGGATGGTAGGCTCGAACCCTTTGTCATGGCGGGCGTGGGCGCGGGGTTTTTTAACCCTAAAGACTCTACGCTAAAGGATGTCACCAAATTTTCAGCCCAGATCGGCGCTGGAACCAACTATAAAATCACTGAGTACCTGCTACTGCGCTTTGATGTGCGCTGGTTGCCCACATTCTTCAATGGCAGCAGCTCAGGCTTTTGTAGTGGGGGATGCACCATCCGGCTCAGCTCTGACACTTACAGTCAGGTCCAGGCTAATGCGGGTCTGATGTTTCGTTTCTAGTTGGACAACCCCCTTGGAATCGACCATAAATTGGAGGATACTTTCAGGATAAGCTGCTACACGAGTGTATAGCCATGCCCAGGCTCAATCTCTTCATTGTTATTCCATTGGTATTTCTGATGTGGTCCAGCGCAGCCACGGCTTTCAGGGTCTGCGATGCCAGCAATAGCTATGCTTACTCTGCGACAACCCAATACTCGGTAGGCGAGATCGCTTTCGACCGGGAAAACGGGCTGGCGAGCGGCACAGAGACTACCTATAACTATTCAAATCGAGAGCAAGAAGGCTTCTCGCAATGCCACGTAACCTATGAGCTCTCGGGCATGTTTGAGCCTGGTAGCGGCACACTCATACTGGAAGCGCAGCGCACCAATCAAAGCGATACCTGCCCGGAAGAGCTAATCTCCTTTGAGTATCCGAGCACCAGGCAGTATGTGTGGCAACTGGAGTTCAAGGAGGATAAGACGTTCCAGGTGCTATTGGCCGACAGCGGAGAAATTATGGCCAGTGGCGAGTGGGATACGGGCAAAACCACCTACAGAACCGATGAAACGTGCACTATTTTTTAACCATTAGCCGGTCGCTTGTTGCGGCTGACCTAGGCTGACCACTTTTGTCGGCCAGGAATTGCCCCTTCAAAGTGACCTTGCTTGTGCCAACAACCGCGATAGCGCCAAGGTACAAAGCATCCCCGCCGCGCAGATAGCCGCAAGCAGTAAAAAATAGTGTTGGAAACCAATGATACCGGGGTTGGCATCGAGTATTCGTCCCGTGATCGCCGCGAAGAATATGTCAGGAGTAAATCCCAGCACCGAAATGAGACCGACTGCGCTGCCGGTGATGCGTTTGTCCAGCTTGGCTTCTTCTATCAAGCTGAAGTAAATACCGCGTAGGGCATAGACGGCAATGAAAGTGACCAACAGATTAGCCAAAAGCAGCCTGGTCGCTACCAGCGTTGTGAAGTTCTGGCTCATGGCAAAGAACGCGATGCCGGCAATGCAGAACAGCAGTGTTACCAATTTGCTCGCTCGCCACCGATCTGCCCAGAGGCCAGCTGCAATGGCGGCCACCGGACGCGTATAACTGGCATAGGTATTCAGTTTCGCCGCCTGCAGTTGATCCATATCCAGTACTTGCACCGCATACACACCATAATTATCCAGCGCTTTGTAACCACAGTAGGCGCAAATCACCACCCCCGCCTGCAACCAGGCCCTTGGCTCTGATAACACCCAGCGCCAGTGCGGGCGCTCCGGCGTATTTAGCGGAGAAAGTTGTGCGGTGCCGGTAGGCAAAGTGAACCAAATGATAGCGGCGGATAGTAGGCTCACGCTACTGTAAAACAAAATCACTGATTGCAGCGCCTGTAGATTGTTACCAGTGCTGGTGGCGCGTTCACTGAGAATGATCAGTGCTACCGTGGCAAATACACTGGCGACGAAACCTCGGCCGCCGTCGAGCACCCCAAAGGCCAGGCCTTGCGTTTGTTCGCCACCCCAGTCCCGGGTTGCCTTGATCAAGGCTGCCCAAAACAACAAAATGCTGGTTAGCCCCCAGTAAGCGAACAACAGGTAGAGACCGATGAGGTTCGGCACTGAATACAGATAAAAGCCGCCCAGGGCGGTGGCCACCAGAGACAGCGTGATCAGCGAGCGTGCTTCAAAACGATCGGCAATGGCTCCGCCGGGAAAATAGGCCAATAGCGCGACTACGCCGTAGACAGCAAATATATCTCCCAGTTGTGTGTTGCTCAGCTGAAACACGTCCAGCAAAGTAGGCCGAAAAAAACGCGGGATATGAAAGGGCAGGCTAAAAATGACCTCGCCGGCAAGTATCAGCGCCAGCAGGGTGCTGTAGCGTTTTACTAAAGGTTCAGTTATAGCCGCCCCCTGACAACACTCCCATTACGCTACGCTCAGGTAGTGAACACTGAATAAATTTTCGTCGTCCAGCCAGCTTTGTTGCAGCTTAAAGCCCGCTGCACTGCTTAAGGCGGTAAAGCTCTCCAGGCTGTATTTGTAGGAGTTCTCGGTATGCAGGGTCTCACCCTTGAAAAAGTCTATGGAACTGCCGTTGACCTTGACCGTCTGGGCCTCCTTACTCACCAGGTGCATTTCGATGCGCTGGAGTTCCTGGTTATAAAAGGCCCGATGAGAAAAGTCCTGGGACCTGAATTCGGCGTCTACCAGTTTGTTCATGGAGTTGAGAATGTTGAGGTTGAACTCGGCGGTCACACCTTTGGAGTCGTTATAGGCGGCATGCAGCAAATTCTCTGACTTATGTAAATCTACGCCAATCAGTATGCCGCCGTCAGCGCCTATCCATTGACGCAGGTTGGACAAAAACAGCTGAGCATCCTTCGGTTCCATATTGCCAATAGTGGAACCGGGGTAGAAAATCACGCGCCTGCCCTGAGGAATTTTTGCGTTGGTATGCCACTGTTCAGCGAAATCTGCGCAAATGGCATGAATGTTTAACCAGGGAAACTCGCGCCCCAGTTTTACCGCCGATTCGAACAAAAAATCAGCTGAAATATCCAGCGGGACGTAAGCCGCGGGACGCAGCGTATCCAGCACCAGTCTGACCTTTTCACAGCTGCCGCTGCCGGGTTCTATTAGCACGCAGTTGCTGCCGCAGCGCTGGGCTATTTCTGTCGCATGCTCACTGAGAATGGCCATCTCCGTGCGGGTGGGGTAGTACTCTGGCAGTTGGGTGATTTGCTCAAATAATTCAGAGCCCGGGGCATCGTAAAAGTATTTGGGATTGATCTGTTTCTGCTGGCGTCGCAGTCCAGCCAGCAGCTCAGCGCGGCTGTCACTGCGAGCGGGGTGCTGGTCGTCAAAGAATACATTATCTATTGATTGCGATGTTGCGGGCATTATTTCCTCTCTTGTTTGAAGGCTTCTTACAGGTCTTTGGCCAGGCGCACGCCACTAAATTGCCAGCGGTCCTTAGGATAGAAAAAATTTCGATAAGTAGGGCGCACATGCCGACTCTGGCTGGCGCAGGATCCGCCACGTAATACCCATTGGTTGGCCATGAACTTGCCGTTGTATTCGCCAATAGCCCCGGCACTGGCCTTAAAACCAGGGTAGGGACGGTAAGCGGAGCCAGTCCATTGCCAGCAATCACTGTACAGCTGTAATAGCGGTTCGTCACCTTTGGCTGGCATGGGATGTAGCTTGTCAGGATCAAAATTGCTCGCCGCAAAAGGCTGTAAGCTTGCGGCATACTCCCATTCAAATTCAGTGGGCAAGCGTGCACCAGCCCAGTTGGCATAGGCATCGGCCTCGTAACCGCTAAGGTGGCACGCGGGCTGTTGCGGCTGCCGGGTTAGCAGGCCGTGTAGCGTAAAGTGTAACTGCTGGCCATCGCGGTCCAGCCAGTAAAGGGGTCGCAGCCACTGTTCTTGCTGCACTGTTGCCCAACCATCGGCCAGCCAGAACTCAGGACGCTGGTAGCCGCCATCATCGATAAAAAGCTGGAACTCGGCATTGGTGACCAAGCGGTTGGCCAGAGCATAGGCATTGAGATAAATTCGGCTGGCCGGCCCCTCGTTGTCAAAAGCAAATGTGTGTTCATCTGTTAGCGCGGCGTTGGTGCCCACTGTTACTAACCCAGAGGGAAATTCTCTCCATTGCCGGGGCGTACCCGGTTCCGTAGAAAGCCGCTGTAGCTCGGATCTGCTATAGCTGGGAAATAGAGGGTTGACGTGCAGCGAGTACTTCAAGTCCGTATAAAAGAGCTCCTGATGTTGTTGCTCGTGTTCAATGCCCAGTCTACAACGTGCATTAATGGTGCTTCGGTCTGGATGATCGCTATCACCGAGTAGTCTGGTCATGGCGTTGTCGATATGCGCTCTGTATGCCATGACCTCATCGACAGTAGGGCGCGACAGCAAGCCGCGATCTGCGCGCGAAAACTGCTCCCCGACACCGTTGTAATACGAATTGAATAGCAGTTGATACTGATCATTGGGAGACCGGTAATTACTGAGGAACGGCTTCAATAAAAAGGTTTCGAAGAACCAGCTGGTATGCGCTATGTGCCATTTCGGGGGGCTGGCAAAGGCCTCGGCCTGTAAGCCAAAATCCTCTATACACAGAGGCTCGCAGGCCTGCAACGACTGTTGCCGGGTTTGCTGGTAACGCTGCAGCATGCTTTGATCAATCATTCTTTGTTGTCGATTCCAAAATCTTGCACCGACCGCCCACATCGATATGTTTGGGTGTCCAGCGTGCTAGTAACAGGCCTCCCTGATGGGAGCATTGTTGCGCCGTTAGGCTGGTAAAGCGATGTGACCAATATTCAGCGAGCACGCGAACCGCAGATCCAGTAGCAGGGTCTTCATCAACGCCATATTGGGGAGCAAAATAACGCAGTTGAACAGCATCCGGGCCTATGCAAGGATGCGCAGAGGTGCAAATCAAAGCCCGCTGCGACAGCTCCGATAGACAATCCAGGGGCTGTGTAAGTTGTTTCAGAGTGAATTTGTCAGGCCACTGTAGAATCAGGTATCCGTGTTCATCGCCGCAGCTGGCGGCCGCGATCGGTTGCTGTTGTTGCGGAAAGACTTCCGCTATCCAGTCAGGAACAGGGATGCACTTGGTCGGCAAGCGATTGAAGCGCAGCCAGGTATTGGCTTGCTGCTGCCAGCCTAGAATATGGCTGTTGTTCATTGTCACCGACAGTTCGTCGCACTGCAGTCGTCGCAGCCAGCTGTGGGTCGCAGCCAGCATGCCGTGACCGCAACATTGGATGGCTTGGCCGTCTACGGTGTAGCAGCTAACGATTATGGCGGGATATTTGCTGTGCCGGGTGGGCCAGCTTTGGCAGAGCGTCACTTCTGTGCCGGTAGCCATTGGTTGCATGGGGGCGCGTCGCAGGATTTGCAGCTGGCAGGGGTTGCCAACGCCACTTTCAGAAATCGCGGCATCGGCCTTCTCAGGTAGAAAGGTCGCGATCAGCTCGCTGTTATCACCTTGTCCTTGGCACGAAAAAATCTGATCTTG
>JBALVO010000003.1:63841-89993 GCA_036961445.1 Halioglobus sp.
TCGCGATCAGCTCGCTGTTATCACCTTGTCCTTGGCACGAAAAAATCTGATCTTGAGTGGGCTTCATCGTCTATCGGTCAATATTTATAGCTATAGCTTAGCACGGAGTTTGCCAGAGAACCGGCAAAGCTGGCTACAACTGACTCATAACTTTGATGGGGAATAACAATATACTGATAGTATAAATGCTTGACTAGGCACAGTGATCGCTTGCGATCGTTACACCGTATACAGGCGGTCACTAGAGGTAGGCTTAACTAAATTACAGGAGCAGCGGGATGAAAGCTTTATGGCAGGGACAGATTGTTGCCGAGTCAGATGATACAGTCGTTGTGGAAGGTAACCATTACTTTCCGCGGGATAGTCTCCAGCAAGGGTATATTCAGGAAAGTACCACCACCAGCCATTGTCCGTGGAAAGGTACTGCTTACTATTACTCTTTGTTGATAAACGGGGAGATCAATGTCGATGCGGTTTGGTATTACCCGGAGCCAAAGCCTGCAGCGTCTGAGACCAACGACAGGGTGGCGTTTTGGCGCGGAGTCCAGGTCACTGACTAAGCTGTCGCTTTGGGCTGGTCAAGATTTTGGTCGCTAGCAGAGCGAGCCTTGGTTATCAGTGCTGCATTAGTGCGACAATACCAGACGAACCGCAAGGTATTTCCCGGGTGAGGTGTTGTAATGAAAAGAATAGTAGAACTGGTGTTGATCTCAATGCTGCTTGTTTGCACGACGGCTGCGGCAGATAGCTATCGTGTGACTACCTTGCGTGCATCACCAGGCCAGTTTGAGGCGTTGCTCAGGCTTGCGTCTCGCTACCGGGATGAACGTCAAGGGGAAGTGATTTTAATGCGTCACAGTCAAGGAGATCAGTGGGACTTGATGTTGCTGGAGCCAGCCGGCGCGAATGCTGTCGCGGGTAAGGACTTCAGCTCGCTGGTAGATTTTCAGCACAACTTTCTCGCTGATAGCGCATCTCCCTGGGCTGACGTGAAGAAAAGCGCCGCCACTGCCGGCTTGTACCATATTGAGATGTTTCATGCGCTGGCGGGCAAAAAGGCCGGGCTTATCGATCAACGCCACCGTGAAAATCGCTATCTAACGAATACGGGGCAGACAACAAACACCGTCTTTGTGACCGCCTTCGGTTCCGATGTGGATGTGTTCACGGTGGGGTTTCACGCCGATATGAACGCCTTTGCCAAAGGGCCAACCGTGAGTGACGAACAGGCAGAAGACGTTGCCAAGCAGGCGGGGTTTAAGGATCGCGCCGACCTTGGTTTCTACCTGCGCTCACTGTTGATAAGTCATCACGACACCCTGGCGGGTCCGGTTGGACAGGAACATTCTTTGTGAGTTTACTGCTAAGATTTATCTTACTGATGGTATTTGTCTAATTCGCACAGGCGTATGAAGCGCAGTCACCGGAAACGTTGGAATTGTCCTCAAAGGGGGCGGAAGCGATGAGCAATGAACTTGGTGCCGGGGGTCGACCCGTAGGTGCAATTTGGTCGCGCAGCCCGGTTTACGGAAGTAAAGGGATGGCGGCTACGGCCCACCCGCTGGCATCCCAGGTAGCGCTGGATATACTCAAGGCGGGTGGTACAGCTGTAGATGCCGCCATCGCGGCGAATGCAGCTCTGGGGCTGATGGAACCCACCGGCAATGGTATCGGCGGTGATATTTTCTTCATCATCTGGGATCCAAAAACCCACAAACTCCATGGCTACAACGGCTCTGGTCGCTCGCCCGCTGGACAGACTCTGGAGCAGCTGCAGGCGCGCATTGACGCTATGAAGGCGCGCGGCGAGTTGCCTGCGGATCACCAGGGCATTCCGTCCCATGGGCCGCTGCCGATTTCTGTCCCGGGCACGGTTGATGGCTGGTTTGCCATGCATGAGCGCTTTGGCAAGCTCCCGATGAAGCAGGTATTGGCGCCAGCGATAGAGTATGCACGAGAGGGCTTTCCTGTTTCACCGGTGATTGCGTATTATTTGGCGCGCAGCTGGAGTGTTTTCAACAAGAAAATGGCGGGTGATCCGGCCCTGGAAAACATCCAGTCCACCTGGTTCACAGGTGGTAAGGCTCCGCAAGCCGGGGAAGTTTTCCGCAACGCCGATCTGGGCAGCACGCTTGAGATCATCGCCCGTGAGGGGCGCGACGCCTTCTACAAGGGCAACCTGGCGAAGGCTATGGCGGCTTACTTTGAATCCATGGACGGTGGTTTAACCTACGCTGATTTTACTGCCCACACGGGTGAATGGGTACAGCCAGGGAGCGTTAACTACAGGGGTTATGATCTTTTTGAACTGCCACCTAACGGTCAGGGTTTTGCGGCACTGCAAATGCTCTCAATATTGAAAAACATCGACTTGAACCAATGGTCCCGCGGCAGTGCTGAAGTATTTCACTACATGGTAGAGGCCAAGCGGCTTGCTTATGAGGATGTGGCGCGTTATTACGCTGACCCGAATTACAGCGATATTCCGTTGTCAGGACTATTGTCGGATGCATACGGCAAGGAGCGTTTTGCGCTGATTAATCCTGCTGGCGCCTCACCAGAGTTTGGCTATGGTGAGCCCAAGTTGGAAGGGCAGGGCGATACCACGTATCTCACTGTGGCCGATGGCAATGGCATGATGGTATCCCTTATACAGTCCAATTATCGCGGAATGGGCTCGGGGATGGTGCCAGATGACCTCGGCTTCATGTTTCAGGACCGGGGCGAGCTGTTCTCACTGGACCCTAAACACCCCAATGCCTACGCGCCCGGTAAGCGGCCGTTCCACACGATCATCCCCGCCTTCCTGATGAAAGACGGAGAGCCAGTCATGAGCTTCGGCCTGATGGGCGGCGGTATGCAGCCACAGGGACATGTGCAGATTTTGGTGAATATGATTGATTACGGTATGAACGTCCAGGAGGCGGGCGATGCCGCACGTTTCCTGCATCATGGTGGCCGCCAGCCCACGGGTCTGCACGGTGACCCACTGGGTGCACTTTACCTGGAATCGGGTGTTTCGACCGATACTGTCAGGCGATTACGTAAAATGGGGCATAACGTGGCCCTGGACAGCAGCGGTGTGCGCTTCGGCGGTTATCAGGCGATCAAGGTAGACCGCAACAAAGGTAGTTACGCCGGGGCAACGGAGATGCGCAAGGACGGTACCGTGGTCGCCTGGTGAAAGGTGCCTCACGGCACAGTTCAGGCCAGCAATAGTTTACCCAGAAACAATCCGGCCAGTGTCGCGACGATCGTCGTCACCAGGCCGGGTAACATAAAACTGTGGTTGAGCAGATACTTGCCGATTCGGGTTGTGCCAGTTTGGTCGAAAGAGACGGCTGCCAACACAGTGCCGTAGGTCGGCAGGAAAAAGTTACCGTTAACCGCTGGATAGACCCCGACCAATACGTGCAATGGCAGGCCCAGGGCGACCCCCACGGGGACCAGGATCACGATGGTCGCCGCCTGGCTGAATAGCAAAATAGAGAGCACGAACAAGCCCAGGGCAAATACCCAGGGGTAGGTGTTGATCACCGCGCTGATACCGCCGACGATGGCCGTCTCGTTGGCGGTAAAGAAGGATGACCCCAGCCATGACACACCGAGTATCGAGATAATTGCCACCAGTCCGCCACTCATCAGTTTGCCACTGATGGCATCAGCTGGACTGGCCTTGAACGCCAGGCTAATAATCCCACCGGCCGCGAGCATGATGATCATGATTAACTGCCCCATGTCTGCCTGGCCAGTCATTGCATCCACTCCTACGCCAAACGCGTAGACTGGTCGTAAATCAGGAAACAAACCAAGTAGCACTACCAGGCTAACAGCGCCAAGAAACACTAAACAGGATCCCAGCGCACGGCTGCGTTCAATGCCTGCTAATGGCTCTTGCTGTTGGGGTGGGGCGACTTTACCTGCAGTAATGCGCTGTAGGTACTCCGGGTCGTCCTCCAGCTCCTTGCCTTTGAAGGCCACACAACATATGCCTGCGATAACACCGATTACGGTGGCAGGAATTGTTACCATCATAATGTCGATCAAGCTCGCATTCATGCCCGCTAGACCGGCGATTAGCGCGACCGTGGCAGCCGATACCGGCGATGCGATCAATCCGTGCTGCGCAGCGATGACACTCATTGACAGCGGGCGCTCGGGCCGGACGCCGGCCTTGCGCGAGACTTCGGCGATGACAGGCAGTAGTGAATAGATAACATGCTGCGTACCGGCTGCAAAAATCAGTACATAGGTTACCAATGGAGCAATCACCGTGATCCGAGCCGGATGTCGATGCAACAGCTTTTCTGCGGTTTCAACCAGGAAGGTCAGACCTCCGGCGGCCTCCATCATCGACAGCGCGGTGATAACCGCGAGAATCATTCCCAGTACCACAGCCGGGGGGTTACCCGGTGGCATACCGAATACGAGGACAAACACTAACAGGCCTATGCCAGATAAGGTGCCCAGGGCAATGCCACCGAGTCGGGCACCCATGACAATGCATAGCAACAAAATACTCAGCTCGACCAATAACATTACGACGCCTCTTATGATGGTTGTATGGTGCGCAAATGGCTAAAGTTTACCCGCAGGCTCATCGCATGTGAAACTTTGTAGAACACCTGCCCGTTGCGCTCGTACTTGACCTGACAGCGCCAGCTACTCTTATACTAGAACAGTGACCGTCAAATGTATTGAATGAGGGCCACTGCAGGTCGTTTTGTTGCCAGAGGCTTGGCAGTGGCCCTCGGGCTGTGCCGATTTCCTGTCAGCCAAATGGCACCTTGAAGTCGGTATATTGTTTATGAAAATATTGCTGGAATTTTAGTAGACTGCAGAAAAGGGACTGTAATCCATTAGTGGAGGGATAGTATGGCGATGACAAACTATAGTGGGATGCCTGGTTTCCGCCAACATAGGCCAGCCCGCTTGGCTGGCACGGTCGTATACATCCCCCATCTGGTATGAACCTGGCAATTAAGTTGTGGCAACAATGAAAGGAGAATAACAATGAATAAAATTATACTGGCAATCATCGCGATACTATTGCCCCCACTGGCCGTTTTTCTGCACAAGGGCGCAGGAAAAGATTTTGTAATCAATATCCTTCTTTGCCTGCTTTTTTATGTCCCGGGAATATTGCACGCGCTATGGCTTATTCTTAAGTGATCGTGAACAGATCTCAGCATCTGCCACATCAGGCCTTGTTGCTGCACTGTTGCCGTACGCCAGCCCTCGGCGCCATTAAGTTGGTCACGTAATGCACCCACTTATGCGAATTTACCCGGTCATTTTCTGCATGCTTTTAGGGGCATGCACACCGGCGCTGCAGATAGATCCGGGGGCAGATTATGATCCCAGGGTCGCCGCCCTGGATGTCGAGCAGCCGCAAAACTACTGGTGGCAGCTGCGCTTTCGGCTGATGTGGCCGGAAGGTGAGTCCCCAGAGTTTTCACGGCACTTGCTCATCGCCGAGCAGCTACTACTACCCGCCATTGTCGATCATCAGCAGCAGTTGCTGCTGTGGCGATTTCATCGGCGCGCTGGAAGAGACGGCGCAGGTCATCAGTTCAGCCTGATTTTCTTCTCTGACGAAAATACCGCTATGCAAATCAGTGAGGAAATCATATCCGACCCTCTGACCCAGTGGCTGATAGACAGAAAGCTGATAGAGAAAACACGCTTTGACCAGCGCAGTCCAGAAGAACTCGGACGATTGGAGTTGACCAGTGATAAAAGCTGGCCGATAGAAATCCAACGCTCATGGCCATATTTTATAATGGGAGCGAGTCAGGCCTGGTTGATGCAAGTGCAGGAGCTAAGTACAGAAAATGAGCTCAGAGGCGAGGTCGACTATCCCGCTTTATTGCAGCACTACCAGGAAGTCGATGCGCGACTAAATGCGCAATGGCAGAAGAACGGACAGCACGCGTATCTTCATCACCTTAACGCAATTTTCGGATACCAGCCTATTTTGATTCGCTCGAATGAGCTCAAGACGTTCTAGTATGGTAGGGATCGCTGCCGCTTTGGGGGCAGTTTTCACTACGTAGCCACTACTACTGTCGGTAGCTGGTTTGAAGCGGGGAGCCCATGACAGGCATATTAAAAACGAAACGTTTTATAGTTCGGCCATTTAGAGGGGAGGATCTTAAGACCTTTACTAGCTATCGCGCAATCCCGTCTGTCGCACAATTCCAGAGTTGGCAAGACTATACTTATGATGATGCTGTTGCTCTTTATAAAAATATGGACTATGCAAATTTTCCTGTCCAGGGACGCTGGTATCAACTGGCAATTGCAGACAGACATTCTGATACGATTGTTGGCGATCTCGCCGTCTATTTTACTGATGATCACCAGGCGGAAATTGGTTTTACAGTAGCGCCGGCGTTTCAGCAAAGCGGAGCCGCTTTCGAAGCAGTGAATGGTTTATTGGATTACCTGTTTCTCGTACTCAAAAAACATCGTGTCATTGCGGTTACAGATATCAGGAATGTCCCATCATGCCGCCTTCTCGAAAAGACAGGGTTTCGACAAGAGGCGCATTATGTAAAAAATATTTTCTTCAAAGGATCCTGGGGAGATGAGTATTTGTATGCAATGCTCGATGAAGATTATAGGCAATCCACGCAGTCGAAAATTTAGGATACTCAAAGCCAATCATCTGCAATCGGCTGAAGGTCAGCACTGTCTCCCTGATTGAACTCCACGTATTAGTTCGTGTTTCGTCGAAAAAATGGATTGTCTGTGCCTCTCCGATAGATCAACATAGCGGCAGTTATTTCCCCAGCGGAAGAAGTACTGATGAATAAACACATCTCGCCTGACAACCCAGGCAGCTCCTGGGCAAAGGAAGGCCGCCAGCCGCGCATTGCGATTATTGGTGCAGGCTTTTCAGGCATGGCTGCGATTATCAAGCTGCGCGAGGCTGGCTATACAGACATTAGCTGTTTTGAGAAGGCTGATGGGCTGGGTGGGACCTGGCGCGACAACACTTACCCCGGCCTGTCCTGCGATGTACCGTCGCACTGGTATTCTTATTCGTTTGAACCCAATCCCGACTGGTCGCACCGCTTTTCTTACGGCCCAGAGATTCGGGCCTATCAGCAACGGGTCGCCAGCAAGCACGAACTGGAGAAGGTCATACAGTTTTCAAACGGCGTGACAGAGTTGCGCTACCTGGGGCCCACATGGCTGGTGAAGAGCGAGCGGGGAGGGGAGCAGCTGTTTGATTTTGTGGTGGCAGCTACCGGGATACTCGTCCACCCCGCTTATCCGGAGATACCCGGGCTGGATAATTTTAAAGGCGAGAGCTTTCATTCTGCGCGCTGGAATCAATCCATCGATCTAAAAGGAAAGCGTATTGGGGTCATAGGCACGGGTTCCACTGCGTGTCAGATCGTCGGGGCTATCGCGGCCGACGCCGGACATCTGGATGTCTACCAGCGAACACCGCACTGGATAATGCCATTACCGCAAACGGCGTACTCCAGTTTATGGCAGTCCATATTGCGCACTTTCCCCTCGCTAATGCTGTTTATCCGCAACATGATGCGTAAGCGAATCGAAGGGTCGTTCGGTGAAGCAACCCTTGGCAACGTTAAACAGCAGCGCAAGATTGAAAACGCCTGTCTCAAGCACCTGAAGCAGCAGGTTCCCGACCCAAACCTGCGTGCCAGACTGACGCCCGACTACAAGGCGACGTGTAAGCGACTGATTCTTTGCTCCGAGTACTATCCGGCACTGATGCGAGACAATGTCGATCTGGTTACAGACAACATTTCCGCTATAGAAACCACCGGTGTTCGTACGCATGATGGTACGCTGCACGAAACAGATGTATTGGTATTCGCTACCGGCTTTCAGGTGAATGATTTTATTCTGCCTACCGAAGTTTACGGTGAGGACGGTCTTAGCCTGCGCGATTTCTGGAGTGGGCTGCCACGTGCTCATCGCGCCATGACATTCCCGGGTTTTCCTAACTTCTTGATGCTGGAAGGCCCCACCGGGGTGTTCGGCAATACCTGCCTGATTGATGTCACGGAGCACCAGATTAATTACCTGATTAAGTACATCAGCAAGATTCGCGATGACAAGCTGGACGCAGTCGCGCCTACAAGAGAGGCCTTTGATGCCTATAATCAAAAAATGGCAGAAGCGATTGTCACCTCCACCTGGGCCACTGGCGGCTGTGACAGCTGGTATCTTGATAAATCCGGTAAGCCCAACATCTATCCATGGATGCCGGATGTCTACCGCGAAGAAATGAAGAACGTGGATTTCACAGAGTACCGGTTGATAGAAACAGCCTAGGCGGGTGTAATGGCCTGGGTTCCGGTTGCAGGCAACAGCTTTTACTGCCGCGGATAACAAACCTTCCTCGGCAGCAACCAGAAGAACAGGAGGATTGAGGCGTGGCAATCGACCGTATATCCCGGGTGCCGGTGCTTGCGGTACTGCTCCTGGCGTTGGTGGCCTGTTCAGATCAGGCGAGTACCTGCCCTTTCACCGGAAAAGGTAACGAGGCACTCAGTGCGGGATGTTTTTCTGCTTCCGCGGACGGGCTGCTGTTGGTCCAGGGTCTGAACGGTAAAGTCAGTGTGCCAGGCGGCAGTAGCAAGCCGGGGGAATCCGCCCAATGCACGGCATTCAGGGAGACCTGGGAAGAAACGGGCCTGCGCTTGCAACCCGGGGAATTGCTACAGGTCTTTCATACGGGGTTTCACTTGTATCGCTGTGAGCGCAACGCACTGTCCGGCGACATTAAGCCACACCAGCGTTTTGAGGTGCGCGACGCCTTTTACCTGGCCGTTGATCAGTTTGACCGCTATGACTGGCGCTACGAAGAACAACAGGCGCTGATGAAGGCTCTGTTGGAGGATGTCACTCGCACGGTACCCCACTAGAGGGCACTGACAGTGCCACCGCCATTCATGCCTGCCGGCAAGTTAGCCAAAAAAAAGGCGCAAAAAAAAGGCCAGACCCGCAGGTCTGACCTTATTCCAGTCGTGGTGAGCCGCCTACAGCGAGTACTTGGCCCGCACGTAGAACATGCGACCGCGAGGGTCATGGTGCTTGGGGTCGTAGCTGAAGTTAGCCGCGTCATAAACCACCGAAGGATCTTCATCGAAGACATTTTTGACGCCCAGGGTAATCACTGCCTGGCTTTCGTCAAATTCCAGATTGTAGGCGTATTGCAAGTCCACCGTGGTCCAGTCATCGATATCCTGGCTGGCACTTTCGGGCACGGCCCGTGTGGTCTCGTAACTATCAACATAAAAGGCCATTACCGATGCCGAGTGGTTTCCCATCAGCCAATCCAGCGACACATTAAGCTTGGTCTCTGGAATAGATCGGGCAAAGTTGTTGTAGTTGAAATAACCCGCTACGTCCTGGGTGCCGGAGGCTGTCGGAATTTCATACGACAGGAAATACGTGCCGGTAAAGTGCAGGCCAAAATCTCCCAGTGAGTTGGTCGGCATTGCCAGATTGGCGGTCAAATCCAGACCATCTGTATCGACACTGGCAGCATTAAAGTAGTTGGCGTTGACGCCAACCAGTTGGCTGTTGTCACCGGCGAGACGGATAATATCGGGGCCATTCACATCGTCCTGTAACTTACCCTGTGCGCTTTCAATGGTAATGACGTCGTCGTACTCGAAGCGCCAATAGTCCAGTCGCATATCAAAGGTATCGATTGGGTTCCAGATAGCACCGATGTTGTAGTTGGTGGACGTTTCCGTATCGAGGTCCAGGCTGCCCCGCGAGTTAACTCTTACAAATACCGTACTGCCCTTGGGTGTGCCATCCGGATTGAAATCCTGCAGGCCTTGCAAGGAACCATCCTGAGCGTAAAACTGGGCAAGTGACGGCTCACGGAAGGCGGTTGAGGCAGAAGCACGCAGCACCAGTGATTCCAGCGCCTGCCAGCGTACAGAGAGCTTGGGGTCGACACTTTCATCCGTATCCAGGTGCTCGTAACGCGCCGCCAGGTTTACGTCCAGGCTGTCGGTGATGGGCATTTGAATCTCGGCAAAAAAGGCATAAGACTGCCTGTCTTCGTCAGTGGGTCGACCCCCGACCAGAAAGATCAGGTCAACCGGAGTAGCGTTCCCCGTGGCAGGGTCTATGCCCTGGGTGTAGATCGCGTTGCGATCCTCTTTATAGGATTCATCGCGATACTGGCCACCGGCGGCAAAACCGACGGCACCACCACCCATCTCAAAGAGAGCGCCGGTGGTTACAAAGTCGAGCACAGTCAGTTCAGTTTCTCGGTCGGTCTTGGCAATGGTGGAGATATAATCAATCAACTCCGGGCTGTTGACCGAAGAATCGAAGACGCTGAAGGTCTCGTCACCACTAGGGCCGCCAACGCCAGCGATGCCGTCGTTCAACCTGGAGCTGATCGTATCCGGTTGCTCAACGTGACGCTCGTTCTTGCTATAGGCGACAGATCCATTCCAGGACCAATTGTCATTAAAAGCGCCTTCCAGGTCTAATACCGCGCGGGTGGTCTGGTTGTCTCGTTTGGCATCTGGCGAGGCGAAATCGGAGCCTAGGGGCCTACCAAACCACACCACCGGCACGTTGAAGGGGCTGCCTGCCTGGCCGGGCAAAATGACTGGAAACGCCAGGTTGGGATAAGAGGGTGATTGCGGATTGTCTTTTACGTCATGATCGGTGTAGCCCAATTCCGCAGTAAGCGACAGAGTATCGGAAAACTCGTGAGAAAAGTTACCATAGATCTGATTGCGCTCTTCCTCATTGATAATATTAAAGCGCGGGCCGTAGAAAAACCCACAGAGCTCGCCGGAAGGCTGCGGAATCAATACTCCGGCGTTGGCCGTACAGTTTGGATCGGGAACACGTTCACCCGGTGAATAGGTGCCGGCGTAATCGCCCCCGGTAACGGTGTCGGGCGCCAACATTATAAAAGATCGGCCGAGACCACTGATAGCGTTGTCTACCAGGTACGGACGGTCGGCCGCGCTCAACGGATCCTGGCGCAATATTGCACCGGCAATCACTGCCCGGGTTTTTTCGTTGCCAAAGCCCCACAAAAAACTCGCCTCGGTGGAATCCTGATTGTCATTGTCAGTGGCTTCATAGCCACCCGAAATCTCAAAGCCTTCAAAATTGTCGCGCAGGATATAGTTCACTACGCCAGCAACGGCATCGGATCCGTAGGCCGTTGTGGCACCTTCTTTAAGGATTTCTATGCGTTCCAGTGCAGCCACCGGAATCGTGCTGGTATCGACAAATACGCTACCGTCGTTGGCGCGGGTAGCGGCAATGGTCTGGCGTTTGCCGTTGATCAAAACCAATGTAGAGCTTAAGCCCAGGCCGCGTAAGTTGACATTGCTGGTGCCCTGGGTTTCTCCCGAGGTAAATGAATCCGCCTGATTCTCGGAGCCTGAGTTGACACTGAGCTTGGCGGTAATTTCGCCGACGGTGAAAGCGCCACTGCGATTAATATAGTCATTGTCGATGACGTCTACCGGCGATGCTGCATCAGACGGGGAACCTTTAATATAGGAACCCGTGATCAACACTTCTTCCATCTCCTGGGCCATCGACAGCGTAGATATGCCGAAGGTCAAAGGGGCGAGTGCTGTAGCGATCGCAGTGCGCTTGAATCCGTGAAGAAGTCGTTTTTTGTTCATATTTTCATTGCCTTTGGTGTGGCTCTTATACCAATCTGGCAAGGGCGGATGGCCCGGTGCCGGTGTGTATATCGGCCTTATTAGATTCGTTACTGTTATCGTTATATTTTAGGTACCACTGCGCGCTGTAGCTAGTTGCCGCAACAGAGTGCCTAGACACTTTATATTGCAAATTTTTGCATATCAAGGGATATATGCGATATTTCACCTCAAGGTGCCGTCGAGATTAAGGTTTGGCAGTTTCGTTATAACAGCGGACATCATAGTCGTCGTATCGTTATAACAGCGGTTTTGGCAGAAGGAGGTTTCTTTCAGAATTACTCAACGGTAGCAGCAGTGGTGAGCGGCCGGGGCGAAAAGTCGCGTCCGGCCTCTTACCTGTCTCAGGTCCAGTGGGGTCTATTTGAATATGGGCTCAAAATCGGTGCCGTACATCTGATTGATTTCATCGTAGAGAGGTTGCGTCACCTCTGGAAAGGCCAGTGCGCCTGACTTGGTAAAGTCAGAGAAGTTGATAGAGGACTTGGTATCGGGGGCCTTTTTGGGGATTGTCGCTGGGCTTGGCCAAATATCTTCATCAATGGCAGAAATCCGAATCCGAATATCGTCTTTGGTAACATTGAACACCATATAATCCGAAGCCAAAGCGAGGGGGCCGTCATAGGTTTTTCTAACTCGATCGCGGACCTCAGGCTCAGTGTCGAAATCGTTATAGAAGTGGTAGCCGACCGCCAGCCGCGGCTCTACCAGCGACATAACCTTGCCGAATTGCTCCGGAGACGTATGCCCCTGCGTACCGACGTTCAGTGCCTCCTGAGGCGCGAATCCCTGTTTTGTCACCAGCAAGGTCGGCGGTAAAAAGCATTCATGCACCGCAACGTCAGCTCCCTTGGCGTGTTCGACATACCATTTGTTCGGAAACGTATCGCTACCATACACAAAGGTGAGTCCGTTCCACTCCAGAATAAAACTAACCGCTCCATCCAGCCCATGTACCGCTGGAATACTGCGTACGGTGACGCCATTTTCGTCATAAATGACCTTGTTTACACCGTCGAACGGAAATTCATTAATCTCCAGCTCGCCGCCGCGAAAATCGATAACACCCGAACGGGTGCCGATATCCCAGATATACATATCCTTCATATGTTGCATAGATGCCGCGGTGCCGTACTCCGGAGTTTTCCCGCTTGGCCCCCATATTCGTAATGGAACCAATCGGTTCATCACCGTGCCGCCCAGCCATAGCGAGGGGAGATCGCCCATGTGGTCTACATGAAGGTGGCCAATAAATACTTTGTTCAGATAGTCGTAGGGAATTTTTTGCGCCGCAAGTCGCTCCATGCACCCTGATCCAATATCAAACAGGAATTTGTCGCCGTTCCCCAGTTCGGCCAGCCAGCACGCGGCAGCCTGCTTGGGTCTCGCACTCGGCATGCCCGTGCCCAGTGCGACAATCCGCATTTCATCGGGAGCAATTGCTTCAGTCCCCGGATAATACACATCAAGTTCGGAGATCACCCCGGTTGGAGTTCTCACGCCTGCAGCCAGCGGGTCTGGCCGCGAGCTTTTCTGTGCTGCAGCATCCGTAGCGGAGATCAACAGACCGCCAACTACAGCGAAAATTAAAGCCACTGCTGCGACAGGTAAAGTACGTGCGTGATTTTTCATATTATTCCCCTGAGAATTACGCATGATTGGAATTTTCTCTCCATAGACTGCCGAATCCAGCCTTCTCTGTCAATTTCCACCCGCCGCAGGCGCGCTTACTCTGACTTGGAGTGCCACGATAATATTCGTTGCTCGTGTGGTTTTTAACTGAAGTTTGCGCGGTGGGAGTAATAGCCGATCGTTTTAGCCTGTTCCCGAGGCAGTCCACTATGCTACATTCTACGCTTTCCCGTATGGTGCCTCAGTAATGAATCCACTCGCCGGTCTGGCACTGTTGTGCGGCCTTCTTTTTACACATCTTGTCGCCGCCGACGCCCTGATCCGCTCAGAGGCGATGTTCGCCAAAACCATTGCCGAAATTTACGTTGAAGAGGCCGGCATCAGGGTCGAACTGGAAGTTGGTCTGGACGATATCGGCTCGTTTCGCAACCTGTTGCCCGACGCTATTTATGAGGGTATGGATTTCCCTTCGAGACCCTACGCGGAACGCCTCGCTGAATTCTTTGCCAGTGACCTGGTAATTGCAGGTGACCAGGTCATGTTGCCGGGCGAGTTACGCGCAATCGCCCCGCGTACGCGTATCGTGCGCGACAACGTAACGGGGGAGGAGCTCCCCGTGGTGGAAGACGACGCCGAAACGGTAGTGGCCGCAGAGCTTTTTTATCCCTTTGTCTCGGGCCGACCCGCTAGCCTGGCATTCAGCCCACCGCTACAATTTGGCATGGTCAGCATCGGGTTTGTTGTTTACCACAACACCGTAGCGGTTAATGATTTTCGCTACCTGACACGTGGTATGGTGCTCGACCTGGACTGGGATGACCCCTGGTACAGTACTTTTCGCACCCGTAATATGCGGCGCAGTTATTTTGCACCGATGTCGGGCTTCCTCTACGTCGAACCCTTTGAGGTGCGCAAGGAAATCATTTTGCGGCCCAAGGACATTCAACGCTGGGTAGATGTTGGGCTGGAAGGTGCCACGGTGATTGCGGCGGATCAGCGTGGTTTGATGCTGGAAAAAATCGCTGCTTTTCTTATGGATAAGCAGCCGGTTACGATTAACGGCGAACCGGTGTCACCGATTCTGGATAGAGTCAATTTTCTCACCCGGACCCTGAAAAGCTCGATGGTGGTAGAGCCGGGCATAGACATCAATATCGACAGCGCCGTGGTCGGCGTGATTTTCGTATACCCGACATCTGGCCTCCCTGCGGGCGCTACCATGACCTGGGACATGTTCGACGAGCGCGTGCAAAAGGTTCCCGCCTCGGCGGTGGATGAGGCAGGGCCTCTGCCAATTTTCCTGGAGCCTGACTACGCGGTGCTGGAATGGCAAAACTTTCTCACCAACCCCACCATTCCCGGCCTGGTAGAGTTGGCCGTGCCGCCCTCTACCGTCGCATTATGGCTGTATAAACTACGCTGGTGGTTTTTGGCAGCGGCGATCATGTTGTTGCTGTTGTGGACACGCGGCAGGCTACCAGTGATGGCTGTTGCTGCTACCGTTGCTTTGCTATTGGTGGGCACGTCCTTTGTGGCGGGTCGTCCGCTGGCGCCGCCTGATCAGGCGACCGAGACCGTAGTGAAAGATTTGCTGCGTAACGTCTACCAGGCGTTTGATTACCGGGAGGAGAGCGCTGTCTACGACACGCTGGAGCGCAGCGTCGGTGGTGACCTGCTCACTGACATCTATCTTGAGACCCGGCGCAGTCTGGAGTTGACCAATCAGGGCGGCGCACGCGCCAAAGTCAAATCGGTGGAACTGCAGGCCATCGAAATACTGCCGGCCGTTGAGCCGTCTGCGTTTCGCGCCAGGGCGACATGGAATGTTAATGGCTCCGTGGGCCACTGGGGGCATGTCCATACCCGCAGTAACCAATATCAGGCGGAACTATTGATACAGGCGATCGGCGGGCGCTGGAAGCTGATCGCTATGAATGTACTGCAAGAGCAGCGCCTCTAAGCCATGATCGAACTATGCGACCTGGAATTTCGCTACGATCAGAGTAGCTTCGCGTTACAGATCGAACATCTGCGTTTGGAGGAAAAAGAGCACGTTGCCCTGATCGGCCCCAGCGGTTGCGGCAAGACCACCTTGCTCAATATACTCGCTGGGGTGGTGCTTCCTGATGCGGGGTCGGTGCACGTCGCGAGCGCATCCGTTGCCAAGCTATCTGATGCCCGGCGCCGTGAGTTTCGTATTCGCAAGCTCGGGCTGATCTTCCAGAACTTTGAGTTGCTCGATTACCTGAATGTGCGCGATAACATTTTGCTGCCACTGCGAGTCGGTCGCGGCCTGGTGGTGACCGCAGCCCTGCGTCAGCGCGCAGAGACCCTGGCCGAACGCCTGGATATTGCCGACAAGCTGTCCCGCCATCCGGCGCAACTGTCCCAGGGCGAACGACAGCGCGTGGCGGTATCTCGCGCATTGTTATTGCAGCCATCGGTAATACTCGCTGATGAACCCACAGGCAATCTCGACCCGGCCAACAAGTTTGTTGTGCTAGACCTGCTGCTTGATTACGCTCGAGAAAGCGGGGCAACACTGCTTACGGTAACCCATGACAGGGAGCTGCTGGATCGTTTCGATCGTATCGTGGATTTCAACGCGCTCAATCGTTGGCGGTCGGCATGAGCGGGGTTTGGTACCTCGCCTGGCGCTATATGGGCTGGCACCGCTGGAAGGCGTCTATCCTGATCGCAGCGGTAACGCTGGTGCTGTACCTTCCCCTTGGCTTGCAACTGGTCGTTGAGCAAACGGCCCGGGATATGAATGCTCGAGCAGATCTCTCTCCCCTGGTGTTGGGAGCTCGCGGCAGTCCGCTGGAACTGGTCCTCAATGCGCTGTACTTTTCCGCCGAGCAGCCACCGACCTTTGGCTATGGGGTAGTGGCTGAATTGCGTGACTCCACCTTGGTCGACCCCATTCCGCTGTACATTCGCTACCACAGTCAGGACGTGCCTATTGTGGGCACCACACTGGATTACTTCGGGTTCCGCGGCCTACAGCTTGCGCAAGGACGACAGCTGACAACACTGGGCGAAGCCGTGCTCGGTGCCAGGGCCGCAACAGCACTGGGAGTGCAGGTAGGAGATTTTGTCGTGTCCTCACCGGAAAGCGTTTTCGATATTGCAGGTGTCTATCCTTTGAAAATGCCAGTAGTGGGAATTCTCGCCATGGCCTATAGCCCTGATGACGAGGCGATTTTTGTGGATCTGAAAACCGCATGGATCATAGAGGGGATTGGCCATGGCCACCAGGAACTTACGCGGGCGGAGGCAGCCAGCGCTGTGCTCAAAACTGAGGCTGATCGCATCGTTGCTAATGCTTCTCTCGTGCAATACAACGAGATCACCGCGGACAATATTGATTCTTTTCATTTCCACGGCGACAACAGCGATCTGCCGCTGACGGCTATCTTACCAGCGCCACGCAGTGACAAGGCACGCGTGCTTGTCCAGGGTCGGTATCAGGCGCATGAATCCCTGCAATTGCTGCAACCGCGAGCCGTTATCGACCAGTTGTTGGACACGGTGTTTGCCGTACAGCGCTATGTGCTGGTGGCCATGGGCTTAGTGACGCTGGCCACCGCCGCGGTGGTGTTGCTGGTGTTCCTGCTCTCCTGGCGGGCACGGCGCCCGGAGCAGGATACCCTGCATCGGTTGGGTGGTTCAAAAACTGCTATCCTGTCCTTGATGCTGGCAGAGGTCGTTATTGTATTGATCGTATCTGCGACACTGGCCGCTGTGTTGGTGGCACTGACTCACTGGTTTGGAGGGCCGCTGTTGCAGGCGGTAGTGCTGTAGTGCGAATGTCCCTTTTAATCCTGACCTTGGCGCTGGCGGCATGTGGGCAGGGTGTAAGCACGCCACCTGACTCCAACAGCGAAGGGACTGGTCAACGCCCGCTGGAAATTTACACCGTAAACTATCCGCTGGCCTGGGGTGCGAAGCAGTTGCTGGGAGGGGCAGGGCAGGTGCGTTTCCCGGTACCAGCAGATATTGATCCCGCTTTCTGGCAGCCGGACCTGAATGAGGTTGTCGCCTTCCAACAGGCGGATATGATTTTGTTGAACGGCGCGAACTATGCCCGCTGGATGTCCCGGGTAAGCCTGCCGGATAATCGCCTGGTGGATAGCTCGCGAGACTTTGCTGACCGGTTGATCGCCGTAGACACAGGTCCGGTGCACAGTCACGGTCCCGCAGGCGACCACAGCCATGGCGGAATGGCGTTTACGGTATGGCTGGACCTGGATCTTTATCAGCGACAACTGCAGACGATCGCTACGACGGTCAAATCGAAACTGCCGCAGCAGGCGAACAGCATCGCGGCGCGCGAAAGCGAATTGATCGACAAGATTACAGAAATGGATAAGGCGCTGATGGCATTAGGCCGCGAATTCAATGGTGCGCCGATCTTGTATTCCCATCCGGTGTATCAATATTTTGGACGAAGGTATCAATTCAATGGACGCGCCATGCACTGGGAGCCCGATCAGCTGCCGCAACAATCAGACTGGTCAGAGTTGCATGCTCTGCTGGAGCACCATCGGGCTGCGGTAATGCTGTGGGAAGATGATCCAATGCCCGAAACACGCGCCGCACTGAAAGCATTGGGCGTGGAGGTGGTCGTTTTCAGACCAATGGGTAAGCGACCCAAGGAGGGTGATTTTCTTTCCGGGATGACGGCTAATATCGACCGCCTGAAAGCATATTTGCATGTAAGAGGGGCCTGAGACAGTGAATCGGGCGGTTGTAGGTCCACCAGAGTTAATTTGACGATAACCGCGTCTGTACTATCTTGGAGATAGCCGAGGTGGGATATTTTTCGTTAACAAGTATTTAGATATTCATCGCGTGGGCAATAACAATAAGGGATGCCGTTATGGAAGCTGTTGATCTCAGTGTAGAAGGTGGCATAGCCACGGTAACTTTTTCGAATCCTCCCAAGGGATTTATGACCTCGGAGATGGTCATACAGCTCGATTCGGCGCTTGACACCATCGAGAATGACGAGTCTGTGCGCGTGGTGATCTTTACCGGTGGTCAGCCCGGTGTTTTCATTCGGCATTTCTCCATTGAGGAAATCATTGCGATGTCCGATGAGCTCAAGACACAGCGTTCCAAGGGCCTTCCGCAGGCGCGATTTTCACGCTCGGCACTGCGCCTTGTCTGGGAACGCATCGACAATTTGTCGAAGCCAACTATCGCTGCGATCAATGGCGCCTGTGGCGGAGGAGGCTGTGAACTTACCCTGTGCTGCGACATTCGCCTCGCTGGCCCGGGTGAATACACCATTGGCCAGATGGAAATTCTGGTCGGGATAATGCCTGGGGCCGGGGGGACAGCGCGGCTCGCCCGGGCCATTGGTACTGGCAAAGCACTCGAATGGGTGTTGCGGGGGCGCATGTTCAGTCCCGTTGAGGCGGCCGCAGAGGGTCTTGTTCACCACTATATTGAAGGAGACGTGCTTGGCGCGGCGCGCGACATAGCTCATGAGTTCCTCGATAAACCCCCGGCGGCACTTGCTTATATCAAACAGGTGATGCGTTCCAGTCATGGCAGGCAAACACAGGGAGGTATTGATGAAGAAGGTGATCTCTTTGCCGCCTTGATAAGCGAGGATGAGCGCGCTCTGCAGATGATGCACGAATACGTCGCCAGCGGCCACCAACTGCCCGTTAAAAAGTCATAATGCAAGCAACCGACTTTGATCCTCCAACCACTATAGAAATTTCAGAAACAGTGCTTTCGACAATGGAGTAGGGCACTGGCCTGTGACGCTAGCCTATGACTTCTATTGTATTTATTAGTAACTGCTGGTGTATTACTGACTCATAACGAAACCACCGTTGGGTGACAACACTTGGCCTGTCATAAACTTTGCTTCATCGCTGGCAAGATACACAGCGGGCCAGGCAATATCATCACAATCTCCGAATTTACCCATAGGGGTTTGTGCTTCAAGTAGTGTGCGGATAGAACCGAAAGGTTCAGTAAGTTCTGTATCAATAAAACCGGGAGCCAATGCGTTCACGCGAATTCCTCGAGATACAACCTCACGCGCGAGTGAGCGTGTAAAACCGAGGATGCCGGCCTTGGCGGCACAATAACTGGTGCCGATACCACCAGTAGTGCCCATAATTGAGCCCATGTTGATGATGCAGCCGGAGAGTTGCGGATTCATGATTTTCAGTGCTTCTCTCGAGCAATAAAAAGTCCCGTTGAGATGTACGCTAATCATTCGCTGCCAATCCTCATCAGTCATATCAACAGTGAGATCCAGATGAGTCTCTATAGCGCCACCTGCTTCCAGTTCTGCTTGCTGTTTGAACGGAACCTCATTGACTCGACGAACTGTTTCCTCGTCTCCAGGGGTGAAGCCGAAGCCAGCGTTGTTAACCAGAATATCCAGACGTCCGAACTCAGATTTCACGCGCTCCAACATTATGCGAACGGCGTTCGAATCAGCAACATCGGCGGCGATTCCGATTCCAGTGACTTCTTGTGCAACTTTCTGCGCGGCGTCATCATGAATATCATTGATAATCAGCTCTGCACCTTCTTCTTTAAACCGCCGTGCAATTTGAGCTCCCAAGCCTGCGCCGGCCCCCGTGATCAGTGCTACTTTCTTCTCCAAACGACCCATTTGTAATCTCCAAGATAGTTAACAGAAGATAATAGACCCAATATCAGATATCGCATAGCCGGGCAGCAGCAAACATCGAGAGCGACCGTTTGTGCAGCGAAGGATATGGCGCGGTACTGACAAGTGGCTATTGGGATGGGTGGGGATGGTTGATTACAGTCGCACCTTACACAGCATGTTTATCTACGAGTAATTTTAGCAACAATTCCCGAGCCAATTTAGAAGGCTCTTTCCTGATGAGTGGACATATGTATTACAATACAAAAAAGCCGGATGCTGTGGGCGACTGGACAATGCGTGTCCAGTTTCAGCTGATGTTTCCACAGTAGGGTGCCGACAACTTAACGAGCTAAAGCTATTGGCGCCGTTCCATAAATGTCTACAAGTTCCACCGCTTCGCACAGTTACGTGCCATTACTATTTATTACATGCAGGTCACCGGATAGTGGTTCAGGAGGCCGCAGACGAGCGTGGTGAATCGGGTTTGTCGCTGTCGCCAAAGTGCTTTTCATGTTGCCTGGCAATAGAGTCCCAGAGCGTTGCGGCCTCGGGAATATCGAGCCCGAAACGCTGCAGCAGCGACGCGACAAGTTCCTCCGCGGAATTGACCAAATGCTGTTGTTCGCCTGCGCAGGTGATCCGTTTTACCACTCTCCCAATCTGAACGTCATAGCCCCCGGGAACTGCGCGCTGGCACACCAGGCTCTGTACGAACGGAGAATCTGCCGCGGTGCTCAGCCAATGGCATTTCTCAGCGAACAAATCTTCATCGGCTTGCCGGTAATAGAAGTCGAACGATCCGGCTGGGCTTGCCGGGTGATTGTGGAAGCGCCAGCAGTCTTCCACTTGCTCAAGCTGATAGCTGAACCCCTGTTGCTCGGCAGAATGAGGTTTTAGCGGATAGGGCCCGATTGGTCCATCACCTAAACCCACATCGACAATCCACGGTTCGTCCAGTTGTACACACAGCACCAGGTGATTACCCAGGGCATCATCCCCTCGCTCAGCCCGGAGCACGCCCCCGTTGATGCGCATAACATCAAATCCTATTTGCTCCAGTGCCCACTGCAGTATGCCGTTCATCTCATAGCACCACCCGCCACGACCCTGCTCAACGATCTTTGCATAGATCCTGTTTATGTCCAGATCCAGTGATCGGCCTAGCTGCACGTCCAGGTTTTCATAGGGAATACAAAGCAAGTGCTGGCGCTGCAGGCTGATCAATGTTTTGAGGTCAACCGATGGTTGATCTGTGAATCCAATGCGCTCGAAATAGGCGTCAAGTTCCATGGGCAGGCTACGAGGAAATGTGGAACTCCCGATAGTGCAGTAATTGGTGCGCGGTTACCAGTGCGCCTGGAACGATGCCCGAACGACAACCGATAGCCCTGGTAAAGGCACTGATCATATAACCTCTTGAAATGGGATAATCCGGTGCTGAACATTTATATATACATACATAGCACGCACGTCTGCTGAGTTAGCCAAGGATGAGTATCTTACGAGCCTGCTTGTCGTATTCTGGTTTCAGATAAGGCGACATCACGTCAAAAATCTGGGCAACTCCGGCCTTGACCCCTCCGCGATCGATGCCATGATCCGGTGCAGATACCTGGACATGACGAATCCAGTTGCACCAGATCAGCCATGTGTTGAGTGCGAGAGAGTGGTAGCCGTTGTTACCGCGCGGTTTTGCCATATTGCCGTCGCGTACCACTTGCCTGGCAATATTCTCCAGATTTCCCAGCGCCCAGTTCTGCATATCCCTATAGCGTGCGGCCAGTACCGCATCCTTGCGCAGCAGGTGCAGTAATCCGCCGAAGAAGTATCGGTGCTTCCACGCGATATTCAAGCTATCCAGGTAGAAACTGGCAAAGCGTGCGGGTGAAATGGGTGGGTCAAGCTCGTCGATTAACGACTCACGAAACTCTAGATCCAGCGTTGCGAAAAGCGAGCGTACAATTTCTTCCTTATTTTTGAAATGATAATAGAGGTTGCCAGGACTAATGCCGGTAGCATCGGTGATCTGCTTGGTTCCTATTGCCTGGGCACCCTGTTCATTCATCAATAACAGGGCTTCATCGAGTATACGTTGGCGGTTACTCATTCTTGTTCCTTTGCTCTGACTGCCGCGCAGGGCCGTAGTGGTGCGGATTGAATCTTGACTTTACCCAAAATAGAGCAAATACTCTAATAAATTTTTTACTCTAATTGTTGCGCTACGCTGGAAGCTGGGCAGCGTGCACCATAGTGAGGTTTCACCAATGCCAGACAAAACAAGCAGTAACAATGCCATGCGAGTGAGAAAGGTGCCGTTCGACTTTCCAGATCGCTCGGCGGGGCACTGGAATCTGGCGAGACCCGAGTTCTCGCAAATCATCAATAGCGGCTCGCTGGCTATGCCGTATCTGGAGCCCTACCTGATAAGCTCCATGAGACAGGCTCGCAAACTGATTACCGACCCTCAACTACGCGAGGATCTCGATCTTTACATCAGGCAGGAAGCAACGCACTTTCGGCAGCATAAAGCTTTCAATAAGACGCTGGCTGATGCCGGCTATAAATCAGTAGGGGAGCTGGAAGCAATACTCGATGCAGACTACAAACGGCTGGGAAATGAACGCTCCCTGCGATTCAACCTTGCCTACGCGGAGGGCTTTGAATCCATGGCGCTTGCCATTGGCCATATGCTCATCGACGACAGAGAGCATCTTTTTGGTGGCAGCGATACCGACGTGGCCTCGCTGATACTCTGGCACTTTGTCGAGGAAATTGAGCACAAGAATGTTGCGTTCGACGTATTCGACCATCTCTATGGCGGCTACTTCTCCCGAATAGGAGGGCTGTTATACGCCGCCGGACATATTTTTTGGCGCACAGGGCAGGGTTATAGAGCGCTACTGAAAGAAGATGGGCTGTGGCAGAACAGCAAGAGTCGCTGGCAGCTTGCGAAAGTGTTGTTGCGCATTTTTGGCAAACTAACGCCAAAACTCCTGAAGATACTGTTGCCGTGGTATCACCCGAGTAAGGTAGCCGATCCAGCATGGGGCCGCGCGTGGTCGGCGCTGTATGAAAACAACCCCGATGGCTCAGCGGCATTGGATACGTATCGATTAGATGCTGCGAATCCTCTCGCCGCGTCATTCGCATAGGATTAAAGACCATGTCAGCCGTAGAATTACAGGGAATACAGTCGCGAATGCAAGCCTTGCTGTTTCTTAATGGAATAGGCTTGTTTATCGTCGGCCTGCTGTTTGGCTGGGTCTGGTTCTTTCACTTGTTGGGAGAGGTTGTGCTGTGGCCTTTACCCATACAGATAGAGGTAGATATTCCAGGGGACTCCAGGGCTTTTCGCATGGGGCACATGGAGGCCATTACCCAGGGGCTACTGGTAATGGCGCTGGCGTTCGGCGGCCAGTTTATGCGTCTCAGCGCACGACAGTTTCAGGTTCTGTTCTGGTCGGCTCTGGTGTGCGCGTGGATGTTCACTTTACCTGCCATGGCAAATGCCTTTTTTGAGACTCGCGGACTTGCCTTTGGCGGCGGGCCGTTCAAACCTGCGCTGGCGAACGACGTGATATACCTACTTGGGTGGCCGCCGATATTGTCCGTACATCTCCTTTTTGGCATGGCAGCTCTGGGTGTCTTTAGATACCTGAAAGAGTAGTGTCATCCGGAGTGCTGACACGTTAACTTTGTCAGTATCACAAAAAGCAATACGGATTGACAACAGATGAAAGATTACAAAGACAAGGTTGTGGTGATAACCGGAAGCGGCGCCGGCATCGGTTTTGCGCTGAGCAAGGCGTTTGCAGCTCATGGGGCCAAGGTTGTAGTGTCTGACCTCACGCAGGAGCGGGTACAGCGAGCTGTTGATGCATTGAAGGCTCTCGGCTTTGAAGCTATCGGTCAGATTTGCGACGTGACCAATCGACAGGATGTTGAAGCCCTTGCAGATTTTGCCATGCATCACTACGACCGGATAGATGTGTTGGTGAATAATGCCGGTGTGGGACAAGCGCCAGCGTCGTTGATCGACATGGATCTCGATGCCTTCCGCAAGGTTCTCGACGTCAACCTCTATGGTGTACTGCACGGTATTCAGGTGTTCGGAAGAATATTTAGGGAGCAGGGCACACTTGCCGCGATATATAACCTTGGCTCCGAGAACAGTATTTATCCCTGTGTGCCTTCTTTCCACGCCTACGTGTCATCTAAGCATGCTGTACTGGCGATCAGCGAATTACTTGCCGAAGAGACGCCGGACTTCATTGAGGTTGCTGTCATCATGCCTGGCCTGGTTGAGACCGACATGACTCGTGATGTATTCCAGGGAATGAATGCGGATGACTTTGCCGAGAGAGTTATAGGGCAGCTTAAAGCAGGTGAGTTCTATATCGTGTCGCATGCGTATAATAAAGTCAGGCTGAGCGAGCGTTACGAGAATATCGCGGCGGCGTATGACCGTTATGCGCCACGCTATGAAGGCGACGATGAGTACGATATCCGTTCGCTTATCGGTAGCGTGACCTGAAAAGTGCCGACACACTCACCGGCGCAATGCCCCGGTAGATTTGCAGTGACTCAAGTTGCGCAGTCATAGCATAGGACAAAGGGGGGGCATCCAGTTAGGGCCTGCGGGGGCGAGCATACGGCCATTTAGTGACACCGCAATGCGCGGGCCGAACATTCCCCGGTATTGCGGTATATTTTCTTTAACGCCTACGCACTGGTTGTCGCACAGGTCGCGTGTGGCGGTAGTTCCGGTGATGGTGGCTGCTGATTCCAGTGCGGTAGTAGGAATCATAGGAATGCATATTGTAGTGCGCACCTGTACTGCGCGTGCTACTGGAACTGCAAGCTAGCATGGTGCCGAGCAAAATACTCACCATCACAGACCTGAAAATCACAATGGAAAAACGGTTCGAAATGCTTTGAGATATAGCCATAGTGTTTATTCTTTAATAGGGCTGATTGATTTCATCATGCCGCGCAGCACGTCCTGATGCGCATTTGTGGTGGCCGGTGGCCCGATATAGATCGCAACTCCGATATTGTCTTTGGAGAGCTGGAAAAGCATGACAAAAAAGTCTACTGGCTGAGCATCTCTCTCACCTTTACCCATAAAATAGCGGGCAGGCATGTCATTCAGATTCACATCATCTGTCTTGACGAGTACGGGCTTATCCACCAGAAAATCATCTAGCGACGATAAGTAGTCCTGGGCCTCATTCAGGCTATGCAGGTAAACAGGAACCCAGGCGCCAAACCACAATATACTCTCCTCTTCAGGCATCACCGTAATCACTCGTGGGGGCGGCTGCTCGTCCTCCGGAACCTGTGCTGCATCCATTTCGGAGCCGACATTAACCAGCCATGAATCAGGAACCTCCATGGAAAAATAGGGCTTGTCTTGTAAACTGTATACAACTGCGACATTGGCATTCAATGTGGCGCTGAATAACAGGAGTGACAGCAGGCTTATGGTGTACTTGAACATGGTATATCTATGAACCGTTACGCATTAATCAGACATCATAACAGAGGGTGTTAATGTAATGAACCATGTCCATCCACGCGTCTAGCCCACGGAGGTAGAAACACCAGGTTCATCCGCTAAAGCTGACATACTTGCCAGTACCTTGCCTTTTGTGGCCGCCTTTAAAACAAAGAACGTAACCAATAAGAATACGATTGTAGCAATATGCTTAACTACAACCTTGATTGGCGCCTGTGCTTCAAATGCAAGTAGTCCATCTGTAATTGGCATTACAGTGCCAAACAGAGCGCACCACATTAATGCCGAGTAATTTCTGACATGCAATAAATAACCTAGCAAGATAGCAATAAACAATGTGCGCGACCCGTATATTCTTACCCAATCGGAGTCCATTGCTGAAAATAACTGCGTACCCCTTACAGCAGAGAATGTCAGAGGATCGATATAGGAAAAAATAGCGTAACATGCTTGTAACAAAGCCATAATTAAAACCAATATAGCGCCTGCTTTTTCAAATCTACGATATTTTCTATCCATATGTTATCCATTGTGTATGCTTAACTATTGTCAACGCACCGGGACGGTAATGACAGGCGACCTCTGCTCGCTCGCCAGGTCCGCAAGGCGGATGCCGATCAAGGTTCGCAGGAATATGAAGGCGCGTTT
>JBALVO010000137.1:0-10204 GCA_036961445.1 Halioglobus sp.
ACCTCCAATCACTTGAGTGAGCCAGTGTAGGTGAATTCAGCGAGTGCGCCAAGGTGTCGGGTTGCCGATAATACTAGCCAATTAAATTGCCAGTACCAGTATTACTTATGGCGGGCAGTAGACCAGGATGGGTAAGTAATTGACGCGTATCTTCAGGCAAGGCGTGATGGTGCCGCCGCGAAGCACTCCTTCAAACGCTGATTCGCAGACATGGGACTAAACCCCCAGCTCGCAAGGCGCTAACTAATGTCGTAAGGTGTGGAGCAATCACAATAACTGAGGATATGGCATGACTTACGCTTGCCAGTGCCCCTGCGGTACCACTCGTTTCGAGATACACGGTGAGCCCATCACACGGTTTTACTGCCACTGCACTATCTGCCAGACGCAGTATCAGGCGCCTTTCGTTGATGTCACCCTGTACAAGCTGGATGAGGTGGAATTGCCCCAAAATCACGGGATTGACTTCGCCAAGCTCAAGCGATTTTTTGCCGTGGACCGCGGTTTCTGTCCCAGCTGCAAAAAGCCTGTGATGGCGAAAGTCGGGGAAGGCGACAAGGCTTATGCCTTTGTCTCTGTGAGAAACTATGTGGATCCTGCAGAATTACCGGAGCCCGAGATGCACGTTTACTACGATACTCGGATATCAGATGTGGACGACGAGCTGCCCAAGTACGGAAATTTCTTCACCAGCAACTGGGCATTCATTCGGCGTATGCTGGGCTGATCGAGGGGGTCCTGGTCCCGATAGGATATCGCCAAGCTAACTCGCCGTGATTGGTAGTATCGGCGTACGAAATGATATCAGGCGCGTGGTATCACTCATTTCAGGCCGCACATGGATAACATGGTGTCCAAGAAAATCCGGTGGGCATCTTTCAGTTTCACGCCTTTGTCGAAATACACCGCTGAGCGCAGGCCAATCGTAAGAGCATAAGAAACCTCAGCGGCGTCTTCGGGGGCTTGCCCCAAGACTGACGGGGAGGCTTTAAACAAGTCGATCAGATAAGCTTTGCAGCTGTCATCGAACTCATTTTTAGCCACGCGCATGATATCGTCCTTCACTGCGACACCGAAGCACTCCAACATGATGCCAATTTCTTTAGCTGACCTGATTTTCCCTTTAAACCAGAAATCGGCCAGGGAGTGTATTTGCTCGCGCGGCTCCTGCTCACTGAGCCCGGCGATGTGTTCCAGGATCCGATTGGAAGCAGACCCAAAGTACTCCTGAAGGATCACCTCCTTCCCGTTGAAGTAGTAACACAAGTGACTGGCGGTCATATCAGCACGATTGGCAATATCCTGAAGCGAGGTGTTGCCATACCCTTCAGCGAGAATGCAGTCGTGTAGAGATTCGAAGATTTTGCGTCTGCGCAGTTCCCGAGGTCTGGGACCCTTCTGCGGTGAGCGTTTCGTTGTTCCAGCTTTTGCCATGTTGCATCGCTCTATGGTGAGGTCCATCCATCTAGCATTGTTACTCAGTGGCAACCGTAGGTCAAAGCCCCAGCGAACGACCCACTATTTCCTTCATAATCTCGGTAGTGCCGCCGTAGATGGTTTGTATCCGACCGTCGCGCCAAGCGCGAGAAATGCTGTACTCATCCATGTAACCGTAGCCGCCGTGCAGTTGCAGGCACTGATCGTTAACCTTTTTCTGCAGTTCTGTTGTCCACCATTTTGCCATAGCGGCTTCTTCGGCTTTCAGTTCACCGAGGTTGAGGGCCATTACACAGCGGTCTACAAACGCTTGGCCTATCTTTATTTCGGTACTCATTTCCGCCATCACAAAGCGGCTGTTCTGAAAGGAGCCTATGGCTTGGCCAAATGCCTGCCGCTCCTTGACGTAATCCAGGGTTAAATCAATGCAATATTGAGCTGCCGCAATGGCTGACATAGAAATGTTCAACCTCTCCTGCGCCAGGTTTGACATCATGTAGTAAAATCCACGGTTTTCCTCACCAAGGCGATTTGCTACCGGCACGCGACAATCGACAAAAGACAATTCTGCCGTGTCCTGGGAATGGCGGCCTACTTTGTTCAGGTTGCTACTTCGCTCAAATCCGGGTGTATCAGCTTCTATCACCAACAGTGTTATACCCCGGTGTGAATCAGCAGCGGTGCGCACCGCCGTAACCACAACATCGGCGTTAATGCCGTTGGATATAAAAGTCTTGGATCCGTTAACGATGTAGTGGTTGCCATCAACGGTCGCCGTGGTAGAAAGGCGTCCCAAATCAGAACCCACGCTGGGCTCAGACATTGCGATGGCAGATATCAACTCACCCGAGCACAGACCTGGTAGCCACTTACGTTTCTGGTCGGGAGTACAGAATTCAATGAAGTACGGAATAATAATATCGTTTTGCATCGCGATACCGGAACCGGCACTGCCCACGCCAGCCGCCTCAAACTCTTCCATGATAATTTGATTGAAGCGGAAGTCCTCGACGCCTGCGCCACCAAACTCAATATCTACCTGGGTACCCAGAAAGCCGGCCTTGCCTGCTGCAGTAAACATTGACCGATCACAGATGCCCGCGGCTTCCCAGCGCACGTTATGGGGTACCAGCTCTGCTGCTACGAATTTTCGAAAGGCATCGCGAAAGAGATGGTGGTCTTCTTCAAAGTGGTCGCGTTCCATGCAGGGTTACCGCAAGCTACTATTGGGAATAGGACGAGATTTAACATAGTGACTTACAGTTCGCATACGTACCTCAGTTATTAGAATGGTTCGGAGCAGTCACTAACTCTACTAATGTTTCGGATATGCTTCAACGATTATTTGAGTGATACTCAAATAATGATTTCTACGCAGGTGAATATGTTGTATGCTTTGGCGGAATGTCGGGATTATATCCAGTGACAACAACTCTAATAATTTGAGCTCGAGAGGCGAGAAATGGCCAAGCTAGAGACCTTATATACACCAGGACGGCACTCGGCGCAGAGCTACGAAGACATTCTAGCTTCCGATGTTGTGCCTTCACCTGATTACTATCGAGAAGGGGCCAACCCACCAGCAGCGCTGGAGGCCTACGAGACATCGCGCTATTACGACCCTCAGTTTTTCCAAAAGGAAGTTGATTATGTCTGGCCGAGGATATGGCAGTGGGCGTGTAGGGAAGAAGAAATCCCTGAAATTGGCGATCATGTTGTGTTCGATATAGCCGGCTATTCGTTTATCATCGTTCGCTCTAGCGAGGCCGAGATAAAAGCATTTTATAATTCCTGTCTTCATCGGGGTCGTCAATTGGCTGAGTGTGATGGTGTCGGTGCCAAGGTGTTCCGCTGCCCGTTCCACGGCATGGCATGGAACGTAGACGGCTCACTCAAAGTCAATCCTTTTGCGTGGGATGCTCCTCAATTAGAGAATTGCGATAACAGCTTACCCGAGGCGCGAGTTTCAACATGGGGTGGCTTTGTTTTCATCAACATGGACCACGAAGCGCCGTCTTTGGAAGAAGTACTAGGGCCTATTCCTGAACATTTTGCCCGCTACGCTTTAGAAGATCGTTACAAGGCGGTTCATGTTAGCAAAAAGATACGTGCAAACTGGAAGGCAACCACAGAAGCCTTCATGGAAACGCATCACGTTGTCGGCACACATCCGCAAGGTTTGCCAATGACAGCGGACTCGAATACGCAGTACGATCATCCAAGCGAGTATGTCGGCCGACAGATATGTGCTCATGGGGTGCAAAGCCCACATATTTCAGAGTCTCTTACTCCACAGGAGATTTTCGACGCCTTTTTCGGCTCTGGCCAACACGACGTAGATGATGACTCCAGGTTATTAGTACCAGAGGGCATGTCCGCGCGAGCTTATGCGGCGCAAGTTATGCGCGAGCAACTATCGGCAACCACCGGTGTAGATTACAGCGATGCTGGCGACGCTGAATTCACCGACTCACTGATGTATAACCTTGCACCGTCTATGAGTTTTTGGGGCGGTTTCTATCAGAATACTATCTATCGTTTTCGACCCAACGGGCTAGACCCTGAAAGCTCCATTATGGACATTGTCATTTTGCGTCCAGTACCCAAGGGTGGACCGCGGCCTAAACCTGTGCCTGTTATGCATTTGGATTTCGATGAGCCTGTGACGCTGGCAGGGGAGACGATGGGCGAAGGACTAGCCGTGGTATTTGAGCAGGACGCCATCAATCTACCCTGGGTTCAAAAAGGCCTGCGTGCCAGCCGTACTGGCAAAGTAGAGTTCACCAATTACCAGGAGATGCGGCTGCGTTTGCATCACAGGCTAATAGACCGGCTGATAGCCGAAGGCGAAGCGGAGGCTTCAAAATGACAATAAGAATGACAACAGTTCTATCTACGCTAATGATCTGCATGTTATTGCCATTCACAGCGATGGCTGAAGTGGCTGAGTCGTATAAATGCAAAACGAATCCCGGTGTAAGCCGCCAGCAAATCGCGGATATGGGGACTTCCTATATTGAGGTAGGGCGCGCAAAGGGATATGACGACTTCCACCTTACCTTGCAGTTCCCGATGTACGCCGCTGACATGTCTAACGGTACGTTTTATTGGAACGGAACGTCACCGACGATGGCAACGATGGAAGAAGCGATTGCCATCTGGGTAAGCGCGGAGAATAGCGAAGCCTTATCAATGTGGGTTGAGTTGGTCCAAGATTGCGAAAGTGCCAGCCTTTATAGCTCAATTCCAATTAGCTAGATTCAAGTGAGCCTGTAGATTCCGGCCAGAAGAGACCTTTAATGCTCCATTCCGAAAATTACCAATCAATGATGATAGAGCGACGTGACGATGGAGTTGCGGTTGTTACACTGAACCGTCCCAAGAATCTCAATGCCGCCAACAGCACCATGCATACCGAACTGACCCGCTTCAGCTCGGACTTTGCCAGTGACAATGACCTTAGGGCGATGGTTATTACAGGCGCCGGCCGCGCATTTTGCGTAGGCGGCGATTTTAGTGAAGACGATCAAGTCTCTGGAGGCGCCCATGGGCAAGAGCTCTGGAGAGAGTCACGCCAGATCGTGGAAAATATGCTGGCTTGTGACAAACCTATTATTGCTGCCGTCAATGGTTACGCCATGGGGCTTGGCGCTACAGTCGCGTTGTTGGCAGACGTGGTGGTTGTATCCCCGTCCACAATTCTTGCGGATACACATGTCAGCATGGGTATTGGTGCGGGTGATGGCGGTCAAGTAATCTGGCCTTTTTTGATCGGGGTGAATCGAGCTAAATACTATCTTATGACGGGCGATCGCATCAGTGGCAGTGAGGCAGTTGATATGGGCTTGGCAAACTTTATGGTTGCGGAGGATGATCTACTTTTGCCTCGGGCTCTGGAAATAGCCGCTAAGCTAGCCGCTGGTCCACCGCAGGCAATTGCCGCATCTAAGATGGCAGTCAACGCCTATCTTCGCTCGGTTTGCGCCATGGTGTTTCCCCTGGCTGCGCGCGCCCAGGAAATAACAATGCTGAGTGACGACCACCAGGAGGCGATCTCTGCTTTCCAGGAAAAGCGCGCCCCAGTTTTCACAGGAAAATAGCATTAGAATCAAACAGCAAGGAAAGGAAATATTCCATGTCAAAAGACTACAAAAAACTCGTTGCCAACAAATACTCTCGAGATTTCAGAGATGCCAGCGAGATTGTAACTGCCAGTGCTGTGGAGCCAGGTCCCGGGCAATTGCTCATTAAAAATCGCTTTGGTGGTGTCAATGCATCCGATGTCAATATCAGCGGGGGCGTTTACTTCTCAGATGGTAATTTCCCTTTCGATCTTGGCTGTGAGTCCATAGGTGACGTCGTCGCGGTGGGCGAGGGCGTTACTGACTATGCTGTAGGGGACGCGGTTGCATCGCCCAGCTTGGGTAGTGCTTACAGCGAAATGCTGTGTAGAGATGTCGATCAATTTATCAAGGTGCCAGAGAGTACGCCCGAATTTCTGTCCGTTGCCGTCGCGGGTCTTACTGCTTCCATCGGCCTAATTGAGGCGGGTGAAATGGGCTCCGGAGAAACCGTACTCATTACCGCGGCAGCCGGCGGCGTCGGTAACTGGTGTGTCCAGCTGGCAAAACTCGCGGGCAACCATGTGATCGGAACTTGCAGCAGCTCTGAAAAAGCCGAAGAGCTTAAAAAGCTGGGCTGCGACCGGGTAATCATCTATTCCCAGGAGAACCTGGGTGAAGTGTTAGCCGCTGAGTACCCAGAAGGTATCAACTTAATATTTGAACAAGTCGGTGGCACAACTTTCGATACCTGCCTCGACAATATCGCTACGCGTGGCCGAATACTTATCTGTGGGTTCATATCAGAATATACCAGTGGTCCCCAAGACGTCACAGCGCCCCGGGTATACCACAAGCTTTTGTGGAGATCGGCCCAGATAAGAGCCTTTCTTTACAAAGACTGGCCCGACAAAATCGCCGGTCACCTGGCGAGCCTTACTGAGCAAGTAATGGATGGGCGAATCAAGCCGCTACTGGACCCTAAGGTCTTCGCTGGTATTGAGAGCGCGGTTGATGCCCTGGAGTATTTGCACAGTGGGCAAAATACAGGAAAGGTAGTCGTTCGATACTGAGTATTAGAGGTGTATGAATGATGAATAAGACCGCAACACTGGTGCTAGGTATCATCGGGCTCTGCTTCACTTTGACGCCGGCGCTCGCCCATGAACTCCCTAATACTAATCACGGTTCAGTCGCTGACCGCTTGGCGATTCGTGAGCTGGTGGAATCTTACAATGCGGCAGTGATTGAAAAAGATCCGCAGAAATGGATCGCCAACTGGGCGCAGGACGGTGTGTGGAACCTCGGCGGAGGTGATGTCCAGGGTAAGGATGAAATCCTCAAACATTGGTTGAGCGTTATGACGCCCTACGAACATGCCGCCATGTTCACTCAACCGGTGTTTATTCATGTGGATGGTGATGAAGCAACAGCGCAATTACACACCAACGAACGGCTAAAATTATACAGCGGCGCTGAAATGCTGGTTATCGGACGCTACGACGATCGCTATACGCGAATCAAGGGTGTCTGGAAGATTAGTAATCGGCAATATAGCATCGTATTTACCACCGCCAGGCCGCCCAGTTAGCATCACTAAAAATAGCTTGATAGACGACCTGGAAGCCGCCATTGGCAAGCGCCAGGTGATTACCTCCGAGCGACGTACGCTAGCCTACCGCACCGGCCGCCGCTTAGGTAAGGGAAGTGCCTGTGCCGTATTGCGCCCCACTAGTTTGCTGCAGGTATGGCGTTGTCTCGTTATTTGCGTTCGCCACGATATTATTGTTGTCATGCAAGCCGCGAATACCGGTGTCACCGCTGGGTCCACACCCAACGGCGAGGACTACGATCGCGATGTAGTTATCATCAATACGCTCAACATAGACGACATCATGCTGTTGCGTGGTGGTGAACAAGTTGTCGCTTTCGCTGGGGCTACGTTGTTCCAGCTGGAAGAAAAGCTACTGCCACTTAACCGCGGCCCGCACTCGGTTATAGGGTCTTCGTGTATAGGCGCTTCTATTGTGGGAGGTGTTTGCAATAACTCCGGTGGCAATCTTGTAAATCGCGGCCCAGCGTATACTGAGCTAGCTTTGTACGCGCAGATAAACGAGCAGGGCGAGCTGCAGCTGGTCAATCATCTTGGCATAGACTTAGGTGAAAACGCCGAAGATATCCTCAACAACTTGCAACTGGGTAATTTCGATACCCAGGCCGTTGCTGACAGTGCCCAAATGGCGTCGGATAGTGAGTACCAAAGTCGCGTGCGAGATATCGACGCCAACTCGCCGGCCCGTTTCAACGCCGATAAGCGGCGCCTTTATGAAGCCAGTGGCTGCGCGGGTAAGCTGGCTGTTTTCGCCGTGCGCCTGGACACTTTTGTAAACCCCGCACGCGAACAAGTTTTCTATGTAGGCACTAACGACCCCGAGCAGCTCACGAGCTTGCGCAAAAAGATACTGTCAAGTTTTGACCAGCTTCCCGTCATGGGCGAGTACATGCACCGCAGCTATTTCGACGCCGCGGACATGTACAGTAAAGACACATTCGTTTTGATCAAACTGCTTGGCAGCTCGTTTCTGCCTAGATTGTTCACTTTCAAAGCCTGGGTTGATGGTCTTTTGAATAAGCTTCCACTGCTTCCATTCCAGGTTAGCGACCATGTATTGCAGTTTATCTTCCGTTTTTGGCCGGATCATCTTCCCAAGCGTATGCGGCGGTACCGAGACCGCTTTGAACACCATTTGATGATCGTAACCAGCGACCAAACAATTGCAGCGACTCGAGAGTTACTTGCCGAACAGTTTGATGGCGCGGCAGGCGAGTTTTTCGAATGTACCGAAAGAGAAGGTAATGACGCTCAGCTACACCGTTTTGTTGCAGGCGGCGCTCCAGTTCGCTACTCCATCATTGAGCGCAAGGAAGTAGGGGGTTTAATGCCGTTGGATATTGCCCTGCCGCGGAATGAGGATCAGTGGCATAACATTCTGCCAGCACACATTCTTGAACAACTAGCGGGCCCTTTCCAACTCAGCCATTTCTTTTGTCAGGTGCTGCATTGGGATTTCGTAGTAAAGAAAGGTGTCGATGTAGACAGCTTAAAGAAAACTATCCTCCGTATTCTCGATGAGCGTGGTATTAAATACCCGGCAGAACATAATGTCGGGCATCTCTACCAGGCCGAGCCAGATCTTAGACATTTTTACCAGGTTCTTGACCCCACTAATAGCTTCAACGCGGGGATAGGAAGAACATCTAAACGCAGGCAATACACATGATAAATGAAAACACGACGGCACTGGTAACCGGCGCATCCAGCGGAATTGGTGAGGCGACTACCCGAGCCCTGCGGGAGAAGAGTGTAAAAGTCTATGCCGCAGCGCGACGCATCGATCGCTTGCACAAGCTAGCACAAGAAACCGGCTGTATTCCCATCGAACTTGACGTGCGCGACCGCGCGGCTGTTAAGAGTTTTGGCGAGAAATATCCAGTAGACATCCTCGTTAACAATGCAGGTCTTGGCCGTGCTCTGGGCTCGATCTGGAAGGCGGAGGTTGCGGACATAGAAATGACCGTCGACACCAATGTGATTGCCGCCATCCTCATTATCAAAGCGGTGCTTCCCGGCATGATCGAACGTAAACGCGGTCATATCGTCAATATGAGTTCGGTTACAGCGCTTTACCCTCTGCCGGCCGCACTTTACGGCGCTACCAAGGGTGCAATCCACAAATTGTCTCGGGACTTGCGCATGGAGTTACAAGGAACCGGCATACGGGTTACCGAACTCAATCCAGGACGGGTGGTTTCAGAATTTTATGATGTGGCGATTGACGACGAAGAGCAACGAGCAAAGATCGTCGACAACCCCTGTGAAGACCTGACTGCTGCCGATATTGCCGATGCGGTGGTCTACTGCGTGAGTGCGCCGTGGCGAGTCAATGTGAGCCAGATGGAAATCATGCCCACCGAGCAAACTTACGGCGGAACCCAGTTCGTTTCAACTATAAAATAAAAGGATTTAGAACATGACGGATGATACGGGTACAAACGATGCACAAGCAACGGAGCATCCTGGGAGTACTGGATTCAATATCGAAGACAGGTTGGCGATTATCAACCTTTGTAATACCTATGCGGGTCGTTACGATTCCAATCAGATCGATGCTTGGTTACAGCTGTTTACGGACAACCCACAGTGTACGATCCGGCTTGCAGATACGGAGCCCGTCATTGTTTCGGGTGACGATTTCCGAAGCCTTTTTAGGGCAATGCGAGCTAGTGCCAGCGACAATGGTGTGCAGCCGTTGCATTACAACACCAATCTGAACATCAAGGCGCAAACTGACAGCACTGCGCTTGTTGAAACCTACATGCTTTATGTTCCTCTGGACATTCCGGGACTGAAAGTGGCCGAGAAGACGCTCACCGGTACTCGCATTACGGGCACCGCCCGGTACGTGTTCTCTGTGCTTAGGGGTGATGACGGGGTGTGGCGAATCAATGAGTATGCAATTTCCTTCGATCAGCTGGTGGTTGAAGCGACTCTGGACGGGTAAAAATACGTAAAAACGGCCACCCAGGACACCTTGGTCGCTCGGCGGCTTGCGAGTACAGGAACGATATCAACAAAGGGGAGTTAAAGGGGGCAGAGTCCTTTTACCGACGCGCCGCGTGAAACTGCTTTATCATACGGGCTTTCA
>JBALVO010000138.1:0-10107 GCA_036961445.1 Halioglobus sp.
GCGCCGGCAAATGTGTTTCGGCCTCGCAGCGGGCACGGATGTCTTCCAGCTCACCGCCAAAGTTAAACACTTCCACCGCATCGCCTCTAGCGGCAACCAGCTCGGCGCGCAGTGCAGCAGTGGCAGTTGCATCCACCTGATTATCCTCACCAATCACCACCCCATAACGCCGGGCTCCATCGCGAGTCACCAGGCGCCGTTTAACATCCTGCAATACCAGTTCGGCATCGCGCTGAAAGGGATCCCCCCAACCGCCGCCACCCCAGGTATTAAAGTACAGCAGGTCACCTTCGCGCACTTTAATACCCTCGGCTTTCGCTGGCAGCCACTGTTCACTGCCGTCGCTGCGCACCAGGCGTTTGGTGGAGCGCATGCCGGTCTCTCCACCCAGGACCCCCCAGGGGTACATCAACCAACGGTCGTCGTGTATACCGATCTCGCCATCGCATAAAAATCGATAGGCCACACTGAGGCCATTACCCCCTCGATGCAGGCCGGCACCACCAGAATCGGGTATGGTCTCATAGCGCTCAATGCGCAAGGGAAAGTAGGACTCGATAAACTCATTGGGCACATTGGTAAATCCCGGCCACAGGGAATGGCCATCCGGTCCATCGCCTACCGGGCGTCCGGGAATACCGCCAAAGCCAATCTGAAACAACTGAAACCATTCTCCCTTGTGATCATAGCCGGAAAAAAACAGGTGTGGCGAATCGGAAAAGCCGGCGGCATTGAGCATCTGCTCGGGCGCGCCCATGCCCAGTAGCGCGCCCAGCAAATCAAAAATACGTCCCAGTGCGTGAGTACGTCCAGACAGTGCTGCGGGGAAATTCGGTTTGAGCAATGTTCCCTGAGGAATACGCACATCCACCAGGTCATAGAAGCCGTCGTTGAACACGATCTGCGGATCCACCACGTTAATCGTAAACGAACCGAAGAACATCTTGAACATGTCTTCGTTGAGATAAAAATTGACCGAACTCTGAGCCTGGGGATCGGTGCCAGTAAAATCAAATATTGCAGTCGCACCCTCGCGCCACATCCTGCACTTGATTTTGTAAGGTCCCATACCCATACCGTCGTCGCACAGATAATCCTCAAACTCCCGGGGCTCCTCGGGAATAAACATTTCAATGATGTGCTTCATGGCATCGTAGTTACGCTGCAACATAACTTGCATAGTGGTCACCAGCACATCATCACCAAAACGTTCCGCCAACTCGACACAACGTCTGGCCGCAGTATTGCACGCCGCTACCAGCGCGTTGAGGTCAAAACGATTCCATTGTGGCGTGCGTACATTGTGCAAAATCAATTCCAGTAGGTCCGCCTGCAACACGCCTTTTTTATACAACTTGATAGGCGGTATACGAATACCTTCCTGGTAGATAGTGGTGGCCTGGATGGGGATTGAACCGGGCACCATACCGCCGTTATCGGACATGTGACCAAACATCGCCGACCAGGCTATGTGCCGGCCATCTTTAAAAATCGGCACCAACACCACCCAGTCAGGCAAATGCGATACCGCGGCATTACACATATACGGATCGTTGGTGAGGATAATATCCCCCTCTTCGATTTCGGCATCATAAGCTTCCAGGAAGGGGCCTATAAACGAGCCAAACTGGCCCACCACCATCTTGCCCTCGAGGTTGGCGATCATCGGAAAGCAATCACCCTGCTCGCGTATACCGGGCGACATTGCTGTACGAAACAGCACTGCGTCCATCTCCTCGCGTGCATTGCGCAGCGCATTTTCAATAATATCGACAGTAACGCCGTCCACTTCTACGGTGTTGAACGGCGCAGTATTGGTCTGAATAATTTTTGCAGTCATGTCTGTACTCCCCTAGCGCGCCAGATTAATCAACAGGTTGCCCACCACATCCACCGCGGCTTCATAGCCCGGCAGCACCACTGTGGTAGAGTCCATTTCGCCGATGATGGCGGGGCCAGGTACCACCAGACCTTGATGTAACTTGTTACGGTCATAGATATAGATATCGTGCCACTGACGGTCATAGTAGAAGCGGCTAGCATGAATCCTGCACTCTTCTAGCGAGGTACCCGTCTGGCCAACTTGCAACTCGGCGATAGCTTTGGTCCTGGCCTTGGCCAGAGCACGAATCATCAGGATTTCGTGTCCATCGTCCAATTTAAACGTGAACAATTGTTCGTGCTCGGTATCAAATTGCGCGGTCAGCAGCGCGACACCGTGCGCCAGCAGATCAGCCTCACAGAAGTCAACGGTGATCTGGAACGCCTGTCCAGCGTAACGCAAATCCGCCTGAAAACTTATCTCGTGGTCTGCCACAGGTATGCCGTCAGCCACCAGTGACTCACCGGCGCGGTGTCGCAGCTCCCTGAGATCAGACAGCAGCTTGGCATCGCTCAGGTCACCTGCCATGGTCAGGTAAGTGCGCGCCGCCTCGTCCTGTACCTGCGTCGTGGCATCGCCATAGGCACAAAGCACACCCGGACCCGGCGGCACAATGACCGGCCAGGCGTTGGTTAGAATACCCAGGGCGTTAGCGTGCAGAGGCCCGGCACCACCAAAACCTACCAGCGCAAAATCCCGCGGATCATAGCCCTGCTCTACCGACACCAGGCGCAGTGCTCCAAACATGGATTCATTCACAATCTTGATAATGCCCTCGGCGGCTGCCATGAGATCAATACCCATGGCGTCTGCTACCTGCTGCACAGCAACCACTGACGCATCGCGATCTATATCCATCGCACCCCCCAGCTGCACATCCGAAGGCAGGTAACCCAGCACCACGTTGGCGTCGCATACTGTGGGCAGCTCGCCACCTTTCATATAGCAGGCCGGACCGGGCACCGCACCTGCGGATTCGGGGCCTACGCGAAGGGCTTTGGTCAGTTCCGGCACAAACGCGATAGAACCGCCACCGGCACCCACCGTGCGCACATCCACCGAAGGAGCACGCACCCGCACGTCTCCGACAATAGTCTCGCGGCGCACCCTGGCTCGCGAGTTCTGAATCAGCGCAACATCGGTAGACGTACCGCCCATATCAAAGGTCAGGATGTTATCGAAGCCAGCGCGACTGCAGAAGTAGATGGCGCCAGACACACCGCCGGCCGGGCCAGACATAAGCAGGTTCACCGGCGATTCTGCCGAGCCTCGCGCCGAGGCCAGACCGCCATCAGAGCGCAGAATCGACAGCTGCGTATCCGCACCCATGCGCTCATTCAAGGCCGCCTGTAAATTGCGCACATACTTGGCCACTTCCGGGCGCACATAGGAATTGACCACGGTGGTTTCCGTGCGCTCGTATTCCTGCATTTCCGGAACGACTTCGCTGGAGATAGACACCGGTGTATCGACAAAAATCTCAGCCGCGATATCCCGGGCGCGACGCTCATGCTCACCATTAATGTACGCATTGATAAAACAGATGGTCAGCGCCTCGACTTCACCGGTAGCGCGCAACCCCTGCAAATCAGTACGCAATCTGTTCTCGTCCAGCTCACGCACGACCGCGCCGTCGGCGGCAATACGTTCATGCGCACCAATGGTCAATTCCAGTGGCGCTAACAAGGGCTTCTTCACAAAGCCGACCCAACCGCCCAGCCCCCCGGGGCAGAACGAGCGCGCCACTTGCAGCGTGTCCTCAAAACCCGCCGTGGTTACCAGCCCGACTTTGGCGCCTTTGCCAGTGAGCACCGCATTCGTCGCCACAGTGGTGCCATGCATCACACGATTTACACTGGTCGGATCAATCCCCGATTCACCACAGATTCGGGCGATGCCATCGAGAACACCGACAGAGGAGTCCTGGGGGGTGGAGGGTACTTTGGCGGTAAAGGTCTCACCGGTGTCTTCATTAATCAGCAGGAGGTCGGTAAAAGTCCCGCCGACATCCACACCCAACCTGTAACTCATTATTATCTCCTGCAGAGTTTTCCTGCGGTTTTACACATTATCGATTAACTTATGCGGTCGCTAACTGGCCTGTTTGGCCAGCCAGGGCTTAAGCCAGGCCTTCGCGCGCCCCCCGGGAGCCGTCCCGGTGATTTGCGCGGCAAGATCTGACGCTGTTATCAACGCATCCAGATCAATACCGGTGGCAAAGCCCATTTGCTCAAGCAACATCACCACATCTTCCGTGGCAACATTACCGCTGGCGCCCGGTGCGAATGGACACCCGCCCAGACCAGCAATAGAAGCATCAAAGCGGCGAATTCCCGACTCCACCGCGGCAAACACGTTAGCCAGACCCATAGCCCGGGTATCATGAAAATGACAGCCAAGGCGCGCGACGCCATGTTCCTGCACTAAATCCGCCGTCAACTGACGCACCTGCAGTGGGTTAGCCGCCCCTATCGTGTCGGCAATAACAACCTGGTTAGCACCCAATAACATAAACTTCCGCGCCGTTTCGCGCACTACACCGGGGTCAGTAGGTCCATCAAAGGGACAGGCAAAAGCCACCGCGATAGTGGCGATAACCTCTATCTCGTCAGCCCGCGCACAAGCCAGTATGTCAGCCGTAGCAAGCTCCGCCTGCGCCATGCTCATATTTACATTTTTCTGCGCCATACCATCACTGGCATAAAGCACCATGGTTACCGAGCGCGCTCCCGCGGCCCGGGCCAACTCGTAACCTTTCATATTCGGAATAAGCACCGTGTAGTGCATATCCCCGTCCTGTGGCAAGGCCTGTACTATGGTATCAGTGGCGGCCATCGCCGGAACCGCTTTGGGCGACACAAAGCTGCCCAGTTCAATGCTGTTGACGCCCGCAGCGGCGAGCGCTTCTATCAGTTGCAGGCGCTGAGCGACACTGAGTATCTGCGGCTGATTCTGTAGTCCATCCCTGGGACCCACATCGGTAACCACAACCGCTTCGGCCATCAGATGATCACCCCGTCTGCTCGCAGCTGCACTATTTGATCCTCATCCAAGCTCAAGATATCGCGCAGCACTTCCTCGTTATGGCTACCAACGTCCCCGCCCGGCCAATCGGTGCGACCTGGAGTCGAGCCCAGCTTGGGCATAATGGCTGGAATTTTCAGTGGCTGGCCATCGATCTGTACTTGCTCAAACATGCCCCGTGCCTGGTATTGGGGGTCGGCCATCATATCCTCCACACTGTAGATGGGCCCCACCGGAACGCGTACCTCTTCGAGGGTATTGATTATGTGTGCTGAAGAGTGGGCTGCACACCAGCGCGCCAGGGCCTCGTCTATCTCAGCTTCATGCACCACCCTGCCGGCGTTATCAGCCATCTCCGGGTTCTCCGCCATATCCGAGCGCCCCGCGGCCGTCATCAGTCGCTTGTAAATCGAATCTCCATTGCCGCCAATCACCACGTGCTTGCCGTCATCACAGCGATAGGTATTGGTGGGCACTATGCCGGTTATGGTGGTACCGGAGGGTTCCCGCACCAGCTGGGCGCCATCAAATTCAGGAACCATGCCCTCCATCAGGTTAAAGATCGATTCATACAGTGCCACGTCGACCACCTGACCTTTGCCGTCACCAGGCTTGGCCCGCTGAATCAGTGCCAGTGCGATACCCAGAGCCGCATGTATCGCCGCCAGCGTATCACCCATACTGATATTGGGACGCACCGGCGCTTGCCCGGGCTCCCCGTTAATATAGCGAAAGCCACCAAAGCCTTCTGTTACCGAGGCATAGCCGGGCTTACTGGCGGATGGCCCTGTTTGTCCATACCCTGATATACGCGCGTAAACCAGTCCAGGATTGCGCTGCTTGACCTGCTCCGGCCCCAAACCCCATTTTTCCATCAGTCCGGGACGAAAATTCTCCACCACTACATCGGCAGTATCAATCAGCTGTCCTGCCAGTTGCCGGCCGCGCTCGGACTTCAGGTCCAGTGTCACACTCTTTTTGTTGCGACCCAGGCTGCGATACCACAGGGAAGTGCCGTCGCGCACCACGCGCCAGCCGCGCACCGGGTCGCCTCCCGGTGGTTCCACCTTGATGACCTCGGCGCCAAAATACGCCAGGATCGTTCCGGTAAATGGCCCCGCCAATAGCTGGCCCATTTCAATAACACGCAAACCCTCCAGTGGTCTTTGGACATCACTCAAAATTTATCACCTCAAGACAGCAAAAAAGCCCGCAAAAGCGAGCTCGATAAAAAACACTTTCGATTATTTGGCTTTCAAGTACCGATCCGTCAGCTTGTCGATAGACCATGAGTCGGGGCTCTGACTGGGCGGGAACTCGGCGAAGGTCTGCAGATACATGGAAGTCACGGCACCCGCCAAATACATCTGGCCGGCCTTATCAATCATCCAGTCCCAGTAGGTATTGGAATTGTGATCGGCCCGCTCGAAAGGGTCACGGCGCAGGTTGAAAATCTTGGGGACCCGCAGGATGACGAAGGGCTCTGCCCACAGGGCCATGGTCTGGGCGCGGTTTTCCGCATACACGACCTTCCAGTCACCCACCCGCACACCGACCGGCATGGCCGTATCGGCATGGTAGATAAATTCCCGGCGCGGCCCCTTGTCTGCCTGCCCGGTCAGGTAGGGCACGAAGTTGTAACCATCCAGGTGCACTTTGGCTTTTTTGCTACCAACCTGGGTACCCTTGACCAGGTTTTGCTTGAGGTTGGCATCACCGGCCGCTGCGGCCAGGGTGGGCATCCAGTCCAGATGGGACATTACCTCATTGGATATCTGGCCCGGTTTGATCTTTCCTGGCCAGCGCACAACCGCTGGCACCCGGTAGGCACCCTCCCAGTTGGAGTTCTTTTCGCTGCGAAATGGCGTAATGCCGGCATCCGGCCAGGTATTGTAGTGCACGCCGTTATCGGTGGAATAGAAGACGATGGTATTATCGGCAACCTTCAATTCATCGAGCTGATCCAGCAGTTCCCCGACCAACTCATCGTGCGCCACCATCACATCATTGTAGAAATCCTGGCCAGACTTGCCCTCGTGCTTCTTGGCGCGATGCGTTCTGAAGTGCATGCCTGTGGTGTTGACCCAGGCGAAGAATGGCTTATTCGCTTTCACCGATTTTTCAACGAATTTTTTGGCCGCGGCCACGAACTCCTCGTCAGCGGTTTCCATACGCTTACGGGTCAGTGGGCCGGTATCCTCAATGCGACCATCGGCATAGGAACGAATCACACCACGGGGCCCAAACATCTTACGAAACATCGGGTCTTTGGGGTAATCGACATCCTCCGGCTCCTCCTCGGCGTTGAGGTGGTATAGATTGCCGAAAAACTCATCGAAACCGTGATTGGTTGGCAAAAATTCATCCTTGTCACCCAGGTGATTCTTGCCAAACTGGCCGGTGACATAACCGTGGGTCTTCATGACTTCAGCAATAGTGATATCACGGTCCTGGATACCCAATTCCGCACCCGGCATACCCACCTTACTTAGTCCGGTGCGCAGGGGTGATTGTCCGGTAATAAAGCTGGAACGGCCGGCGGTGCAGCTCTGATCACCGTAATAATCGGTGAACCTCATGCCTTCGCTGGCAATGCGATCAATATTCGGGGTGTGATAACCCATAATACCGTCGCTGTAGGCACTGATATTGGTAATACCAATATCATCACCCCAGATCACCATGATATTCGGTTTATCCGCCGCCATGACCGGTAGCGTAAGTGCACCGCTTAGCAATAGAACCGCAGGTTTGAGCAAGGATTTTAAGTACATAGCATTGTCCCTTATTGTTAGTCGTCTTATGCGTAATGGGATATGGAGTATCGCCCATTTACAGCGAAATTCAAGCCGCGCAAAAAATAGGAAAAATTCCCCGAAAATTTCGCCGGTCAGATATTGCGCTGTCACAAAAATACCCTATGATTGCTCGCCTTGGCATGTGGCTTGCTTGCAATATATCGACAATGGATTTACCGGGCATGCAGGCCGATTTTGCCCCTTGATATGGCATTTCACCAGGCGTGCGCACCAAAAACGTCCACGCCGCGGTGGCCAACAGGGACATAGCCGCATTTACGACGCTTAACGTTAGCGAGGAAACACCATGCAGACAAACGAAATACCACAAAGCCGTGCACGCCGCACCGTCAATGATCTGGTACTGGCGGAAATGTTTCTGGTGCAGGCTACGATTGAAAGTGCCGCGGCCATTGGCGATGGCATTAGCGAGCTGAGCAAACAGATTTCCGCCAGTGATGAATCCAGTGTCAGCCCCTGGGACTCTATTTCCACTGCACTGCAGCGCATTACTGACGAGGCGCTGGAGCCCTATACCAGCCGCTTTAAGTACCTGCGGGACATGAGAAACAGCGATAGCTGAAGGATACCAATTCCCGGTCAATTATCGGGACAGAAATAAATTCTGTCCCGACCCCGCCAATTCAGTAAACTACCCGCACATTCTTCATTATTAAGATTCTCATGTCACTAGGCTCCTGGGACCCCACCGCTGATGCGGCTGCCCACACCATACAAATAGACCCGGCTACGGTACAGCGCTTTATTGGCTATGCCCGTGATGATCTGTTGTCGCAGCTGGAGCAGCTGATCAACGGCGACGATAACCAGGTCTTGGCCGGATTGATGAAAATCGAACACAGCGCCTGGCTGGGAACCGCCGAGACCTTGTCGGAACAAGACCTGCTGCACCTGATTCGCTTCTTTGCCGTTGCCGAGAATCTGCCCGGATGGGAAGCGGGCGCAAAGTCCCCGGTTATTCCGCTGGCCAAGACCCTGCGTAAACGCGGCGTGCGCCTGGACAAATCATTGCTGCAGTGGCTGCGTGAAGTCAACGACAACCGCTTCCTGCCTTACGGTCCGCTGTAATGAGTTAAGCAGGTTTACTTTTTTCAAAGGCCGCCAATTGTTCGGCGGTCGCTGCGCTCTGGTGCAGCGCCTTCCACTGCTCGTAGGGCATGCCGTATACACGCTCCCGGGCCTGATCGTAATCGACCTGCAATCCCTCATCCTGTGCCGCTGCCAGATACCACTTGGACAGGCAGTTGCGGCAGAATCCAGCGAGATTCATCAGGTCGATGTTCTGCACGTCGTTGCGACTGTCCAGATGCGCCAGCAAGCGGCGAAAGGCCGCGGCCTCGACTTTGTCATTGTTATCCATATTTCTATCTCTCAACTCAAATTAGCGTCGTGTTACCACTGTTAACGAGAATAACGTGTGCTGCGACTCAGACTGGCATGTACTCCCCGCCATTGACGTCCAGCGCCGCGCCGGTCACCACACTGGAATAGTCCGAGGCAAAAAACACCGCCGCCTTGGCGCACTCACCATCATCGGGTATCACCCCCAGCGGTATATTGCGGGTGACGTCAGCAATCAACTCCTCCTGGGATTTACCGGTTTCCTGCGCCTGCCAGGCAAAATAGCCCGCCACACTGGGACCCCACATCCACCCCATATGGCAACTGTTTACGCGAATATTATATTGCCCCAGTTCCAGCGCCAGGTGTTTGGTGGCACAGCGCAAGGCAGATTTGGACGCCCCATAGCCGCCCTGCATTGCCAGCGGTTTGTGCTCCACCATGGTGGCGATCATAACGATTGAGCCGCCGCCATTATCTTTCATAGGAACAACACAGGCCTGGGTCAGGTACATGGTGCCAAACAGGTTTACGTCCATGGAGCGGCGCCAGCCGTCCATGCTGGCCAGCTCTACCGGTTCAAAGCTACCCGGATCGTAGGCACTGTTGAACAGCACATCGATACGACCGAATTCGCGTATCGTGGCTGCCGCCAGTGCCTGGCACTGAGCCTGATCGGAGATATCTGTCGGTACTTTCAGGACTGCAGTACCCAGGCCCAGATCTATAATCTCCTGTTCAGCCACATCCAGTTTCTGTGCTGTACGCGCGGCCAGCACCACGGCGCTGGCACCCTCTTTGGCGGCCAGGGTCGACAGTTCCTGCCCCAGTCCAGGGCCGATTCCCGATACAATAACCACCTTGTCTTTAAGCAGCATCGATAATGCCTCCTTTATTTTTAGTGTGGATGATCAGCACAACGCTAGCGATACTGTAGAACCACCCGCTCATGCCCGACACAATCACGCAACTCCTGCAACAGCTCGTCACTGGGCACGACCTGCCAGCGCTCCCCGAGCTTGACCCGGGCCCGATTGTGCG
>JBALVO010000139.1:0-9900 GCA_036961445.1 Halioglobus sp.
GTACCGCGGGCAGGCGGTGATGGCGGCTTGTTCGGGCCATTGACGGACCAGGCCTGATCAGGCGACACAATATCGCGCACCACGATATCGTCCTTGGTGATATTCCAGACCATATTGTCCGTTGCCAGTGACAGTGGGCCATCGTAGGTGCTGCGCACGCCCTGGAGAATATCGTCATGGGTGCCCTGCTCGTTGAAGAAGTGATAGCCAATAGCGTGGCGCGGCTTGATGGTGCTCATCACCTTGCCAAAGGCCGGCGGCGAGGTGTGGATGAACGTACCGACGAGAATCGCCTGACCGGGTGACTGGCCATAGAACTTCACCAGGTCGGGTGGTGTCAGGAAAGTTTCATGTATCGCGACATCGGCGCCTTTGGCATGCTCGATATACCAATTGTTGGGGAAGGTATCGCCACCGATGACAACTTTAAGGCCAGCATACTCGAGGATGAAACTCACCGGACCATCACCGGCATGAATAGCCGGCACTGAACGAATAGTCGCGCCGTTTTCCTGATAGACCACTGCGTTTACGGCTTTATAGTCAAACTCTTTGACCGTGATCTTACCCGGCTCTGCACTCAGAATAAAATTCCTGGTTTTAGCATCCCAGTTAAAGGATTTGAGGAAATGCTCGACCGCATAAGCCGTGCCCATATCTTCAGTCGCGCCCTTGGGGCCCCATACCCGCAGCGGCTTGGTTCGACCAGCGGTCCAGCCACCCGCCCACAAAGTACTCAAATCACCCCAGTGATCGGTATGCAGGTGGGTCAGAAATACCTTGTCCAGGAAGTCGTAGGGGATCATCAGCGCGGCAACGTTGACCATGGAGCCGGTACCCACGTCAAACAGAAACTTGTCACCGTTACCGAGTTCCGCGAGCCAGCACGTGGCTGCCTGATCACGCCGCGCTGCCGGTAGACCTGTGCCGCAGGCGATCAGCCTGATCTCGTCTTTGGCAAGCGCTTCGGTGCCGGGATAATACACATAACGGTCCGGCGCGGTACCGGTGGGGGATTTCACCACCCCACCAGCGGCACCCACTGTTCCCGCGACAAAAAAGGAAAGCAGCAGTAAAAGGCTGTGTTTACTGATCGATTTCATAATAATTCCCTCCTAAGGGATGGCTTGATGCACCTGTACAAATGATAGAGCTTTATCCTGTTACCGCAATTAAATCAGTAGACATAACGGACGGACCCCCCGACAAACAGAATAAGATTGGTGTCGAACTTACCCTTAAATCGCACTTCTTGCGCCGTCTGGTCAACCTTGCCCTCGCCAGCGTACATCAGGGTGGCACCCAGGGCGTAACTCAGGCGCTTGGATCCCTCAATACCCATGCCCGCCGAGAGCTTGAACTGATTATCCATCGGCAGATCGATCGTGCGTTTGCCGTCACTCACCGGTGAGCTGTCGTAGGAAAAACCCATGTTGTAGACCTTGTTACCCACATAGCGCGAAGCCGCGATACCGGCATGCCAGGTATCCTTCCAATCGCGGTCCAGGGCGGCTGCAGGGTCCAGTACACCACCCTCGACAAACAGGTAATTATCGCTGAACTGTGACCACTCCTCCCAGTCTACGTTGGCCATCACATGCCATTCGTCGCCGAGTTGGTAACGCAGCCCAAGCTCCAGCAACTGTGGGTTGTCCCATTGCAGCTTGGCTGAATTGGCTGACGGTTCGGGAATCGGCAGCTGCCAGTTGCGAATATTCAGATCTCCCTTGAGATTGACATCGGACTTGCCGCGATAGACTGCCCCCAGCAACAGCTTGTCTGTCGCCTGGAAGGTCAAGCCCGCAAACGGCTGCAAACTCCAGTCGTCCATATTCTCCAATTTGATCTTGCTGTCAGGCAGGGGCACAGGACCCGACGCGGCATTGTTGTTGATGGCAATGGTTTCATCGAAGTTGGTGTAGAGAAAGGAGACGCCGCCCCCCACGGAGAGCCGGTCTGTTAGCCGGTAAGCCAGCGAAGGAGACACCGCCAGACCGGTAAGCTCTATCTTCTGCGCCCCATAGCGACCGACAAAGTCGTCACCATAGTTCATGCCACCTCCCAGTGGTCCGGTGATTGAAAATCCGATACGGGCGCGGTCATCCAGCATCTTTACAGCGAAGAAACTTGGGATAGCCGCGACGTTACCGGCGTTACCTCCATCCTTACCACCCGCTTCCGCAATCGAGGAGTCAAACTTTATATCGGGTATCAGCAACTGCATGCCGCCCAAAATAGTGTCTTTTTCGAGCCCGGTCATACCCGCCGGGTTGGTATAGGCGGAATCGGCGCCGAAGGTATTGGTCGTATTCGCCACCCCGGCTGTACCCAGGCTGCCGGGAGTACCGAACTCAGACACGTAAAACGCCGCCGCTTGTACTCCGGTTCCGAACAGAGGCAGACAGGTAAAGAGCATGCCGGCCAGTAACGACGAAATCCTGATAGCTTTCATAGGTCTGCCCCCGGGGATGCTTTACTGTGCCAATGCGTCATGGATAACTGTGGCGCCACCGGCTGCACCGGTATCCAGTGACTTCTGGAAGTCCTGCAGCGAAAGCTGAGCAGACTTGTTTTGCAATTTTTTCCCGGGTAAATCCAGTTTTACAGCAGCGCGATAGTCGCCACTGACACTGTCGGTAACACGCACCTCTATCATTGCCGTGACCTCTTCATCCATATGCCCGCTGGCGGCACTGGCGGCTGAAAACAATAAATGTACAGGGATGATGTCCTTGGCAGACAAACCCTCTTTCTTGACCACCACGGCGGTAATAGCGGGCTGCATGCGCAACACACCCGGCCCCGCGGTATCCGTTACCGTGGCATTTTCCCCTATTTTCTTACGCAGACTGTCGGTCAGATACCCGGCAATGGCTTCCAGGGTACTGGAACTCACCTGGGGCCCTGGATTGGGTGCGGGGTAGAAGATCACTCGGTCAACCATGACCGCCTTGTAGTTAGCGCTCGTCATATCCGCACTGATCCAGCGCTTGACCTTGCGATCGTCAGCCAATTTGACTTCGCTGAGTTTGGCTTCAACCGCCGGCGCAAGGAATCCGGAACTCGGCGCGCCCTCCCCGGCAACGGCAACCCCGCTGAAAATACTGGCAAGGACGACGATCAACCTGGTCACCAGGCTGGAGGATACAAATGTAGGTATTTTCATGGGGTGTTTCTCCTGATAAACGTTTAAATAGATATGTTATTTCCCTAATGCTTCTTCAATCTCTCGTTCCAGGTCGCTGCGCAGACGGCACAGTTCCTCGAACGGCTCCAGAGCGTTGAGTACTTCACAATAGTCATCCCACAGACCGTGAAAATTACGATCCGACAAACACCTCTCCTGCAACTTATGCAGATAAGGCTTTAATCTGTCGGGTATATGTTTTGATTCCATTTTCTCGTTACGCCTGATTACCCCAGCTCTCGATTACCCCCTTATACTGCATCCGATAACAGACCAAAGACTAGTGACTTCACAGTGACTTCACCGTGACATCAGGCATATTTGCTTCAATTCGAAGTGAATAGAGTTAAGATAGATGATCTATATCAATATCCTCGTAAACTCAGCCTGCCATCGTTCGACAATCGAATGATTTCACTTATGCTTTGCCGCAGCCAACCAATAACTTAAAGGACTCAGATTGAGACTCCGCAAGTGACCCTCTCAGCGCAGGCGCAGAGCAACAGCGAGGTTGAAGAGCAACTGCAGCGAATTCTCGCCGACCCAGGTTTTCAGAGCGCTCCCAAACTCAGCGTCCTGCTGTGCTATCTGGTAGAGACGACCCAGGCGGGCCAGATTGACGGCTTGAAGGCTGTCGCCATAGCACAGGCCGTGTTTAGTCGGGACGATAGTTTCGATGCTCAAACTGATACCATTGTCCGTGTTGAGGCCGGTCGCCTGCGCCGCCGCCTCGCACAATACTATGAAGGCAATGGCCTGAATGACCCGCTGGTTATCGACATTCCCAAGGGGGCCTATACAACCACATTCAGTGCGCCTGCTACGCCCACGGCTGATCCTGAGTCTGACCCAACACCCCAGGTCACGGGCCATGCAGAACCCAGAGTAATAGCGAAAGCCGCAGCACCTGCAAGCCAGCCAGCGCGTAAATGGGTCGCCCTGTTTTCTCTTGGTCTGTTGCTCGCACTCTTGCTCTGGCAACTCGGCGACGGCGAGAAGCCAGGGCCAGCGGCAGCCTCCAAGCCATTTATTATGGTGATGCCCATGGATCACCGGGGCACCGGTATCGATCAAAAGGTGGTTGAGCGCTCCCTGGAGGCGGTGATCTCAAAGCTGGCAAGGTTGAATGACATCTCCGTAATGGCATACCGCTCCAGCATGAAGCTTGCCGCAGATAAGCTCACTCTATCCAGTTTGCGAGCGGACCATGGTGTGACCCATATACTCGACGGACGACTGGATGTTGATAAAAATGAGGTGCGCGCGCTGATAGCGATAGTGGATACCAGTTCTGGAGAGGCCATCTGGTCAGAGCTTGTTACCGGTAAATTGAGCGCTTTGTTCGACTTTGAAGACCTTATGTCCGGCCGCATCGCCACCGCCCTCTCCGTGACCCTGGATCCCGATCAGAATGAGCGCCTTTATTTACGCCACAGCAGCAATCTGGAGGCTCTTGAGCTATTTCGCTACGCCATTCGGGCTATCTACCCGCCCGACAAAGAGCGCATCTCGGCAGCCCGCGACCTGTTTCAGCGCGTTACCGAACTCGACCCCGACTTTGCGGGTGGCCATGCCGGCCTGTCCCTGGCCTACTCCTATGGGGTACTTTTTGAAAGCAGCAGCGCCCCGCAGCAAGACCTTGAACAAGCTATCGTCCATGCGGAAAAGGCCATGGCGGTGGACCCCAGCTTCGGCATGGGTGTGGCGATGCTGGGGGTAGCCCATACCCTGAAGGGTGACACCGAAATGGGCCTCAGCTATACCCGCCGCGCTATTGGCCTGGAGCCGGGAGAGCCACTTTCACACCAGTGGCTGGCCCTGACTCTTATTCGGGTTGGCCGCCCACAAGAGGGCATTGCTGCCATACACGAAGCGCTGCGCTTGGACCCCCGCGACCCACAGATGCCTTACCTGTGCATACTCGGGATGCTTCATTTTGCCGTTGGTGATAACAGACAGGCCATAATGGCTTTCGAACAGGATCAATTACGCGGTATACGGCGCGGTCCCTATGTGTATGCCATGCAAGCCGCAGCCTACGCCGCACTCGGAGATGAAAAGGCCGCCCGTACGATGATTCCCGCGTTGAATGCAGATCTCACCTCCCAGGCCTTTCCAGTCGAGCACTGGCTGGGCGCGATGCTGGTGGCTGATGAGCGGCGAGAGCAAACTTTCTCCAATCTTTACCGGATGGGCATGCTACAACCCGAGCAAAGACAGACGGCATCAGTCATCGATCACGCTCAGCTGACAACCGATGATGAAATGGACTAGCACTTCCACTCGCGAGAGCTTAAAGCCGATCAAGTTAGCGGTTTGACCCCTCGTACTTATAGTATTCCAGGCCCGAGTCTTCTCCCAGGTTGCACCAGCTGGTGGTACCCAGGTACAACTCACCATTAACCTTGGCGTAGTTACGTACACCGTTGTTGCAAGGGTTACCAAAGCCGTCTTTGAACTTAACCGCTGGAGAGTCGGTATCTTCAAAAACCATCAACCAACCGCTTTTCGCCTCTTCCAGCGTATAGCCATTGGTGGCGGCATCGTCGATAACACTCTGGTACAGGAAGTAAGCCGGGTTGTTTTCAGTCACTGTCGTCTGACCAAAAGGACTGACTGGGATCGGCAGACCAAACATATACAGCGCCCGGTGGTTCCAAAAGGCATAGTCGGTGTGGTCGAACATATCAAACAGGCCAGCCGTTGAGTTCCAGGAGCCCAGAAACAACTTGCCATCGTGTTCTACAAAGGTAAATGTGTAGACCATACCCTGATGTCCAAAGCCTTCATCGCCAAACAGTGGTTGCTGTCCAAGTTTGTTTTCTTCCATTACAAACTCGTAGCCATCTTTGCTTGGCTTGAACACCCAATCTTTTTCCTTGCCGTACAGCAGTTCGATTTTTTCCTTGGCCGGCGTGTCGGTAGCCAGCAAGTCTTCGATTTTAATACGGAAGACGGCGGCCGCCCGCCATGTTTTCATCATAAATTCGCGATGAGCTTCCGTGTCTTCGGCATCGTAGTCCCGCAGTTTACAGAGGCTCTCAATCTGCCCTTCATCGCAGTACTTGTGCATGATCTTGTCGTAAGCACCCGAGGTACCCTGATGGTATGAACCGAAGTACAGGTAGTCACCAAAGAAGGCATTGGCAGCCATTTTCGAACCGTGGCCTCCTACCTGCTCTGGATCATAGTCGGTGTACTGCATGACGGTCTGGTATACCACCGGCTCTGCAATAGAGTAGCCATTGTCTGGCATAGCATTACTGACCAGCATCGAGGCGGGCTCGCCATAGGGGTTGTACCAGGAACTGCTAACGAAGTGTTTTTCGTCATTGACGGTAAATTCGCGAAAGTCGCCAACCACACCGTATTTTTCGAAACGCTGGTCAGAAACAATATCAAAGCCGTTATTGAGCATACCGCCAGAGAGCGGCTTTTCTTGTGTGCCAACCCAGCGCAGCATGGTATTTAAACTCTTGCCGAGTTGACCGCCGGACTGGTCGGGTCCACCGAACCAGTACAGGCCCTTGCTGCCATCGGGGTGGGTTACCGTTTGGAAACGACGAACAGTATCAAAGAAGAACTCGGCATAGCCCAGGTATTCTTTTTTGACGTTATCAAAAACAAAAATACGGTTGTAGCCAATCATGCCTTCCTGGTTAAAGTCGAACTCTTCCGGGAATTTTTTCAGTTCCACGACGCGTTGTGCTGGTGCCAGTTTATCCAGCCATTGGGCTTTGATATCTTTTACCTGGTATTGGTTGGAGCCGGCAAAAAATGTCAGATTGTCGATGCTGCCCGCTCCACGATAGGTATAGCCCGGCATCGACAGCATGGCCTGTATGAATGACAACTCTATAAGACTGTTGTTAGCGTCTTCCCAGAACTGCTGGCCATTAATAATCGTGTTGGGGCCAACGTGGGTACTTACGTTTGTCTTAACATTATGAAAATAAATCTGGCCGGTGGGCCTCTGGCCTGATGGAGGTGTAATCTGGCAACCGTGATTGGGTGTCTCGTGATTCATCAGGGTCACCGGCATCTTCATAGACACATAAGGCCAGTAACACCAAACGGACGCGGCGGACCCATACCAGATTTCATCACCCGAGGTGGCTGAGCTCAAGGCATACTGGGCCGACTTGAAGATGGTTTGCTCTGGCTCTTGCGTGGCGTATTTTACCGGGTCCAGGACATTATCCCCTGAGAAAAGACCATCCCAGGAGCCGTCAGCTGGTGCGCCAAAGGCACGACTGAATCTCACCTCCAGGGGTTCTGTGATCTTCTCGTCGCCCTGCGCTCCGATTGCCGGGCCGTTGCCGCCAACATCACTAAGTAGTTCTTCATTCTCGGCGGTAGCACTATTAAAAAGAATGACAGCGAGCAGGCAGCCGGAAAAGGCTGCAACCAATCGTTTCAGCTTCAACATGTTCTAACCTTTGTGTCTAATGTGAGCATATAGATGCTACAAACTCAGGTGATTAAGCGACAATAATTCATGAAAATCAGGCAATATATTCTTCGACGCTTTCGTCTTCATGATTGGCCGCAGATTCACCGACCGTGGATACCGCTGCAACTTTCACCGGCACTCCGTTAACAATGGCGTTGCCGGTCAACTCATCAATGACAGTTACATCGGTAATGTCATTCATACTGACACCGGGGTTGCCATTGGCGACTCGCTGGCGGGTATTTTTCCGATTGTGCCCCCACAAGTGCGGCATACAGACCACGCCGGGCATTATGTCATCAGTAAGAACCACCGGTAGTTGAATCTGGCCTGCGCGCGAGGTGACGGTGACCAGACTGTCAGCCGTAATGTCGCGCGCCTCGGCATCTGCCGGATTAATCATCAGCTCACAGGGGTTTTTACCTTTGATAAGACGGTGGCTGTGATGCATCCAGCCCAGGGTGCGATTGGTCAGGCGACTGATCACCTGCAGGTCAAACTCTGACTCGCCCTGCTGCGCTTCCATGCCGCCATCGACGAAGTACGCCTTCAGGCGTGGCAGGTCATTAACAAAAACCTGTGGAACAAGATTGATTTTTTTGTCTTGCGTGTACAGGCCTTCGGGGAAGGTGTACTCGAGATCGCCCAGAAAAACGCCATGTGGATTGTCCTTGAGTTTCTGCAGCGACAGAGCATCTTTCTTAAAGGGGTTCATGCCCTTTCCGTAGGGTCCCATGCGAATGCCGATAGCCACAATCCGCTCGACAGTGAGGGTGGCACGCACCAGTTTGTGAGCACAACCGATCAGGAATTTCTTGATGGGATTCTGCGTGCGTATGGCGGCGAAGCGACCCATTAACTCGGTGAAAATCTCAAAGTCAGTCCACTTTGATTGTTCGGTAATAAACAAGGGCTGGGAGTACTTCGACCAGTTGATGGTGTCGTACAGGTGATAGAACATATCGTAATGACCCTTCTCAAGCGGCCCGCAGGGCGGCAGGATGATGTCCGCAAAGCGTGTGGTTTCATTCAGGTAGGGATCCACAGCCACATAGAACTCCAGTGCCTGCAGAGCTTTCTCAGAGTGGTTGCCATCAGCCATAGACAGCACCATGTTGCCGGCAAGTCCGAGCAGTCCGCGGATTTGTCCTTCCCCGGGGGTCATGATCTCTTCTCCGAGAATCGCCAGGGGGAACTCGCCGGAAAATTCGGGGCGGCCACGGACGCGGGAGCGATAAGTGTCCCAACTGGAGTTTGTCAGGGGCAGGGATTCGATGGCCGGCTTGGGGAACATCATGCCGCCGATCTCGTCCATACTGCCGACTATCACATTGAGTGCCTGCATCAGCCACTGGGTCAGGCCGGCAAACTGCACCATGGAAATACCGGTGCGCCCATAACACACCGGGCGCTTGGCGCTGGCGAATTCCTGGGCGATGCGTTCGATATCGTCCCGGGGAATAGTGGTCACCTCGGCGATGCGATCCAGGTCGAACTGCTTGACCAGGGGCTCGAGCTCATCCCAGCCGTTGATGTGCCCCGCCATGCGGCCCGGTTTGGCCAGGCCTCTGGCGAAAATGGTTTGAATGACACCGATGAGGAATAGCGAGTCGGCATGAGGCCGGATGAAATGGTGCTCATCCATGTACTTGACCGACTCTGTACGGCGCGGGTCGATCAGCACGCATTTGCCACCGCGCTCGCGGATGGCATTGAGCTTCTTCCAGGTATTGGCGCCGGTAGACATCTGGGCGCCATTGGAAACCTTGGGGTTGGTGCCGAGCATCAGGTAGTAATCAGTGCGGTTAATATCGGGTACAGTGCACAGGAACTGGTGCCCCAGCATGTGATGCCAGACAAAGTTGTGGGGCATCTGGTCCACCGTGGAGCCGGTATAGATATTGCGAGTACCCATAATCTTTTGCACGGGGGCAACGGCGAGCAAAGTGCCAATATTGTGGGCCGTGCTGCGACCAAAGTAGGATCCGATACTGTCCCTGCCATGCTGGTTCTGGATCCGGGCCAGCCCGCCGGCGGCATATTCGATCGCTTCATCCCACTCGACTTCCACCCATTCGTCGTCGTGGCTCTTCTCTGCCGGGTTCTTGCGCACCCGCTTCAGGGGCTTTTTCAGCCGATCAGGACAGGTGTCAATATCCTGTATTCCGGTGGCCTTGGGGCAGATATTACCCTGACTGAGAACGTCATTCTTGTCCCCGCGGATGGCGAGAACCTGCTCACCATCGTGTTCGATTTCGAT
>JBALVO010000004.1:0-18510 GCA_036961445.1 Halioglobus sp.
AACGCTGTATAGATTTGACCGAGAAAATCAGCGGGATTTATCGCCCTCCATCCGCTCTTGTCATCTACGTGATACAGATCATGGTAGGACATAACAATAAGAGCCGCATCCAGTTGATTCTCACCAAGCTCCATGTTCTCCGCCTCACGGTCATAGACAACCACACTGCCCAGCTCGCGGCCCTGTAACCGCTGCTGCAATGCTTTCCCAGCAAACTGCTTGTAGGCCGAATTATTAAGCAACAGCACCTCGCCCTGCTCACCAACCACGCTTGCCAACAGCTCGCTATAATAGCCTCCACCGGCGAATATATCAGCTACGCGATCCCCCGCTTTTAATTGCAGTAACGGGATAACAATCTCAGGGTGACTGCGCGTATCGCGCTCCATATCACCCGGCAATCGATCGGTTTTACTCATCGCTTCCTCCACAGTCGCGCCCTGCGCAACAGATATGCCAAGACCCAGGGCAAACATCAGCAGCTTTATTTTTTTCATCACCGTCTCTTCCTCATCATTTATTCGCTACAACAAGTTACAACTCAAAGCCTCAATAGTCTTGTGACATGTTACTCGCTGCCCTGTACTCACGTGGAGAAACACCGAACCAACGCCGAAAGGCACGGGTAAAATTACTCGCATCGGAAAAACCCAGCAGGTAAGCAATCTCTGTGATCGCCAGGTGACTCTGTTCCATATACCCGGTGGCAAGATTTTGCCGGGTGCTATCCAGCGTATCCTGAAACGTTGTGTCTCTAGCTGCGAGCTTTAACTGCAGGTTACGGGGACTCATATGCATCTTGTCTGCCACCCCCTGCTTGGTCAGTGTACCCGAGGCCAACTCTTCAATAATATGCCCACGCACCCGGTTAACGATGTCCTTGCGATCGATTTTATCCAGATACTCCATCACAATCTGGTCATTGTGTTGGGCCATATCCGGACTTGCACCGGGCAATAGGCGATCCATTACCGAGGCGTCCATGGCTATACGATCTTCCGCGCAACCAAAACGCACCGGGCAATGAAAGTAATCAAGATAGGCTTGCCCGCCACCCTCCGGGGGTGGTCGTGACAGCTCGATCCACAGGGGATTGATCTCCAACTGGTAGAGGAAACGTATAAAACGCACCATCATGGTCACCCAGGCATCACGGGTCTCGTAGCAAACTGTCGATGCCAGGTTGGTGGCCGCTAGCACAGCCGCGCCATCGGCATCGTAGCTGTGAAAGTCTGCGCTTTGGGAAACAACCCGGTAGTAGTTGCAAATCCGTTGGTAAAAATCGCGCAGTGTTGAACTGGACATAAGTCCAAAGCCGATAGCATGGAGATTACTGGGCTGCATGCACTCGCCCACAGCAATGCCAAAACTGGGATCATGAGTGGCACGAATGGCTGACTGGAACAAACGACCCACTTCCGCTTCGCTGATACGTTTGAGTGGGTCAGAGGTTGGCATTATCGATATCTGCGCGTCAGCAAACACCGCCTGAGGATCTATCCCACGGGCTTCCAGTGCCGAGGCAAATGCCTGCACATAAGAAGCGATGGTTGTGGGTGTATCGTATTGCGTCATCCGTTACCGTCAGTTCCAGGTAAATAGCTCCCGGACCATCACTTTCATGTGTTGAAGCCCGGGACGGACACACAAAATTAGCACCATTGGGATGATGTTACAACGACTGCGGATTGTTGCGCCAAGCAGCCTACGCAGCAGTTTCAGCCTGGCAGGCTAAAACCGGATACCAGCCCGGCATCAACGTTATGGCAGCTACCTGTTACGTAAGATGCTTTGTCTGACGACAGCCAGAGCACCATATTGGCAATTTCTTCCGGTCTGGCCGCACGGCCCAGCGGTATCATGCTATTGAGCAATGCATGATCCTCTTCAGCCAGACCTTGTGCGGTCATTTGTGTAGCCACAAACCCGGGGGCGATCGCCACTGCGCGAATATTGTCCTTGCCGTATTCCAGCGCTATATTCTTGGTCAGGCCAATAACGGCGTGCTTGGATGCCACATAGTGTGGCACCGTCGCCATACCCACCTGGCCATCAACAGAGGCGGTATTTACTATCACGCCACCCCCTGTTTTGAGCATTTCGGGGATTGCAGCACGGGCACAAAAAAACACACCATTGAGATTTATATTGATTACGTGATGCCAGTCCTGGGTGGAGACATCTGCTGTCCTGGCGCGGTTTCCCGAAATACCCGCATTGCTGAACAACACGTCCAGTCGACCGAATTTGGCGATCGTGGCATCCACCATCGCCTGGCAAGACACTTCATCACCCACATTGACTGCAACACCTATTGCTGCATCGCCAATCGATGCCACCGTCTCGTTCATACCCGCAACATCGATATCCGCCACCACCACCTTGGCGCCTGCTTGCGCAAAACCAATCGCCGCCGCGCGACCGATACCGGCGGCAGCGCCCGTTATCAGTACTACTTTTCCGTCAAAATCGCCCATACTACCGATCCTCGCTCTGAATTAGTTGACCGCCCTGCCCTGACCTTTCCAGTAGGCCTTACGCAGGTCTACTTTGAGAACTTTGCCCGCTGCACTGCGTGGCAGGTCATCGATAAAATCAACACTCTTGGGCGCTTTAACACTACCCAAACCGGCTTTGCACAAGGCCACCAATTCCTCGGCGACACAGTCGCTACCGGGCTTTAGCTGAATGACCGCCTTTACCGCTTCGCCCCACTTCTCGTCGGGTACACCGATAACGGCGCAGTCCTGTACCGCCGGATGACTGTTCAACACCTGCTCCACTTCATTAGGAAACACATTGAAGCCACCGGTGATAATCATGTCTTTCTTGCGATCGACAATAGTAATAAAACCTTCAGCATCCATGACGCCTATATCGCCAGTGTGGTGCCAACCAAACTCCCTGACTTCAGCGGTGGCTTGCGGATTGTTGTAATAACCCGGCGTTACCAACTCACCCTGGATGCAGATCTCGCCGGCCACACCAATGCCAGTTTCCTTGCCGTCATCGTCCAGCGTAGCGACTTTATTGTTGACGCAAGGCCGGCCAATCGAGGCCAGCCGACGCTCGTTGACAGTGCCATCCTTATGCAGATAATCCCAGGGCGCCTTGGCAGTGATAGCTGCCGGCGCTTCAGACTGACCGAAAGCTTCGGTCATTACCGGACCAAACACAGTTATCGCTTCCTTCAGCTTTTCCAACGATGTTGGCGCAGCGCCTACCAGCAGATGCTGTAAAGAGCTGTAATCCCTGGCCTTTACGTCAGGCAAGGCCAGCATCATATAAACCACGGTGGGTGGGAGAAACACGTGGGTGACCGCATATTTCTCGATGGCATCACAAATCAAATCAGGAGCCGCTTTGCTCATAATCGCATTGCTGCCGCCGCGGGCAAAATGCATACATCCAATCAGGCCTGCAGAGTGTGTCATCGGCGCTACCACCAGATGGCAGGTGTCATCATGGTAATTAAAATGGCTGTAGTAGTTCTGAAACATGGTGTAGATGTTGCGATTGGTCATCACCACGCCCTTGGACTTACCCGTGGTGCCGCCGGTGGGAAAAATCGAGAATACCGCATCCATATCGGCCGGTCCCGCCTCGTGGGTTTGTGGGCAACCTGCACTCCACGCCTGCAGTGACGTGCCCAACCCACCTTCGCCATCGATGCAGACCGCCTCCCTGATACCCGGCACTGTGTTGAGTATCTCCCTGGCTTCGGCCTCAAATTCGGTATGATAAAACAGTAGTTCGCCATCGAACCGGGTCAGCAGATCAACGTTGGTGGCCACCGCATTACGCGGATTAATCGGCAACCAGATAGCTTCGGCCCGAAACAGCCCAAGCAACACCAAAAACGCGATACTTGAATTGGGCGCCAAAATACCGACATGGCTGCGCTGTTTGTAGCCGTTGGCATGCATCGCCGCTGCTATTTGATGAGTAACCGGATGGGCCTGTGCATACGTCATGCTGGCACCATCCCGGTCAATATCGATAAAGGCGATATTCTCGGGGTAATACTTTACCCCGTTATCGAAGTAGTCGATGATTCTCATGGCTTATTCCCCCGCTTGCTCGGATCTGATTCGGACAAACTCAGTAAACATCAACCTGCACAGGCAGGAATTTCTTGATGGAACTCAGCATGTACTCGTGACCCGCCGCCTGACAGGAAGACACAAAGCCTGCCTGCCTGGGCTCTGAATTCAGCAAATAGACGGCTAGTGCCGCCTGCACCAGACCGGTCAACTGGTAAGGCACGGTGGTGTGAATGACGCAAGTTCTTCTCACACCGCTGCCGATTCCATGCACAAAATCCGTACTGCGATGCACCAGTTTACTCTCACGGGGCGGCGTGCCAGGCTGCATACCTTCGGCAATGGCAGCTAAAGCCTTGGCCTGTTCTTCCTGCGGCAGTTCTTTCAGGTTCTGTTCATAGTGTTGTTGCAACTCAATCAGTTGCTCGAACATCGGACGATTGGTGAACGCTGTGAGTTGTCGACAGCTGTGCACGCGATAATCATGTTGGAACCACAATGGCAGACTGCCGCCGCCCCAGGGGTGTGCCAACTGTGTCATCATTTTGCCAGGGGCGCTTACTTCCCAACCTCGACCCTTCTCCCAGGGCACCAGTTGGTTGTTCTCAAGGTACAGGTGATCAGCCTGGAACATAGAGAAAATAGTCTGGGTTGAACCATAGGTGGGGATACCCGCAGCAATGCAACCAGCTTCTATGGCATCGATACTCTCATCTTCCAGGACGATATTCGCAGCGATGTCTAATGGTGTGTACATATAGGCCGTGCTGGGGGCCAGTATCTTGCCATTGGCCTTGTAGAGGTCGCCATACTTTTCACGCATTTCGACCATAAAGGCCTGCTCGCCCGTCGTGTCCATGTAGTGGCAGTTGGCATTCGCCGCGGCCTGCACCACCGTGTCACCAAAGTAATCGAAAGGCCCGACTGTGTTACACATCACCTGGCGACCGTCTAATAGCGCAGTCAAAGCCTCAACCGTGTGCTCGACCTCGACGATTTCATAATCGGCCGTCTCAATACCGGGCACTTTAGCCAATTCCTCTTTAATACGCTGCGCGTTACGTCCCGCCGCAATAAAGGGCACCTGGTATTCGCGCAAAAACTCACAAACCAGTCTTCCGGTGTAACCACTGGCGCCATAAACTACCACTTGCTTGTTCGACATAATATTTCTCCTGATTACCATTGTTAATGCAGCAATTAACTATCGGGCTACACCGTAATACCGTGCTTATCCTGATACCAAAGGCTGAGCCAGCGCATCCCTTTTAGATTGAGAATATTGTTTTCTCCGTCCTCAATCATGGAGGCGCGAGCATCACGCATGATTTTCTCGATCGGGTATTCCCTGGTAAGACCATTGCCGCCAAATAGTTGCAGTGCTTCGCTCGCGACCTCAAAAGAGGTTCTGGTGGCATAAGTCTTGGCGGTAATAGAGCCCAACAGATGAGGTCCATTTTCGCTGTAGTTGAAGTTGAATACACGATGGGTCAGCGCACGTGACGCCTCTACACGCTGCCACAGGTCAAACGTGCGCGCCTGCACCGTCTGGTGGTTAATAATGGCATTGCCACCCTGCTTGCGCTCGTGGACATAGTCCAGAGCGAGTTCAAAAGCAGACCGTGCAACACCGGTGAAGGTGGCGGACATTTCCATGTTGGCAAACGTCAGTGTTGCCATCATCTGGGGAATAGCAAGGTCACCCGTGGCAACCGCATACCTGGCCGGAACCCGGACGTTATCAAAGAAGACCTCGCCCTGTGGCAATGGGCGTTGGCCATGCTTGTCCAGCGGCTTGCCCTTGGAAACACCCGGTAAATCCAATGGAATCAGGATGCCGACGTGGTGCATACCTTGTCCACCGTCAGTATAAAAACCGTCCCCGTAATCACAAGGAAGATACGCCATAGCAGTCTGGGCCAGTGGCGCATAGGAAACCCACGCCGAGGATTGCCCGTTGATCACGTATTCATCGCCCTCTTTACGCGCCAGCAGATTACCCTTGCTCTGCTTCGTCCCTGGCTGCACCTCAGTAGCATCCATATCGACTACGTCACTGCCGCGATCGGGCTGGGTGGCCAACCAGCAACCGGGCACACTACCAAAGCGTTCGATAATTTCCGGATCGCCGGTGGCATGAGCCGTAAAGGCGGGAATAGAAGAGGCCAGTGTAGCGATGGCAAGGCCAGAATCACCCCAACCGAGCTCTTCGAAGATCAACGGGAACACACGCCCCTTCTGCTCATTGGTCATCTCGGCAAGGGCACCCAGGTCCAGGATTCCGGCCTGGTTCATCTGTGCCATGTAGTCGTGTAATGGTGAACCGTCTGCAATCACTTCCTCAGGGGTCATCTTGTCCAGCTTCTGGCCGAGAGGACGCATAACCTCTTGCGCAAAGCGATGGGTAGCATCCTGTATAGCTTGCTCTTCTTCGGTAAGGCCGGATTCCAGGCCGCGCAGGCCAAGACGGGGTAATTCAAGCTTATCAAACGTAAACATCGCGGAACCTCACTTTGTCTTTATATTTCGCTGCACGCAGCATTACTCAAGCACAGACCCATGGTAGGACATCGTTTTAGGTCGCGCCTGTCGCAACCAGCAGAACGCTTGTCATCGCTGTCATGTCCGGGATAAGTGTTCTGCTCACAGTGACAGGCGGTGCAGTACAACAGGGGTTAACTTGCCCACTACAGTAAAGGCGCTCGCTGGTCCCGATAGGCGTCCAACTAGACAAGATTATGAATTTGAGGTGCACAAATATGACCATAGAGCAAAGATTCCCGAAGCAACGTGCATTTGTCACCGGTGCAGCCAGTGGGCTCGGCCTGGCCATCTGCGAACACCTTGCACCCCTTGGTTGGAAGTTGTTAATCGCTGACATCAATGCTGACAGGTTGGCCCTGGCGGCTGAAAAATTGCAGACTCTGGGTGCTGAAACCTTATCGATGGTCATCGATGTCACCGAGTGTTCTGCTTTGGAACAAGCAGCCGAGACCTTGCAGCAAGCCTGGGGCGGAGTCGATCTGGTATTCAACAATGCCGGTATCGCGACTGCCGGGGCTATTGACGAGCTGTCAATTGCAGATTGGGAAAGAACGATAAACATCGATCTGTGGAGTGTCGTCTACGGTTGCAGGATATTTGCGCCAATACTCAAGCAACAAGGCGGTGGCTACATTATTAATACGGCTTCCAGCGCCGGCACCCTGGCGGGCGCGGAAATGTCCGCTTATAACGTCGCTAAAGCGGGCGTAGTGTCATTGTCCGAGACCCTTAAAGTCGAGTTGAGCACGCACAATATCGGCGTCACTGTGGTCTGTCCTACGGTGTTTGTTACCTCCCTGGAAGAAACGCTCACCGGGGGTAGAAAAATGGAAGACAACCTGATCAAACAGCTACAGACATCCAAGGTATCTGCCCAGGACATCGTAGACGACGTCATGTCGGCGATCGAACGGGATCGTCTCTACGTCATGACCCAGGCAGACGCCAAATGGGGCTGGCGCTTCAAGCGCTTGTTCCCGGAACTGTATATCCGGGTTATGAGCTATTTATACCGTAACAAAAAGTGGATTTACGCCGAATGAGCTAAGCGACCAGATGTCGCTGTTCCACCTGCAGGAATAGTCCGCCGCAAGCGGTCGTGGTATCCTGTTTTTGCTTTTGTGCCGCAGCACTGCCATTATTGCGCAGGTGCTGGTAGACGCTTTAGCAGGCGTGGCAGATGTATTTTTCTGGCCTCATTTATCCACGAAGATAAGACACACAAATGAAAAAACGCTTTGCGCGATGGCTGCTACATCTTCTTGGATGGCAGATAGAAGGGACTCGCCCTGAGCACGACTGCTACATATTGATCGCAGCTCCGCACACGTCCAACTGGGACTTACCCTTAATGCTGGCATTTGCCGCGGCATTTGATATAAAAATAACGTGGATGGCCAAGCACAATCTGTTTTTTTGGCCTGCGGGCTGGTTTCTGCGGGCCATGGGCGGCATGCCGATTGTCAGGAGCAAAAACAGGAATGTAGTCGACGCGATGGTGGACGTGCTTGCCACCACTGCGCAAGTGGTCATTGTCGTTCCAACCGAGGGAACCCGGGAAAGAACAGAGTATTGGAAGTCCGGCTTCTATCATATTGCCCGACAAGCCCAGGTGCCAATTGTGCCGTCTTTTCTTGATTTCAAGCAAAAGCGCGGCGGCTTTGGTCCGGCGTTGATAACCACTGAGAGTGTGCATGCTGATATGCAATACTTTCGTGATTTTTACGTGGGGATGGAGGGAAAATTCCCGGATAAATTCGGCCCCATAAGACTCAGGGAAGAAGATAAATCTACCGAATAACCTTATAATTCCCTCTTGTTGCAGCAAGCCAATAAGGTACTATCGTCATATTGTTCGATTAGGTTTAACAAAGGCCCCAAAATGACCAGACTGCTACTCATTCTCACGCTAAGCGTTACCGCGGCAAGCGCCAGTGCAGCCGATTGGCCCTGGAAAGGGTATACGTCGCTGGAACGCCCTTATTACTGTAAGGGCTTTGTGGTCGAGGGACTGGCATCAATGCAAGCAGAGGGCGCCTCCAGGGTACGCCTTTGGGAGGCCTGGAATTACGTTATCCGCTCAACTGCAGCAGACCAGACCCCGGTCCCCGATGAATATCTGGCCGGGCGCGAGCAATTCAGTACACTGCTGGCTTCATCCGACGTACCCACTATCCTGGCGGACGCCGACGGCAGCTGCGGCCTGGGCCGGTCAGGACACCAGATAACTGGCTGGTAAACGACCGTCGGCGCGTCTCCTTAGTTTCCAGAGCCTATGTTTAAGATCATCCTGTTCGCCCTGCTGTCGGTTGCGACACTCATTGGTTGCAGCAGCACACCGCCGCTTAAAACCGCTGAGCAGACCAACTCCATGCCGGGTAAAACGGTCTGCGACTCCTACATCATCCTCAGTATGTGTGTACAAGATCTCGTTGGTGACGGCACGGTAGATATGGTCTACTTCACCGATACCAGCGAGGTCTTTATGTACCAGCAGGGTCGCTACCAGGAAATTGCACAGGTCATGCCCTTTCATCGCTGCGCCGTGCCCTTAAACGATGGGATGCAGACGACTACCAACCGCATTCTGAAACGCGAGGACTTGAGCCTGGCCGAAGAACTCGATATCACCAGGCATTTGATTGCCAATTATATTGCGGCAAAACCTTCGATCGATGCCTGCAATGCACAATACGCCGACGAAAACTCACAGGGCGCGGCGCAAGAAGACGAGTTTTTTGTCGAGGATTTCGATTGGGATGTGGATAGCTGAGGCCAGGACTCACTACTGCGGTGGCTTTGTTGCCGCCGTTTGCTGCATTTTACTGCGTTTCTTCCACGGATCAGCACGCGTAAAGGTGGCGATATACAAGCTCTCCACCTTCTCCCTGGCCCAGGGTGTTTTGCGCAGAAACTTCAAACTGGATTTTACTGACGGGTCTTTCTTGAAACAATTGATATTGACCCTCTGCGCAAGCTCCTCCCACCCGTAGTAATCCACAAGCTGGGTAACAACGACTTCCAGCGTGGTGCCGTGTAATGGATTGTTAGGTTGCTCATCGGGCATGCGGGCCCCTACCGTGCACAATAATCGCCACAGCAACGATTATCCCTGGCAACTCAGCGCAGCGCACCCTATTGCTGCAGACCAACCCGGATCAACCGTTGTCGCTGTCGTTGTCGTTGTCGTTGTCGTTGTCGTTGTCGTTATCACCATCGAGTCGCTCGCCCTGATTTCCCCGGACACCATCACGAACCTCCTCTTGCTTGCAGTCGCGCTTATCCTTGCCCACCACACCTTCATCCTGGCGACAATCTCTTCGGTCGTGACGCTCATCAGAACGACCGCGCTCCTCCCGGCGGTCTTGACGGTCGTCGTCGCCAGCCAACTGGATAAATTCGTCGGTATCGGAACTCCATCGGCCGAACAGATCAGCGTCAGCAGCCTGGACTGGTATCTGGCTAGCGCTAAGGAAAGCTGCTGCACTCAAGACATAGATAAGTTTCATTATTATTCTCCCGTTTTCAATTGCATCGTTTGCTGATTACTATTCTCAACTCTAGCGTTAGTGTAGCTTACAAGTGCAGTAAGCGCTGTTGAAATTCTCGCCACAGTTCGTCGCCTGGGTCTTGCGTGTTAACAAGCAGTCGACAGTTTTGCTCCACCGCGGTTAGCGGTTCAGCTTCACGCAACTGACCTTCCATAACCGTCACCCCCGCTTCCGAGGCATCGTGCGCCTGGTCCTCTCGCGCGATCAAACGCTGTCGTAATTGACCCGGCTCGACCAGGCAGTCCACGATAATAAACGGCAGCTCCAGGCTGTGGGCCAGCTCACGAAAAGGGTCACGTGCGCGGCGGTGCAGGAACGTGGCGTCGACAATCACCGCAAAACCGGCGTCAAGGATCACCCCAGCCAATACCTGCAACCGGGCGAACGTAGCGCGAGTCATGCCAGTAGAATAAAGAAGCTCCTTGTCCTGTAGCGTGCTGCGCTGCTCTGGCGCTAAACCCACCAATCGTTTGCGCTCCACGTCGGAACGCAAACGCACTGCGCCGCTGCAGGCTACCAACTCGCCTGCTATTGTCGATTTACCGGTTCCAGATACGCCGTGAGTAATAGCAACAAACCCCGGCACGGATTGCGTGTAGCTACAGGCAAGTTCAAGATAGCGGCGAAATATCACAAAGCCCGGGGTTTCGCCAATGTCTTTATTCGTGCGGGGTTCACGCAACAGAGCCACCTTCGCTCGTACCATGGCAAAATAGCAGCGATAAAGATTCAGTAATACCAGGCCGGCATAATCACCACGATATTCAAGATAATCAGATAGCAAGCGGTGGGCTGCCTGGGTGTGCCCCCGTGCCTCAATATCCATCGACAGAAAAGCGATTTCACTGATGCTATCCATGATGCGAAATGCCGGGTTGAATTCAATGCAGTCAAACAACTGCACTGCGCCGTCAAACATTGCAATATTGCCCAGGTGAGCATCACCATGGCCGTCTATAATCCAGCCCTGTGCAACGCGATTCTTCATCACCGGCAACAGGTCGCTATAGCGCCGCAATATCCAATGTTCGACGATGTCCAGCTGCTGTAACTCACTCGAGCGCAGGGCATACTGCCGCACCTGTATCATGTTCTGCTCGATAGCCGCTCTCAAGGCGACCGGAGAGCCCGGCTCTGAACCACAAGGATCGGGATTACAGACCGGCAATTTCGCGTGCAACCCGGCCAACTCTTTACCCACAGCGCGCAGTAGCATAGCGTCCAGCTCGCCTCGCGCTGCGATGTTATCAAGCAACTGCGATTCATCGAAGCGCTGCATCTTGACTGCATAATCAACGATCTCTCCGCTGCCGTCGAACTGTAACTCCTGCGCAGTGCGGGTGATCGGTATAACCGCCAGATAAAGCCCTGGGGCGAAGCGACGGTTTAAGCGCAATTCTTCGTTGCAATAGTGACGGCGCTTCTCCACGGTCGAGAAATCGAGAAAATCGAAATTCACCGGCTTTTTTATTTTATAGGCAAAATCGCCACACAGAATGACCCAGGAAATGTGCGTTTCACGCAGCGTACACTGATGAGCAGGTGGCAGTGAGCCGATAAGTTGCCGGATGCTGTCGCTATCCAAAAGAACCCCCTACAGCAGCAATTGAGAAATCAACTGCGCGTCAAGAATAGCAGTTACATCGGGGTTAACGAATGATCAGCGTCAAAAAAGCTGAATAATCCGCTGTGAAAACTTCTGCACAGCCGCCAACTTTTGCTCACGCCCTACCGCGGGATCGTAGGGGTTCCATGGCGTCACACACACGTCGGTCACCCCCAACGCCTGCAGGCGCTTGAAGTCGTCCAGGTTGCGCGCCGCCATATCGAAGGCATGAATCTCGAAGTCATCATTGGTATCAGTGCCATACTCACAGCGCAGTTCATTCAGGGTAGTAATCATAGCGCGCAGGGATTGGTAGTCGCTGTTGGCGGAAATCCAGCCGTCTCCCAGGCGCGCAGCGCGGCGCAGGGCGGGCTTGGCATGACCGCCGATCAGGATAGGCACGGGCCTGGAAGGCACCGGTGAGAGTTTCAAGCGCCCTATCTCGTAGTTGTCTGAATGGAACTCGAAATAGTCGCCGGACATGGCGCCCTTGATGATCTGCAAACAATCGTCCATAAGCTTGCCGCGTTTCTCAAAATCCACGCCGTTATAACTGAAATCCTCTTTCCAGGGGCTGAGTCCGGCACCCAGGGACACCCGATTATTACTCACTACTGCCAGAGAGGATAACGCTTTGGCCAGAACCAGGGGCTGACGCACCGGCACCTTCATTACTGCTGGATAAAATCGTAGCTGCTCGGTGATGGCAGCAATGCCGGCCATGGCGACAAATGGCTCCAGTACAGCCACGCCGTCAAGCGCCTGGCGCACCGCCTCGGTACTGAGATAAGGGTAATCGGACTCACTGACTTGCGGATAAAACAAACTGTCAGGCAGTGCCATCGAATGAAAACCCGCCGTCTCGGCAGCGCGCGCCAAATCCGGGTAGTCTTCAACACCCCCTAAACCTGTCATCAATGTAAATTTCATTCTTGTGTATCTCCCAGCGTCAACTGACTGCCCTAAAATTGCTGGGGCCGGAACATGGCATCATGACCACCATCGACAAACAGCACGGAGCCGCAGATAAATCTGGCTTGCGGACTCAGTAAAAAACTGACTGCCGCCGCCTGATCCTCGGGCTTACCTGGAAATCCCACAGGGATGCTGGACATAAATTCCTTGATCGCCGGGCCATAAGTGGGGTCGCTCTCAACCTGTTCTGTCATCGGTGTTTGCGTATAGCCAGGGGCAACCGCATTCATCCGCACACCTGCCGCGGCATAGTCAACGACATTGGATCGCATCCAGCGCGCTACTGCTTGTTTGGTGCCACTGTAGACCTCTTGCGCTGCGATGGTTTCAGAAAAACGCAGCGCTTCTTCTTCCTCGCCACAGAGCAATAAATCAACGAATTGCGGGCTGTTGTTCATAGCAGCTGAGTTGGATGATATCAATACAATGGCGCCGCGTTTGGCAGCCAACAAATCCTTAAGGCCTGCAATGAGCTCGACCGTACCAAAATAATTAACCTGAGTGATCAGCGGGTGGTTTGGCACATTAGCGCCCAGACCCGCGCAGGTGACCAGTCCATCCAGGCCATCTTTTGCCGCATCCCTGAGCGCTGCAATAGCAGCTTGTCGACCTTCTTTGGCCGACAAATCGGCGATGATATCGGCATTTTTTATGTCAACAACAATAACCTTATGGCCCTCTTCGCGAAGACGTTGTTTGATTGCTGCACCGATACCCGTGGCGCCACCGGTCATTGCGTAGAGTCCCATTTTTTGCTCCTGCGTCATTTCTTGGTGTAGGGTAAGTGATGGGGGCTCACCCGGGTATAACCAAATCATTCGATCTCACAGTCATATCAGTTCAGCAGTCCCTTACATATTCTAACGGCCTTTCCATACGGGTTTGCGTTTCGTCATGAAGGCCTGAATGGCCAGGGCGTCAGTCGGCCATAATCCAGAATCTAAAAAAAAGCCGCGACTTACAACAGTCGCGGCTCAAAGGATCCATCGGACCCAGGGGAAATTAGAACTCGTAGGTGACATCCAGACCGAAGGTAGCCTCTTCACCGTACTGTTCGGTAATCAGTCCAAGGCTGGCGAAATTGATGCCGAAAGTGTTGTAGTCCTGGTCAAAGGCATTCTTGGCCCATAATCCAGCGCGCAATGTGCCACTGCCGATCTGCACGTTCTCGATACCCAGGCGCGCGTTGACAATAGTGCGCTCGTCCAGAACGATCGGATCAAACACCACCGGCTCATTGGAATAAGTGCCAGTCCACAACGCAGCCGCATAGGACTCATCCTGCCAGAACACCTCTACGTGTGCCATGAACTCCGCCGACTGGGTGCGGGCGAAGACCCAATCTACAATTGCCGAGGCCTGGTTGTCCGGGGACGAGCGCTTGGCCAGGTCACTGGCATCGATAGAGGTCGTAGCGCCCTCAAACGTGGCGTACTCGTCAAAATCGCCATTCATGTGCGCATAGCTCAGGGAGATCATCAGGTCATCCAGGGGCAGCCACTGCGCTTCCACCTCTGCGCCCCAGCGCTCGGACTGACCGGCATTACCGATAAAGGACGAGGTTTGCAGATTTTCATCAACGACGATCTGGCTGACCTGCTGGTCGTCATACTTGTAGGTAAAGACCGACGCATTCATGCGCAGCACCGCTGGAATGAGGTCTGATTTCACTCCCAATTCCCAGGTATCAATGGTTTCCTCGTCAAACTGGTCGCCGAAGACTTCTCCGTTAAATCCGCCGCTGCGATAACCTCTGGCCCAGCGTAAAAACACGTTGCTGGCATCATTTAGATCATAGGCCAAGGTAACGTTACCGCTGCTATTATCAAAGCTCTCATCATCCTTCTCCCGGTACTCGCCCGGGACCGGACTAAGCTCACCCGTAAAATCCGGGTTGGTGCGCAAAGTACCGGGAAACGGCCCTGGAATGACCACCGGTCCAGCGGACTGGTATAGATACTTTACGTCTTTGTCTTCCTCGGTATAGCGATAGCCCAAGGTAATAGCGAGTCGATCATCAAGCATGTCCGGGCGGTAGGTGGCCTGCCCATAGACGGCCCAGGCTTCTGTCTCGTTATCGTAGTTTATTGCCTCTATCCCGCCCACCGGCTGTGCCGCCTGGCGATAACTGCGGTTCTTGCCCTCGTCCGAAAAGTAGTAAAGGCCGACAGCATATTCCAGACGGTCGGTTGCGCCAACCATCTGTAATTCCTGGGAGAACTGCTCGTATTCAAGTTTCGCATCCTGATTAAAGTAAGCGCCACCGAATTGATCAATATTGTCCCACATTGCCCCAATGCTCTGCTGTACCTCGTTATACATGCGCGTTAATACGGGAATCAGCGCCGGGTTACCCGCCATCTGACCAAATAGAGCCAGTTCCTCACCATACATCGCAGTAAGCGCCCCCAGCGTGCTGTCATTTACGGCACCGATACCATCGGCATTCAGGCTGTTATCAGTGCCGTCCAGATCACCAAAATTGCTATTCTTGATTTCCCTGTAACCCGTAATCGATTTGAACTCGACACTACCCAGTGCGCCCATATCATCAAAATTGAGGGCCATAGTCAGGTTGTGGCCGTCCGACTCATTTTTGGAATAGGTATTGATATCACTACTGGCACGGTTGGGCCTGCTGCCGTCCTGTGGATTGGACAGCAGGTCCAGAGTCGCCGCGCTGGAGCCGGCATAACGCCCCGCTGTGTCATCCGGTGACAAACCAAACAATGGTGCAAACTGATTCATTTGTTCCAGGCCGGGACTGATTATCCCCACGTTAAATTGCGACAGGATATCGGTTCGACTGGTTTCAGCACCCGTTGTCGGGTCGATTGCTAGTGGTGTAATACCTACCATAAACTGGGGCGTGGCCTTCTCATTGAGCTCAGCGTGATCGTAAGCGTAATCAACCCGTAACCTATCCGACACATCCCAACGTAATGCCACCCGGTAACCGTCTCTATCGAGGTCCTCAAAGTCGTCGTAATTGGAGTTCGTATTGGAAAATAGTTCATCACGCTGCCGTGTCTGGTAGCCAAAAGAGGCCGACAATGCACCCAAGCCTTCGCCTATCTCACCCAGAGTGCCTGTATAAATAGTTCCCTTACCGGCCCATAGGCCATCACTGCCCACTGTGCCGGTGAACTTACCACCGAGCTCGCCTGTCGGCTTTTGTGTGATGAAGTTGATGGCACCGCCAGTCGAGTTACGGCCGTACAGCGTACCCTGTGGTCCACGCAGCACTTCTATTCGAGCTATTTCGGCCACATCAAGCGCCGAGCCTGTTTGCTTGCCGATATACACCCCATCTATGTACATCGCATTGGCCGGATCAACCGACAGATTACTGGGGCTGCCGCTACCGATGCCGCGCAGGCTGAAACTTACGTTGCCTTTACCACCGGGAGATTCAAATCCACCCATATTCGGAATTGAGTTGATTAGATCACCCACGTTCTGATAACCGCGCCGTTCCAGATCAGTTTCGCTGAGCGCAGTAATAGAGATCGGCACGTCCTGCACGCTCTCTTCGCGCTTCTGGGCGGTGACTACCACTTCTTCAAGCATCAACGACGAGTTGCGGGACTGCGCCAGCACTTGATGTGAGCTCGCAGCAACCACCATTGCCATGGCCGCAATAAGTGCTGTTTTGGTAAATGGAATCGACATGGATTTTCTCCGTATTAAAATTATCTATGACGGAGCCATTGCAATAAATGAGAGCTGGCATTCCGCTGTCTCATCTTTGGTGCGCCAGCACCTAAGCAAGACTGTTTTTTGTGCAACAGCGTGCAGTATCGGCGAAGAGTCGCTTGCGGCACAGAACACCTGCAATCAGTTTTATAGACATTTGCGTTCGCCTATGTGGTGGGAGCGGATTTGTTTATAAATATGACCTGTGTGGTCCTGTGAGGATGCGCGCGCAGGGCCAATACTATTGCGGGTCATAGATACTGCAGAGCCAGGCAATGCCAAAAACCTACACTCACCTGTTGTCACCCGGTCGCATTGGTACATTGAATTTGCGCAACCGCATCATACTGGCTGCCATGGGTTCCAACTTCGCGTCCGCAGACGGCCATTGCACAGAGCAACTTATCGCCTACTACGAGGCCAGAGCAAAAGGTGGCGCTGGCCTCTTGGTACTGGAGACATCGGCTGCATGCTGGCCCAATGGCTCCACCATGCCCAATACGTTAGGGTTTTCACGCGACGATTTCATTCCCGGCCTAACCGAGCTGACGCGTCGTGTACACGCTCACGGTGCAAGGATTGTCGCGCAGCTGAACCACGGCGGCAAAATGGCCCAGGAAGACACCGCCGCCGGACGCCCTATCCCGGTACCCTCGCAGATCCCGAAAAGCGGCAGTGATATGTTTAATGTCCTCACGCCGCAGGAAATTGGTAATTTCATCAAGGCCGCTGGGCCTGATGGCAAAGGCGCCACGTATTGTGAAATGACGGTGCCGCAGATAGCGGAGCTTGTAGCCCAGTTTGCAGCTGCCGCTAAACGGGCACAGCACGCCGGGTTTGACGGAGTGGAAATTCATGCTGGCCACGGCTATTTGCTGGCCAATTTCCTGTCACCTTATACCAATCAACGCACGGACCAATATGGCGGCTCCCGGCAAAACCGGGCGCGCTTTCTGGTGGAAGTCATAGCCGCGATGCGCGCTGCAACCGGCGGCGATTTCCCCATCCTGGTACGACTGGACGCCAGGGAATACCGCATCGAAGGCGGCATCGAACTGGCGGACTGCGCGGCAACGGCACGCCTGTGCGAACAGGCCGGCGCCGCGGCGATCGATGTCAGCGCCTACGGCAATATCGCCCATGCTATCGCATTTACCGAGGCGCCCCTGGTGCACGAACCCGGCGGATTTATCGCCTTTGCCAGGGCGATTAAACAAGCCGTTGGCATCCCTGTTATCGGAGTGGGCCGCATCGAACCGGAGGTAGCCGAACGCTGCATCGCTAATGGGGATTTCGATTACCTGGCAATGGGTCGCAAACTGTTGGCGGACCCGGACCTGCCGAACAAACTGGCGACGGGCCAGGACCAGAGCATCCGACCCTGTATTTACTGCTATATCTGCGTTAGTCAGATCTTTATCAACAAACCCATGTGCTGCGCCGTCAACCACGCCATGGGTCGGGAACACGAGGGCGACATCCTCGCCCGCAGCAGTGATGGCAAGAAAATTCTGGTCATCGGTGGAGGTCCGGGTGGCATGGAAGCGGCGCGCATGCTGGCACTGCAGGGGCATAAGGTCAGCTTATGGGAAAAGGATAAAGACCTGGGCGGCACGGCTCGTATCGCGGCGCTGGTCTATGAGCCCAACGAACGTCTCGTGCACTACCTGGCAGCAGCCGTGAAAGCACTGCCTATTGATCTGCAGATGAACAAGACCGCCACCAGGGAAAACATTGCTGCGGTGCAAGCCGACCACGTCGTCCTTGCCACCGGGGCAGTACGCATGGCACCACAGATTCCCGGCAAACAACAGCGACACGTTTTTGATGGCGATGAGCTGCGTGGCGTACTTTTTGGTACCAGTAAGCAGGCTGCCGCCAAGCTCAACCCGCTATACCGCATAATGCTGCGCGCCGCGCGTATGACCCAGATGCTGCGCAGTATCAAGTTGCTACGCTTCATGAGCAAACTATGGATGCCTCTTGCCAACGAGGTGGTCGTTATAGGTGGCGGTCTGGTAGGACTCGAACTGTCTGAATATCTGGTGGAGCGCGGTCGCAAGGTCACCATCCTCGAACCCGGATCATCCCTGGG
>JBALVO010000004.1:18610-21235 GCA_036961445.1 Halioglobus sp.
GGTGCACCGCATCGGCGACTGCCGCGACAAGAGTTTTATCGATGGCGCTATACTGGACGCGCGCAAACTCGTACAACAATTATGAGGAAAGGGTTGAGTTGCTTAACGAGCTAAGCGCGGGCCTGCCCCACCACGGCAACGGTGCATTGGAAACGTGCAAAGGATAGCTATGAAAATAATTGCAACCGTAAGCGCGGTCGCCCTGTTTGCCACTCTCCCCCCGCTCTCCAGCCTGGCCGCCGATACTGACTCAGCGATCTTCGAACGCACCGAACAACGCGAGCCCTGCGCCAGCTTTGAAGCCAACCGCCGCCCTTTGTTCGGCGACTTACACGTGCATACCAGCTACTCGTTCGATTCTTACCTGTCCAGCCAACGCCGTGACCCCTGGGATGCCTATCGCTATGCCAAAGGGGACGCCATCACCCTGCCTGATGCCAATGGCGAGCAAACTATCAAGGCCAAAATCGGTCGTCCACTGGACTTTACCGCGGTAACTGACCATGCCGAATTTTTCGGACAGATCAATATCTGTACACAGGACACGGGTAAAGCCGGTTATTGGTGGCCTCATTGCATGATGACCCGTGGGCAGAATATCTGGGTGCAATTAATCGCCGCTAACTGGTGGACTGACCTTGGTGGGCAATTGGATAATGCGCCCGATAAATCCTTTGCCTGTTCACTATCAGACTGTGAAGCTGCCGACCAACAAACCTGGCAGCGGATCCAACAGGCAGCGGAGGAGCATTACGACCGCAGTGCCGACTGCAGTTTTACCACCTTTGTTGGCTACGAATACACTGAGGCATTTGACCAGAACAACATGCATCGGAATGTAATCTTCCGCAACACCACCGTGACTGCCAAGCCCATCTCTGTTTACGATACCGGTCGGGGCAGTTTCCCCAGCCTGTGGCGGCAATTGCGCAGCAATTGCACCGACCTGGACAATGGTTGCGACGTAATGGCAATCCCGCACAATTCCAATCTATCGGGGGGGCGGATGTTCAACGATCCTGAGTCGGAACAGGAACTGCAGGATCGTTTGTTCTTTGAACCGGTAGTGGAACTGGTGCAGCACAAGGGGGCCTCGGAATGCCGCTATGACAGGCTGCGGGGCCTGGGGCTGGACACCATTGATGAGGCCTGCGATTTCGAGCAGATCGCAGCGGATAACCTGAACATGCTGGGGTCGGTACATGGTGAAGTGCGCACGGATCGCGCCAATGCCGTGCCCATGGAACAGTTCGCGCGGCGCAACATGGTGCGCAATGCGCTTAAAGACGGCCTCCAGCTGGAAGACACACTGGGCACTAATCCTTTTGTTATGGGCTTTATCGGCAGCACCGATACCCACAGCGCGGCACCCGGCAATGCCGAAGAGAATAATTTTGTCGGACATCTGGGGCGCCGCGACTCCCAGTACAACAATGTCCAGGACCATTTCTACTCCAATCCCGGCGGTCTGGCGGTAGTATGGGCCCAGGAAAATTCCCGCGACAGTATCTTTGACGCCATACGCCGCAAAGAAACCTATGCCACCAGCGGCACTCGACCTACCCTGCGCTTCTTTGCAGGTGCGCTGGATGAAGATTTGTGCGCTGCTACGGATATGCTGGACACGGCCTATCGGCAAGGCGTTCCCATGGGCGGTGAGATCAACGCCACTACAGAGGGCTCCCCACCGCGCTTCCTGGTCAGCGCCCAGAAGGACTCAGGCACATTGCAATCACCCGGCACCGACTTACAGCGGGTGCAGATTATCAAAGGCTGGGTAGATGGGCAGGGGCAAGTCCATGAAAAAGTATTCGACATAGCAGGGAATGAAAATAATGGCGCTACAGTAAACACGCAAAACTGCGGACGTGTCGGACGCGGCCTGCAGCAATCCTGCACCGTGTGGCAGGACCCCGGGTTCAACGCCCGGGAAGATGCATTTTACTACGTGCGCTTGCTGGAGAACCCCACCTGTCGCTGGAGTACCCTGCAGTGCCAGGCGGCCGGTGTGAACCCTTTCTCCGGGCAGTGTGAGCAGCAAGCGGCGGCGGCCACCGCTAAAGCACAGGACGCAGGTGCCAGCGGCGATGTTTTTGGTAAGTGCTGTATCGACCCTGCGCGGGAGGCCTTCTACTCCCCCACCGTACAGGAGCGCGCCTGGTCGTCACCGATATGGTATCGAGCGCGGCGATAAGCCGCCTCTGACTGCCGCAACAGCATCTACCCTGCCCCGACTGAGGCTATTCCTGCGCCGAAATTACCGGTGACGCGACCGCTATCATATTCTGCGACGACTCATCAGCAAAGTCCGGGAACTCATTTTTGGCGACCCAGCAGTTAGCGAAATAGGAGTTGTCAGTATCGCGTTTTGCGGCGACCTTCATCCGGGTGCCATGCTGGTTACGGCGTCTTTCGACCAGGATGAGTTCGGTAGCGTCGCCATAATATGCCTGTAGCTCCGCCATGCAAGTTGCGACATCCTGCTCTGATTGATCAGCAGCGTGTACAGTAAAAGCGCCACTGCTGAGAGCCAGCGTTAATGCCAAAGTAGTGAGTGTTTTCATGTCATCTGTTCCTTGTGAGTTGACGAAGGACAGTCTAGACCTCTCACAAATGAAACGTAAT
>JBALVO010000004.1:21335-87399 GCA_036961445.1 Halioglobus sp.
TAGACCATCCGGCGGGCCGGCGTATTGCAGGTAGCCGCATTTAAACGAATCGGTAGAACGCACTTTGTTTTTGCCCCTGGCGCTGGGAGAACCACGCATAGGTAACGCCAGTTGAAAGGCCAAGGTGGCTTCTTGTGTGGTGAAATCACTAGCGGGTATGAGATGCACCGGCCCTGTCACCGTGCCCCCGGCCTTCACCAGATTGATGTTCATGCGCACCACCAGAGACTGCAATTTATCGCCCAGCTCAGATAGCGTCATATCCTGCTCGGTGTAGAACAACCGCATGGCCGGCACGGTCTTGGTCTGTATCTCACTTTGGCCCGCGGATTCGGCTGTGGCCTGCTCATCTGCTACCGCAAAGGCCGTCGCGCCTCCCTTGCCCCGCTTACCCTCGCTGCCAAAACAGATACCAACGATACGCCTCGCCTCATTCTTGGTGGTGGCTTCGGCATTCATAAAGTTCAGCCACTGAGCAGCCTGGGCATTAACGCCGCCGATCAAGGTGGCATTAATAAAGGACCGGCGCGCGCTCACGTTGTCTCCCAATTTCAGCTGACTGACACCCAGTAATAAATTGGCACGCCCGACAAACTTGTCACGTATTGGCTCGGCACAGGCCTCCAGCATAGTCTGGTGCATCAGCGGCCAGGCACGTTTTTCCATTTGTAGTTGTGCCAGGTACAGGTAGAGTTCGGTATCGCCACTGAGTTTGGCCGCCCGTGACAGGGCCTGCGCCGCTTTTTCGTGTTCCCTTGCTCGCAACCAGAACTGAAACAGCTTGCGGTAGTGTTCACCGTCACTTGCCACTTGCTGTTGTGCCAGCGCTTCATCCAGCACTTGTCCTGCACCGTAGGGATTGTCATTAGCGGCATGCAAGTCAGCCAGCAGAATAATGTCGCGCTCGGTAAAAGGCACTGCTTTTTCCCGCGCCAGAGTCAACTGATCCAGTGCCTGTCGCTTCTTGTTCTGCTGCAAATAAACCGATGCCAGCTGGTGCCAGTTGTCCGGATTGTCCGGCTCCAGTTGCAGTAAGCGTCGCAACAAACGCTCGCACTGGGCATAGGCTCCGGCGCGGTAATACAGTGCCAACGCCTGGCGCGTTTGCCGGGTGTCCAGGGTCAGTCCTTTTTCTTGTATCTGGTCCAGTGCGGCCACCACCGCCACATATTTTCCCATCTTATAATGTGCCTGAGCCAGCAACAGGTAATCAGTGACTTCTGGAACCAGGTCAATGTCCAGGGCGCGCTGCAGGGTTTGCGCGGCGGCGGCATAATCTTCGCTGAGCAGGTAAACCTGGGACAACTCACGCAACATCTCGCGATTGGCAATAGAGGATAAGCCCTGTGCCGTTAGCGCCGTTTGATAAAATTCTATGGCCTTGGCATATTCCCCCTGCTCCACATAATGTCGTGCCAGGTGGCGACCGGCACTGGATTTGGCATAGGGTTGCTCAATAGAACCAATCTGTTGTTCCAGCTCTTCAATAGACAGCTCAGCGCCTTTATCCAGTTCGCTGCCAGGGGTAAGCAAAATTCTGCTGCGATATTGCCCCTGCTGCTGGGCCACGGTGGCCGGCACAAGAGACATCAATACCAACGCCACAACGCCCACGGACCGATACCCATGGCGGTGGAGCGGCTTAATCAACATTGGGAATATTCTGTGGGTAATTTTCCCACAGCACCTCAACTTTCTGGGTTAACAGCACATCGCTCTTGGCTTTGCCGGAAAAACTGACCTGATAACTCCAGTCCTCTACCGCGGCAACCACTTTCTCCTCAAATACGCCGCGCGGCTTGGCATCGAGTACGCGCACACGTCTGGTCTTGCCTTGCGGCGTCACCGAAAAAGCCACCAGTACCCAGCCGTTGATTTTATTCTGCCAGGCAACTTCAGGCACATTCGGGCGGCGCGTATTGAACGGGACCACCTCTATGTACCCGGGTGCATCAGTACCGCCAGCGCTAACCTTCACGCCGCCGTCTCCCAGCGGTGCGCTCCAGCGTTTCCCCGACGCCTGGATGTTGATATCGCCAGCGCCAAGATCAAGAGCCGGCAGTTCCAGGTCAGTGGATGCTTGTGGCGCAGGCGCACTCATATCAAGCACTTCCATAGAGTCCATTAACGGTTCTTCCGGGGGCTCTTCCGACGGTTCCTGTTCCTGCTCTGGCTCCTCCTGCTCAGGTTCCTGACGCAATATCTGAATATCGTTGTGCACCACAATCTGCACGCCCTCGTCCTTACCGCGCTCGATCAGGCTCTGCATAAACAGGAATACGGCTACGGTAATGAGCACGGCGCCGATAAAAGCGGGAAGGAAACGCATCAGTTAATACCCGGTCACCCGCCGCGCTTGTCTGCAGCGATGGCTATCCGTTCCACACCCGCCAGACGGACTTGATCCATTACCTCCACCAGCGTGCCAGTGGCGGCCTCTTCATCGGACTGAATGATGACCGAACCCTCGGGATTGTCGGCGTGCAGACGCGCAACAATGGCGCGCACCGAGCGCGGATCCACCGGGCGACGGTCTATCCAAACCTCCCCCGAGGCGGTGATAGCGATAAAAATATTGACACTTTCCTGCTGCGAGGCCGTCTCGGCCTGGGGAGTACTCACGCTGACGCCGGATTCCTTGACAAAGGAGGTGGTAACGATAAAGAAGATCAACATGATGAACACGATGTCCAGCATCGGCGTCATATCGAGCTCTGTTTCATCCTGGGCTGCCAGGTGCCGTTTAGCGCTCATGATTGCAGCCCTCCGGATCTGGATTCATACAGTGTCAAGCTACCCATTAAGCGGCTGGTCTCACGATCTGCCAGGCGCCGCAGGCGCACTGTAAAGTAGATACCGGTCAAGGCGACAACCAGGCCAGCCATGGTGGGAATCGTCGCACGGTAGACGCCTCGCGCCATCGCCTGGGCGTCGTCATTGCCACTCACGGCAATAACTTCAAAGACGCCTATCATGCCCAGCACCGTGCCGAGTAATCCCAGTAACGGGCACAGAGCCACTAACATCTGTATCAATGGCAACAGTGCATGCAATTCCATATTAACTTCGGAAACAGTGGCCTCGCGTATTTTTTTCGCCCGCCACGAGAAGCAGTCATCCCGGGCATTCCATTCGGCCACTAAGCACTTGGCGCGGCGCGGCCAGGTAATGCGCACGAACCAGGCACGCTCCAGTATCAGCAGCCACAGAAGCAAACAGGCTGCAAAGATGACCCACAATACGGGGCCGCCCTGATCGACAAAGTCCTGTATGCCATGACTTAACGAGAGCAGAAAGTCCACTACGTGCGCTCCTGGTTCTCAGCCGTGCGCGCCAGCACTCCGGCACACTGTTCATCCAGACGCTGAATAATAGAGCGCGACATATAAGCGATAACGCTGTGGCTAAACAATAGTGGAATAGCCACCACCAGGCCCAGCACCGTGGTCACCAATGCCTGGGAGATACCGCCGGCCATTAATTTGGGGTCGCCGGTACCGAACAGGCTAATCGCCTGGAAAGTCAGGATCATACCTGTCACCGTGCCCAATAGACCTAACAGCGGCGAGGTGGCCGCCAACAACTTGATCACGCCGTTGCCACGTTCCAGCGTCGGCATCTCCGCCAGCACCGCCTCGTCCAGCTTCAACTGCAGCAGTTCCTCTTCATCCAGCGCGATACCCTGAGTCGCCAGCAGTACCCGACCCAGCGGGTTGGAATCCTGCGGTTTAGTCAGATTGCGCAACTGGCTACCAACCCGCAGTTGCACCACGCCCAGGTAAATACCGCGCCAAAAAGCCATCAGCATGCCCAGCACACCCAGGGCAATAATAATCAGAGCAATGGTTCCACCCTGGTCGATACGCTCACGCAGGCTGGGCGTATAGCTCAACATACCCAGCAGACTGCCATGGGTCGGATCCACCGTAATGGAACCGATCATACCGGGCCGGGCAGCAAAGTCTTGCGCCGCACCGCGATAGCGCGCCGCAGGTTGCCGTGACAGTATCAGTAATTCACCGGTTTCTGGCACGTAGCGTAAAAAATCGTCATCGCTGTAGGCGGAGAACGTGCCAATACGCAACACGTCACGCTGCGCAGCGGTACCGTTAGCCGTTACCACCGATGATGGAAACGTCACGACCTTGCCCGCTTCGGTCATTTCTTCTTGCAACAACACCCACAAGGTTTCAATTTCATCAATGGTTGGCTGGGAATTGGTTGCCGCCAGCGCCCGCAATTGATCACTGCGCCCGGGCAGTTGCGCGGTGACCATGGACTCCTGTAATACGGCGGTAAAATCACCGGCGAATTCGCGAAAAGTGCTGGCCAGATCACCCATGTCCCGGGTGACATCTTGCAACTGCTTTTCAAGTCGCAGAATTTCAGCCTGGCTATCTTCAGTGGTCAACAACAGCGGTTGGTTTTCTTTCTTCCTGCGCTCAAAATCGCGCTGCGCTTTACTCAACAACGCCTGCTGCTGTTTCTTGTCGTTGAGAAACTGCTGCTCTCGCTGCTGATTACGGGCACGCTGCTGCCGCTGTTGTTCGCGCACAGATTCCAGCAACTGATCCAGATTGGTAATTTGTTGCTCGGGCAGGGCCTCCTGGGCATGGCCATAAAGCGGCAGGAATAAACAAAGCACCAATGCCGTGGCAACGAAAGATCTCATGACTCAGCTCCCGGTGCCATCATCGGCAGTTGCAACAATTGCGGTGCCATCAGGTTCTTGGCCACGCGCAACGCCTGCGCCAGGTCACGATTATGTTCGCTATCGAGCTCTAGCCAGCTCTCCTGCGTCGTATTCCAGTAACCACTGCTGGCACCATCGAGAGTCTGGAAATACAGCGCCGCTCTGCCCACCCGCAGGTAGGCCACCGACAACGCCTGACCCTTGAACTGCAATGGACCACGCCAGGCCTCTATGTTGCCGCCGTAGCCCTGCTCAAGTTGGTAGGCTTCAAGTAACAGGCGAAAGCGGGCCGATACGGACAGGTCTGGCTGGTTGAGACGCTGCTTGAGTTGCAGTACACCACTAATGCGTTCTTCATGATGAAACGGCAGGTCCAGCACCACGAACTTTTCCAGGGAATCAGCCATGCTGCGCATCAACGGCACAATGCGCTGTCGTGTGATCCTGGCTTGCGCTATCTGTTCGCGCAGCTCGTTGATCTGCTGTTGTTGCGCCGCATTCAATTCTTCGAGTTCCCGGGTATAAGCCGCCTGATATTCGCTACCATCCTGCAGTTTGCGGTACTCATCCAGCATTCCCTGCGTCTCTCGCGACAGGCCGTCGATCTTCTTTTGTGATGCCACAGCGCTGCTATTGGTTTTGACTACCACACCCAGGCTATCGGTGACCTCGGCCGCGTGCACGCTGCACGCCAGCAGCACAGACACCACGCAGGCACTAACAGCACAAAAATCTTTATTGTTCAGCCATGGCATAAGCAAACTGATCCTTTATGACTTTAGTTAACAACTGCGGCAAGATTATCACCTATGAATATTTTTTGGCACAGCGAGTGCCTTTTTCCACTCTTAAAAAAGACCGGGATAATCTTCCCAGTAATACTGGTACTCACTGCGCTGCCAATGCGTGTAAAGGCTTGCCCAGTCCAGCCCCTCTATACGCCAACCATGATGGGGTTCCAGATTGGTGGAGAACACGGGAGCACCGTAATCGCAGAAGCGGGTATCGATACTGAGTCTGACTGAGCTTGAGGTGATATTAGGCTCAGCTTTGTGCACCGCGCAGGAATGAAATATCAATACATCGCCGCGTTCAAAATCCGACACGTGCCAAACGGTCTCATCGGGATAGATCTCGCACTGCACGCCGCCAACCCCCTGCGTAGAGAACACTGGCCTGACACCGCCTTTATGCGAGCCCGGCAGCACTTTGACACGACCCATTGGCGTGCTGACATCGTGCAAAGCGACCCATATACCCGCCATGGTGGGTCCCGCGTGATGTGAATGGGCATCCTGGTGCGGTGGCGTCTCGTAGCCAATTTTACCGGGAGTAGAGATACGCGCCATCTTCATCGGGTAGACAAAAACGTCTTCCCCTGTAACAGTCTCCATTAGTGCTTGTATGTGGCTGTCGTGAAAAAAACTGTGGAAAGCCTCCAGAGCCTGTATTTTGGGATACACCTCATCCCAGATAGGATCGGTTTCAAAAAATGGGTCACCCACCAACACCGGCAACTTGCTGTCTGCATCGGCTGCGATATAGGGGTTTAGCTGCTCAAGAAAAGCCTGCAACAAGGCATCACATTGCTCAGCCGGTACATAGTTCTTGATATACAGATAACCCAGTTCCTGAAAGCGGGCCTGCAGAGCAGGCTGCCCTTCGCCCAGGGTAGAAACAACAAAGTTCTCATTCGTGCTTAACATATCGCTCTTGTGATAACTGGCAACAAAGCAGGCAGACTAGCAGAATAGCAAGCGCGAGGGGAGTGAGAAGCCGTCAGTAAGCAAGCTTACGCTGGACTCGTAACTCCGCGAGACTGGGCAGGCCCGCATCGTGCCGAAACTGATCAATGACCGCCAGTATTTCCCGGCGCATGAACTCGTGCGCAGGGGAATGCCCCACCCGCTCATGCCGTACCATGACATAGGTAATTGACAGTTCCTCACCGCCGGGCAAAGGCAGCGCGATCAACCCCCTGGCCAGGTCATCCTCTGCCATAAATAGCGGTGGCGCAGGAAAAACATAGTCAGACGATAGCACCACCCGTATTGCTGTATGCAGGTGATCGGTGCGTAAACGAGGCGAAACCTCGGCCTCGCGGCGCACAAAGGTCGAGTTTTCAGGGGCGTGAAACTGTATTTCCAGCAGTTCAGGAATCAGCAGCTGTACTTGTGGGTACTGCAGCAGCGTATCCCAGGTCAATTCCGTACCCTCTAGCGGGTGCCCCTTGCGCGCCAACAACCGCGGCGGCGCATAGCCCAGGGTCGTCAGACAGTAGTCCGCCGGGTAGCTCTGCCGCTCTCCCTGCAATACGAAATCCAGCTCACCGGTAGCCAGCATATCCAGCGGCGCATCTGCCGACGATACCGTGCGTAGGTAAATGCCGGGGGCCGTTTCCTGCAGGCGCTGCAATAACATGGGCATGATCCACACACCCATATGACCTTCCACCAGAAAGCGGAATTTACCGGTGTAGGTGAGCGGGTCAAAGTCCACCGGCTGCACCATATCCTGTACTAACTTCAAAACCGGCACCAGCTGCGCCGCTAACTGTTCTGCTCGCGGGGTAGGCACCATGCCCGAGGTCTTGCGAATAAATAGCGGATCATCGAATAACTCGCGCAGACGTCCCAATGTCTTGCTCATGGCCGACTGGGAGATGAACAAACGCTGCGCTGCCCGGGAAACATTGCGTTCCTCCAGCAAGGCTTCCAGGGCTACCAGCAGGTTCAGGTCTAGCCGACCCAGCTCTTTAATATCCATAAGCGTGCTTCCAGTGCTCAGTAATATGAATTAAATTCATATTACACCTGAATAATGGCCATTTGAAGAATTATGTTGCCGCCCATACATTGTTTATCAGCCCAGGCGATGGTCGCAGGGGAAAACAGTAAACGAGGTAAGCAACATGGCGATGATTCTTTCCATCTACTCCACGGTTCTGTTCCTGGCCATTTGGCAGGAAAACGAAGCCGAACCTGCCAGCTTCTGAGCCGGCTAATCATCAACCAAGGAGGCATCTTATGCCCATCATCTTTATAGTTTATGCAGCAGTTCTAGCCGCGGCGCTTTGGCAGGAATGTAAAGGCCCGCATGTCGAGTACTGAGTGTGTAGTGATTTCTACACGCACTATCGCGCTACCCGGTTAGGTGCAACCACTGCAACCGCCGGGTAGCTCACTTACTGTCCAGACACCCTGGTATGCAACAACGCCGCCCAGGAGCCGAATAAATTAACCATATCAACCCCCGCAGCCCGTGACCACTGCGCTGTCGGAATAGTCCGCCGGTCGCGAATGACGACCAATAAATCTCCGCTTCCCTGATCATAAAAACGAAACTCTACCGAAACATCCACAGTATTGCTGGACGTACCCGCTGCCGATCCTGGCAGGCCACCCCCCGCCGAGGACGTCATACCAGGGTCGAGCCGCGTGAGTGCCGCCGTAATTCTCAGGATTTTTGCACCCGCTGCTGCGCTCGGATAGTTGGCGAACGCTCTGTCCATGGATTGGGCCCAGGCCGCCTGCACATTGGCCTCGCGCTCCGGGGTAATCAGCCAATCACGGCGCATTGTGCCCGGCGCGGTGGTATGCGAGATATGCACGTCGGCCACAGACATTTTCTCAGCATCAATACTTCGGTAGGACGACAGGCCGGCACCCGGGCGGGCATAAGCTTGCTCAAAACCCGAGGACTGTACGACCTGCAGTCCCTGCGCCGCAAATTCGGTGCTGGCTTCACTGCTCAACACCGGTCCCTGAGAACAGGCGGCAAGGGAGCTCAGCAGCGCCAGCCCTAATAACAGCCGGGCGCCGCTGACCCAGCCACCAGGATTGGATAGTTTCATGGTTACTCCTTGGCAAAAAAAACGGCCATCCCTGTTAAGCGATGGCCGTCTATTCATCTAATGAAGCGTCAGCCCACTGGGCTGATCAGCCGCGTCTAATCACTGGCATGTTCAGGCTTGGGCTTGACCAGGAATACAGCCAGGGCCGGCATCAGAATCAACGCACCGAACATGTTCCAAATGAACATAAAGGTCAGCAAGATGCCCATATCGGCCTGGAACTTGATCGGTGAGGCCGCCCAGGTAATAACCCCTGCTGCCAACGTAACACCAATAAGCGCAACGACTCGGCCCGTGAAGTTCAGGGTCTCATAGTAGGCCTGCGTCAGGTTCATGCCCTGCTTTTCCTTGGCCAATATTACCGTGAGAACATACAAGGCATAGTCAACACCGATACCGACACCCAGCGCAATAACCGGTAGTGTCGCCACTTTCACGCCGATACCCAGCCACACCATTAACGCTTCACACAAAATAGAGGTCAGCATCAACGGTAGTACCGCGCAAATCACGCCGGGTATGGAGCGGAAAGTCAGCAGACACAGGAAGATAACTGCGCCGTAGACATAAAACAGCATCTCGGTATTGGCTTTCTTAACAATTACGTTAGTTGCAGCCTCAAAACCAGCACTGCCCGCCGCACCAAGGAACTCGGCAACTTCGCCCTCACCCCAATCCGCATTGAACTGCTCCAGCGCGGCAACTACACCTTCCAGCGTTGCCGCCTTGTGATCCGACAGGTAGATCAGCATGGGCCAGATAGAACAGCCGACATCCACGTATTCCAACGTCACCAGTTCATTCACCGCATAGTTAACGGTGTCCTGGTTACGGAACATCGCCTGCCACTTGGGGAAGCCCTCGTTAATGCCCATCATGATTTCACGCGTACGAACATTAAGGCCCCGAATATCCTCCACACCAGGGACCTGCCGCATACGCCATTCAAGCTCGGTCGCCAGGCTCATCATCTCGTGATTAACACAACCGTCCGGCGGTGTTTTAACAATAACCGCAAAGACATCTGTACTGACTGAATAGTTCTCGATGACAAATGCGACATCGGTGTTGTAGCGAGAGTCCGCGCGAAGTTCCGGCGCACCCGGGTCGAGGTCACCGATCTGCAGGCCCTTGGATACGTAAAACCCGCCTATCGCCATTAAGACACTGAGAACGATAGCGGTAATCGCCGGGCCTTTTTTCGTGAAGCTCAACAGAAAACGCCAAAACCAGTGCATATCCTCCATACTCTTGGCACCATGACTGGCTCGTTCGGCGCACTTCTTACCTACTCCGGTGTAGGACAACGCCACCGGAATCAGGATCAGGTTGGTAAAAATCAATACCAGTACACCAATACTGGCGGTGATCGCCAGGTCCTGAATTACCTGGATCTGGATGATCATCAACACCGCAAAGCCGACACCATCCGACAGCAAAGCGGTGACACCCGCCAGGAACAAACGTCGGAACGTATAGCGCGCCGCGATGTAGCGGTGAGTGCCACGCCCGATATCCTGCAACACACCATTGAGTTTCTGGGCGCCGTGACTCACCCCGATGGCAAACACCAAAAACGGTACAAGAATCGAAAAGGGATCCAACTCATAACCAAAGGTCGCCAGAATACCCATCTGCCACAGTACCGCTATGAGGGTACAGCCGATCACCAGAAGGGTAGAACGCAAGCAACGTGTGTACCAGTAGAGCAAGACAGTAGCGATGACCACAGCAACTGCAAAGAAACCCATCACCGCAAACAGACCATCGATCAAGTCAGATATTAACTTTGCAAAACCGATAATGTGGATACTTTTGTCAGGATCATCCGCCGCAAACTGGTCGCGGATCTCTTCGAGCTTTATACCCAGCTTGGCATAATCAAGACGCTCTCCGGTCTCCGGATTGATATCCAGCAGGGGCACAAGAATCGCTGCGGATTTCTCATTATTGCCGACCAGATTACCCATAATACCGGCACGCGCTATATTGCGCCTTACCTCGGCAATCGATTCCTCTGAGGCGTCAAAGTCACCGGGAATAACCGGACCACCTTCAAACCCCTCTTCAGTCACCACCCGCCACCGTGTATTGGGCGTAAAGATGGATTTCATGCCGTTACGATCAACGCCGGGAATGAAGAATATTTCGTCGTTCACTGTTTCAAAGAACTTGAGATTCTCCGGCGTAAAGATTGTGCCTTCTTTAACGGCAACAACGATACGCAGGTTATTACCCAGGCCCTTCAATTCGTCCCGATTAGCCTTGTAGTTGATCACATACTGGTGCGCTATAGGCAACGTTTTCTCAAACCCCGCCTGTAATTGAATTTTCGTTGCCTGAAAACCGAGTATTACCGTGGTAAACAGACACAGAAAGAGCACAACAGCGCGATTGTTAAAGACGAGTTTTTCCAGGAAAGTCCCGGACTGATAGTCAAATTCGATTAGATCCGCAATTACCGGCAGATCGGACTGAGTTCCATGAGCCATTACTGATTCTCCGAGATCTGGTGGTTATTGCGGCAAGCTGAGTTTATGGATGCCACTGGGGCCACCTAATAACAAGGTGCCCGCCGGGCCTTCCGAGACGGTAAAAACAAGGCCACCGACTTTCAGGGGTAGCCGTGCAAAGCTGTTGCCGTCGTCGGTGCTCAGTAGAATTTCACCGGCCATTCCGGCGAACACCAGGTTGTCATTGAGCAGACGCGTAGAGTCGACAATGGAACTGGTGGGGGGTTTTTCCACCACCGTCCAGGTGTGACCAATATCCTCGGTACGAAACATCCTACCGCGCAAGCCACCCATAATAATGGCACCATCGCTGGCACTGGCACTGGTGAAGAAACTGCCCTCCCAGGGCACGGAATGTACCTGTGTGGCAATCTCGGCATTGACATCGCCCATCAGCAACAGTCCCGCTTCTCCACTGATAAAGAACTTCCCTTGCTCCGGGAGCTCGGAGAAGTCGAACAGGTGGTAGAAAGAGTCATTCTCCATGTTGTGTAGCACATGGCCCCAGGATTGCCCCCCGTCGCGGGTCACCAGTATCATGCCGTAGGCACCGGCCGCGTGGCCGTGAGTCGCGCTGTGAAACCGCACCCGAAACAGCGGCTTGTCAGCGCCCTGCCCAATGGCGAAGTCCATCTCTCCTACCAGATAAGGGTACAGGTCATTGTCCGGGTTGGCATCGGCCAAGTCCTGATAAAAGGCTTTGCCCTCTTCGCCATAGCGCACGCCGTCGTACTGCTTGACCCAGGTTTTGCCGCCATCACTCGAATGCAAAATAACCCCCTCGTGACCGACTGCCCAGCCCAATTCCGGGGTTGGGAAATCAATATCGAGAATGCTACTGCGCACTGGCACTTGCGCCTGTGTCCAGGTGTCGCCACCGTCGTCCGAATACAGGATATGACCCTGATGCCCGGTGGCAAAGTAACGATCATCGAATTTTTTAATCGAGAAGATCATCGACTTTGCTGCCAGGGCGCTGGGCACGGCTGGTAATTCCAGTACATCAAACTTGGCGGCGAAAGTGCTGGACCAAGGGCCGATAACGACTGCCAGTAATGCAGCCAATAAGACTTTTTGTAACTTCATGACTCGACTTCCATTCATTATTTCTGCCTGAACGAAAAAGGGCGCCGCCACTGCAACGCCCTATAGGGGTTTAACTCTTAGCGCACACCGCTGCGCGCCATACCCTTGGGAGAAAAGTACTTCTCGTTGCGTCTATCCAGTCCCAGCGTGAACTTGCCCGGGATTGCCTTGCCATTAAGGTTGTAGATATTCTGCAACAGATCATAACCACCGTAGGCATTGGAGTAGGAGCCACCCACGTCATACAGGTTGGCAGGATAGGCATACTGCACACGCCACAGGTTGCCGCGTGCGTCATAGGTCTCACCGGTGAGGGCGGTCCAGCTATCCTCAACGATGTAGAAACGACGTTTGCTATACAGGTGACGTGAGCCCTCTTTCAGGTCGCCTTCGACGATCCACACACGCTGCTTCTCGTAGCGAATAAATTCCGGCTTGAGGAACTTCTCACCGAGCAAATCTTCCACCTTTTGCTGGAATACAAAATCATAAGCGTTGGCGGGAACGATGATTTCCTTCTTACCTACCAGTTTCCAGTCAAAGCGCTCTGGTGAGCCGTTGTAGATGAAAGAGTCATCGTAGGTGGACGTACCGGCAACACCGGGGTTGGGCGTGTCGAAAGACACCGCCGGAGCCAGGCGCACACGACGCTGGCCTACCAGGTACTGCCATGCCATACGGCCTTTACCCGCGGTGTAATCGGCGCCGGGCTCGTGCACCAACAGGATCTCGCCAGCACGTCGTGCAGGCGCGTTGTAGTTGATACGCAGCTGGGTCCAGGGGGTATCGCCCACTAGCTTGTCGGGCTCACGAAACATCGGGTAAGACGAGGACGCAACACCTGTGGTAGACAATACAGGTTTGCCGTTGGAACCCACATAGTACACATCGTACTCATATTCGCGCTCTACACCGTAACGAATCATGTGGTTCCACAGCACTTCCAGCCCACTTTGCGGTACCGGGAACGGTACACCCGGGTAGTTGTTATCAATCTTCTGGCCATCGGCTACCAGTGATGCCCCGGTCGCGTTTTTAACATTATTGGCGTACAACCAGTCAGGCGCTTTATAACCGCGGTGACTGGGGTATACGTTCATTTTGAAACCATCGGCACCATACTTTTCGAACATCGCCTTGCTGCCCTCGGAGAGGACCTCGGCATACTCCATATAGTTGTTGCCATCAATGGTGTACAGCGGCTGTTCGTCTTTGTACGGATTAGTATAGTTGCCCGAACCTGCCACGTAGTCTGCAGGAATGGGCGTACCCCCGGGGTTCCAGGCCGGGATACTGCCGTCGGCATTACCTGCCATCTCGGCCCCCATTGGGGTCAGGTCCTGGCCCAACCTCGCAGCGTCCTCGGCCGATACTCCGGCGAAGGCACCGCCGGCGACGAAGGTACTAAGTCCCAGGGCTGCTAGCGTCTTTTTAAATGTCATCATGTGTTCCTCTTGAACTTCAATTATCTTTATATTTATAGACCATTATTACCAGGTTCGCTTAACCGTGAGCGAAACATTATCGCGGTCTTTCAGCAGGCCACCAATACCAGCCAGAACCGGACCAAAACGGATGTTGTAGGCAAGGTCAATCTTCCACTGCTGATCGATGTCTACTCGCACGCCTAGACTGGCGCTGCCGGCTTCTTCGTCACCCGCAAAACTGTAGGGCGCCTTTTCACCGTCGATCGTATAGTTAACGGCCATGGGGATGCTCATATCCCAGCCCGGGCGCACCTGGTACCAGGTGGGTGAGAAGATACCCGCAACCTGGCTGATCCAACGGCCCTCGCTGACGCGGACATCGGTGAGCTGGCAGTTCTCATTGCAGCTATCAAGCTGGGAGAACGTGGCCTCCAGAATCCAGCTACCACCGTCCCACAGGCCCCACTGGTTGTTGAGAAGACCTATGCCGTTAATATTGACGTGGTAAGTATCGCCGACCGCTCCAGGATAATCGTCGCCATCGAAGCTCGTGATGTCCGCTCCCGGCGCTAGGAACAACGCCGCGCTGAGCTGCGGTGCGAGGGCTTGATCTTCACGCCTGACCAAATCCACACCCACGCTGATACCGGCGAGCTCTTTCGCCAGGGAAATACCATAAACGCTAATATCTTCTTTGTGTATCCACTTCGACTCACCGATGGCAATGGCTCCCTTCGAGAGCAAGAAATCCCCAGCGCCCCCGTCACCCGGCCGCGGTGTGCCGGGACTGCCAGGCGCACCGACCAGTCCATTGAGGTTCATGTCGGTGTGGTTAATGTAGATAGCGCTGACCTCCAAGCCCCAGGGCTCGATGAAATACTGTACGTTCACGCCGTAGTCGCCGCCTTCTTCCGAATAACCCCTGGGCTTATAGCCGCCACGAAATCCATCCGGAATCCCCAATGCAGCTGCAAGCGGGGAGCCCGCGGGTAAAACCGCGGCAAACTCGGAGTTTTCGGACAGGGATTCGGCCGGGCTCCAGTAGGTGCCGTCTTCCGGCACTCTGTAGGCCACATATTCATACCCGTAATAGGCATTCAGGGTCAGGTTGTCGGTCAACTGTAAAACCGAAGATACTTTACCCGAGGGCATAAAGAGTTCCTTGGCCTCGGAGCCAGGGACTGATAATGCCTTGTTGAAGTCGATGGGGGCCATGGAGCCACCAAAACCATGCAGGGCACCATTGGTCAGCAGGCCGTTGCCCCAGTAGATAGTGTGGCGGCCAGCGCGCACGCCCAGTGCCATATCACCGAAGTCAAAGTTACCAAAGACAAAGGCATCCAGCAGTTCACCGCCGGCGTAGTGCAGGTCTTTGGCCTCGTGGTTGTAATCACCCACATCGGCGCTGGGGGAAGCCCAGGATAAACTTCTGTCACTGGGGTGATCGTTATTGCTGCTACTGTACTGGGGGTCATACCAGGCGGAGCCGCTGACGCGGAAGCCGAAATTGTCTTTCCAGATCACATCCATTTCCGAGATCACATCGATACGGGTACTGACCAGGCCGCCGCCGCTGCGGTCCACCGACAGATCGGCATCATCCGCCAGTTCCCACGACGCGCCAGCCTGGGGGGTAACAACGTCGTCATCCTGCTTGGCCACACGAGTCATGACATTGGCCTTGAAGGTGTTGTCCCAGCGAATAGCCCAATCGTCTCCGGTATCAAACTGGAATGCGTTCGCTTGCGAGCTGATGGCGGCGAGAACCGACAATGCGAGCAGTTTTTTCTTCATGGTGCTATCCCTCTGAGAGTAATTTTATTTGCTTTGCAACATATAGCGGATCTTGGTCCGCTGTTTTTTTAATTTATTATCGTGCCAAGTGGCTTACCTGTTACAGCAGACCGCGTCCCAGAGCAGCTTACAACGCAGGGCTAGGGACGCGCCCTGCCCTGTCGGCATTTCGCTTGTCTCAATGAGCACCCGCTTACGCTGCGGATTACCATGAGGACCGTTATCTGGAGCTTTCTATCAATTGCCCTGGGAATGGCTTCCCGGGGATTTTATTCCTTATTTTGACGCGACCATAATAGCAGCTTAATTTATTACGACAATACCTGCCGCCCATTGATTTGAAACATGATTTTGTGACATTAGGCCAAAATTTCGCAAACAATACTCCGCGGACGGATTTCAGGCGGCCACCGCATGTCGCAGCAGCTGCCCATAGCCGTGAAATACCGGGACGCCATCCAGCGCTCGCTGTCGCTGCAAATGCCGGCGCAGGGCGTGCAATCGGTAACAGGGTACGCTGGCCATAAAATGGTGTTCCATATGGTAGTTAACACCGTTAGGGGCAAAGATCAGACGTTGCCACCAGGGGGCATCGACGGTGCGGGTATTCATGCGCGGATCAGGGTCAAACAAATCTGGTACCGCCGCGTGCTCCGCCACCTGTCGCACCCGAATAATCAACATAAACACGGTGAGGTAGGCGGTGGCCCACAACAGGTAAGTCCAGCCGATACCAAAGGCATAGAGCACCGTGAACAACAGAGCCTGCACCGCCAGTTGCTGGACAAAGGGTAAGGCACTCGCGCGCTTTTCCCGGGAAATCGCTCCGGAGGCACCGCGGAATATAGCGCTCATCAGCTTAACACCGGTTTGCCCGGTTAAATCGCGAACTACCTTGCGCCGGAAGCTGGCGCTGGAAACGGGGTAGGATTGGTAATTGGATAAATCAGGGTCATCAGGGGTGCCCGCCTTGCGGTGGTGTTCCAGATGCCCACGGGCATAGGAGCGCTGGTCACTCATCACTGGCAAGGCACACAGCCATTGGCCAATGTTATCGTTCAGCCCTGGCGTGCGAAACAAGGTGCGATGACCGCACTCGTGCATCAATACCGACAACCCTAACTGTCTGCCGCCCAGCAATACAATGGCCAGTAAGATGCTCAGCGGGTTGGTCCACAGCGCAACAGTGGCAAAAATCATGGCAATGGCCAGCCAGTTACCCACTACCAGGCGCCAGGCATGGAGGTCGCTTTTGGCGGTGAAGTGCGCCACCTGCTCACGGGACAAATAATCGTTAATCTTCATACAGGTTCCTGCGTATACCCCGGGGTCAATTGTCGCCACAGGTTCTTGGCGTGGCGGAGCTCTTTAACGGCATGCAAACCCCTAATCATGAGCCAGTTCACCGGCCTGTTCCGCCGTGACGTGCCCCGCCAGGTAAAGCCAGCGAATGCAATCAGCCATACTGTCCTCCACCGGGCGGAACTCAAACCCCAAGTCAGTCTCCACTTTGGTATTGTCCATCACCACCCAGTTGGTCGCGTAGGTCATCCCCTCCCGGGTGATGGGAACCTCCAGATTCAGGCGCGGAGTAATGGCATCACACAGCCGCCCTGCTAAACGCATCAGGCTGCCATTAAGTGGCAGTTGCAGCAATCGCCTGCCCGTTACCCCTTGCAATACACCCCCCAGTTGCCGCCACGGCAGGTAGTGCCCGCCCAGCACATAGCGACCGGCCGGAGGGCGCTCTTGCAACAATTGCAGGTGCACGCTGGCGACATCGCGCACGTCCACCCACTGGTTACCCGAGGACATCCTGGGCACAAAGTGAGCCAGAAAAGTGCACATAGCCTGATTGGGTTCGGTCATTCCCGGGTCATCCGGACCAATGACCGAAGCGGGATACGTTATATAGACGGGGTGCCCCTGCGCCTGCAGTTCACGCACATATTTCTCACAGGTGACCTTGGAGCGCCCATAGCCATTGCTGGCTTTACCCGGCGGAGAATTTTCGTCGAGAACATCCGCGTCAGGGTCAAACAAGGCCGTGACACTCGACACATGAATAATCGCGCCGATGCCAAGCTCCACCGCACTGCCAATGACGGTCTTGGCGCCCTGCACGTTGGTATACATGACTTTCTCCGCATCACCACTGTGAGTGGACACCATGGCGGCGGTGTGAATAACCGCATCGCAGTCGCGCATTGCCAGGCGCACCTGTGCGGCATCGGTAATATCACCACGCGTAAAGTGCGCGATACGGTCATTGCCAAACAGGTTGAGCATTTTATCCACACTGCGCACCAGCAAGCTGACTTCATGCCCGGCCTCCAGCAACGCGAGGGTGGTATGGTAACCAATAAATCCGGTCCCACCAGTAAGCATTACACGCATGCCAGCAGCCTCATCGTATTATCGCACCCCATGTTACTTGAACTGTGACAGTTAACCCAGATAGGCCTGCCCCCCATCCAGCGCTATGCTCTGCCCATTGACATAAGCTGAGGCATCGCCGCACAGCACGGTGACAAAGCGGCCAATATCCTCCTCACAATCACCTACCCGACGCTGCGGAATAGTGGCGACAAATTCCGCGGCCTCATCCGGGTTGTTATCCATCCACCACTGCATACCCGGTGACATGGCATGCGGCAGGATGACATTGGCACGGATACCCTCTGGCCCCCATTCACAGGCCGCAGCGCGCGTTAACGAGCGAATGGCTTCCTTGGTAGCGGCGTAGGCGCCGTAGCCACTCATGTCCCAACGCTTGGCCGCAGCGCTTGCCAGATTGATGATGCAACCGCCCCCCTTAAGGTGTGGATAGCACAATTTCATCATTCTGAAAGTGGCCAGGGGGCCCGATTCCCAGCCTGCAGCGAAGCTGTCATCAGTCACTTGTTGCAAGGTACCCAGCGGCACTTCCTGGGCATTGTTAACCAGGATATTGATGGCGCCAAATTCCGCCAGCACGGCCGCCACACACTGCGCCAATGACGGCGCGGATTTGACATCACACACCACGGGTAGCGCCTCGCCTCCCCGCTCCTTGATGACAGCGCAAGTGGCCTCCAGCTTTTCCAGAGTACGCCCGGTTACCGCAACCCTGGCACCCTCTGCTGCCAACGCCAGCGCTATTCCGCGCCCCACGCCCTGCCCGGCCCCGGTTACCAGTGCAACTTTGGATTTGAGTAACATAAACGTCCCATTCCTGTTGGTGAGCGCCAGTGCACTAGTGCGTGCCCAGTGCCTGCATCTTCTCGCGGTATGTTTTTGGTGTTTCTCCGGTCCAGCCCTTGAAAGAGCGCACGAATGAACTGGGCTCGGTAAACCCCAGATATTCCGACAATTCCGCCACCTTCGTTTGCTCGTTGAGTAACTTGTCGATTGCCACCTGGCAGCGCACCTCATCTTTCAGGTTCTGGTAGCTGGTATTTTCCTTCTGCAGGCGCCGGCGCAAACTGGACTCGGACATATGCAAGTGTTCGGAGATTCGGGTGAAAGACGGCAACCCGGACGGCAGATCGATACTGATCAGGGACCTGATGGCAGCGCTGGTACTGGCCGGCTCGCGATCGATGGCAATCAGCTGGTACACCGCGTTATCCAGAAATTCCTCGAGTGAATCCACCGTGTGCACCAGGCGCCGCTCCAGCTGCTGGCGGGGAAAAACCAGGGTATTACTGGTCGCCTCAAACTGCACAGGACAGTGGAACGATGCCGACAAGCTATCGCGATAGGCGTCGTTGAGGTAAGGCGCGGCCACACAGACCGCATGCACTTCCAGTGGCTGCCCTACCAGCCAGCCACACAAAGCGTGCCACACCAGTAAGCCGGAGGCCTTGGCCACTGTATCCTGGTAACCCGCGCGATCCCACGACTGGGGAACCAGGGAGGAGTCCTCCTCGCAGAAGCGAATGCGGTAACTGAGCCTGGCAGTATCTCCGTCGGCAAGCAATTTGACGTTGTGCTGGGTCAAGGGATAAACCAGCCGTTCAAACCTGCCGGCCAACTGCAGTGCGTCACCCAGTGTTTTAGCGCTTATCATGCAGTGGCACATCAACTCAAAGGCTTCGCTGCCAACGCCTGCCGCCCAGGGCAATGGCTGGCGTAAGGTCTGCATTTGCACCACCGCTTCTTTATACAGCTTTGAATAATGTTGTGCCGGCAGGCGCTCATCCGGTGCCAGTTGCGCGATGCGATCCGGCGCGAGATTGGCGGCGGCGGCGATAGCCGCTACATCAAGATTGATCCGTGCAAGGTAATCCAGGATACGTAAAAACTTGCTGACCGGTACAGTAATTTGGCTCATACGACTATGCGGTAGATTATGTTTATAAATCTGGCGTTTAGCGCCCTACTCTCTTAGCCGACCTAGACTATCATAGATTCCCAGCTATTAATTTTTCTCAATGAGACGGGTATGGCAAGCGAAAGCTACAAGCACTTAAAGCACGAGGTTCTGGTGGGCGGCATTTCCAATACTGTCTTTAACGGACTTATTGCGTGGTTACTACTCAGGAACGGTCCAGCGCTGGCCTGGGGCGGTGAGCACAGCTTTGCTGTGGACGTAATCGCTACTGGATTACTATTACCGTTTATCGTAGCGCTGATTGTTATTCCGCTACAACGCAGCAAGCTACGCAAGGGTAAATTGTCTGCTATCAACCTGGGCTCCACGTCCCTGCCACAGTCGCTGGCAGACAGGCTTCCCGGGTCGATATTTAAAAGCGCAGTGGTATTTGGCTTGTTGGGAATGTGCGTAATCGCGCCTGCCACCTTGCTGGCCTTCTACCTGCTCCAGGTGCAACAAGTGCCACCTCTTAACTATGCAATTTTCAAGGGACTGTGGGCCGGGCTAATGGCCGCAGTGCTGGTCATCCCCATGGTGTTACATGCTTTGCGAGAACCGGGCAAAGCATGATTCGGCAACATCCTTAACAAACCAATAAAGGAAGACAGCATGGCTTTGCTAGAGAATAAAGTAGGTATTGTCACCGGAGCTGGCCAGGGAATTGGTCGGGCCATCGCCATGTCCTATGCACGCGAAGGCGCTGAGGTGGTGGTGGCGGACTTCAATGAAGAAATGGGGAACGAGACCGTCAAGCTTATCCGCGATGGCGGTGGCACTGCCACCTTTATTCACGGCGATGTCAGCAAAGAACCCTCGGTAAAGGCCATGGTTGATGCCGCTGTGGCCACCTATGGGCGACTCGATATTGCCTGCAACAGCGCCGCTGTCAGTCGCGGATCCGGTCCCATCCACGAATTTGAACGGGATATTTTTGAGCAAACACTGGAAATGTGTCTTACCAATACCTGGCTGTGCATGAAACATGAAATCACCGCCATGCTGGCAACCGGTGGTGGCGCTATCGTCAATATCTCCTCCAATTCATCCCTCAAAGGACAGGCGTACAACACCGCCTATGCCGCCGCCAAGGGCGGCGTAAACATTCTCACCAAGAGTTCAGCGGCGGAGTACGGGGCACAGGGCATTCGCATCAACGCCGTGTCGCCTGGCGTCATACGCACACCCGGGGTGGAGAAATACTTTGCAGAACAACCCAAGATGGCCGAGGGCCTGAAAAAAGCCGCTGTCATGAATCGCCTGGGAGAGCCCGAGGAAATTGCCGAAGCAGTAACTTTCCTGTCCAGCGATCGCGCATCTTTTATTACCGGGCAATTACTATCAGTGGATGGCGGTGGCGCTATACGCTGATACGCCATTGGCCTTGTTCGCACTATTACACGATCGCCGCGAAATCAGGTAAACGCCTGTTTACATTGGCTGTAGCAAATGCCGGCCCAGATCCCCATACAGGTGGGGCTGGATATTGCGTTCGCTAAAACGCCAAACTTGTCCTGCCTTTTCAAATGTATCGTTATAGCGCACGCCGATGATAGGCTGTAGCGGAAAATCATCCACCGCCTGGAAGACAACCGCATAGGCCTGTGCGCTGGCGGCAACACCGGTAGCGTCCACCTGCACTATTACGTTACTGGTCATATGCTTGGTATGCGGCGTGCCATTATCTTCATAAAGCCGGGTAAATGAACGATACATGGCGTAAACCGCATCTTCTCCTGCTACCTGGTGTTCCTGGCCCGCGGCATCACTGGTAATAATTTTGCCATGACTGAACATGCTGGCGACGCCCTGCAAATCACCACGATCCAGAAAATCCGCGTACTGATAGATCACATTTTTTATGGCACACATATCGCACTGCATAAAATCACCGCCCTATTGGTTTTCCCAGTGAAAATCTGACCGCGAGGAGTCTGCGCTGGCCAACAACAAGCATAAATAAATTGCGTTCAGATGACATGGAACACGTGAAAAATTTCACTCGCTATACGCAATAGTCTATTCTTGCTGATACGGACTTTGTTCACAGCACAATAACAGGAGATACGCCCGTGCGTAGAATGCCAATCACCGATGCCTTTTTCCTTATTATGGAATCGCGCCGCACGCCCATGCACGTAGGGGGGCTCAACCTGTTTACCTTGCCCAAGGAGGTCGATGACGCGTCTTTTTTGGCCAACCTGGGCGATATCCTCAGATATGACGGCGAATTGAGAAGGCCGTTTGGCGAAAAGCTCAAGATGGGGCCACTGGGGGTTGCCGGACCTATCAACTGGGAAGAAGAAGATGAACTGGACATGGAATACCACGTGCGGCATTCAGCCCTGCCCAAGCCCGGCCGGTACCGTGAATTATTCTCCCTGGTCTCACGACTGCACGGCACCCTGCTCGATCGCTCACGCCCGCTGTGGGAGATGCACCTTATCGAGGGCTTGCAGAACCGCCAGTTCGCCACGTATTTCAAAGCACATCATTGTGCCATTGATGGTGTCGGCTCCATGCACCTGATGAGCAGCATGTATTCGACCAATGCACGCACCAAGGTCAAGGACTCTCCTCTTTCGTATGAAGCCTACCAGGCTTATAAAGAAAAAATACAAGGACCCCAGGCAAGGCGGGTGAATCCCAGGGAAGACGAGATTCGCGCCGTTGCCAGTGTGCTTAAAGAACAACTTGGCAGCACCGTTAATGTCGCCAAGGCTATGCGCGACACCGCCGGTATCTGGATGGGTAAGAAAAGTAAAATGGTGGTGCCCTTCCACCAGATACCGCGTTCGGCTTTGAGCACCCAACTCACCGGGGCGCGTCGTTTCGTTGCCCAATCCTGGCCTCTGCAACGAGTACGCGCTGTGGGCAAGGCGTTTGATGGCACGCTGAATGACGCAGTACTGGCAATGTGCGCCGGCGCCCTGCGTAAACAACTACAGGACCAGCGCGGGCTACCCAAACAATCCCTGAAAGCGATGGCGCCGGTATCAGTGCGGGCCGCCGGCGACATGGACTCGTCCAACGCCGTAGGCATGGTCTGCGCCGACCTGGCCACCAATGTAAGAGATCCGGCCAAGCGCATGCGCCAGATCAAAGAATCCATGGACGCCGCCAAAGCACAGCTACAACAGATGAGTAGTCGTGAAATACAGGTGTATACCGCGATCACCCAGGCACCCTTACTATTAACCCAAATGACCGGACTGGGCAGCCGCTTTCCCGCGTTTAGCACCGTGGTGTCAAATGTGCCCGGGCCGCGCGAAAAACGCTATTGGAACGGTGCACGCCTGGACGGCATGTACCCCGTATCGATCCCCTTCGACGGCGGCGCTGTTAACTTTACCGTGGTTAGCAATTTCGAAAATCTCGATTTCGGCATCGTCGCCTGCCGTAAATCCGTACCCCATGTACAGCGCCTTATCGACTACATGGAAGAATCCCTGGTGGAATTGGAAGACGCCGCCGGCATACGCTACAAGCGGGTAAAGCGCAGCGCGAGCAAGTCCGTGGCCAAAACGAAAGCCAAGGCAAAACCAAAACTAAAGGCTAAAGTAAAAACCAAAGCCAAAGTGCGCCCCAAGCAAGCGAGCGCATAAGCCCACTCGCCTAGAGCAAAAGATCCGCAGCCAGGTGTTCGATCTGGCTGCGGATTCCGGCGCGCCAATCCACCCTGGCCTGGCCTATCAATTCATGCATCTTCTGCGTGTCTATACACAAACTACCGAAGGCTTCGGGTAGCTGCTGCAGGCTCGCAGCATCAGCCAGATCCGCCTGGATGATTTTGGCGCTGAGGCCTTCGATAAGCCTGCACTCCTGTGTTTTACCAAAGCGCGCCAGGGTGTAGACATCGGGTATTTTTGCCGGGCGCTCCACTACTGGCAGGGCCACTTGCCGGGTGGAACCGGTAATCAGGATTTTTTGGTTATTCAGATTGACCGGGGTAACCGGCATACTTTCTCCCTGGACATTGCTGTATGCTTGCCCGCAAATTTCGTTGCGGCGAACCGGAAGTGAGGCGATAATATTGCCTGGCAAATGAAGAAAATAGAGGTGGACGTTTTGTTTAAGTGGACAATCGTACTTGGTACAGTTTTCTTGCTCTTTGGTTGCACCCAAGGGGCCGGCAATGCCGATAATGCAATGAAAGTTTTGGCGAAAACATTGCCTGTTAGCGCTGACGCTCAATTTCAGAATTTGAATACCTTCCCGGGGGACGTGACCTGCGGGGAATATAATACCAAGGGGGAGTATCGTACCTATGAAGGCTTTCGACGTTTCATTGTTCGGAATGAGCAAGCGGATAAAATCGCATCTGACGATGATTGGGACATTTTCTGTAATCGGGACCCGGCAGCACGCATTCAGGCCCGTTTTGGCATCGATCTCATAGACGGCGAAAACCGCACAGTTGCAACAATTCAGCAGCAACTCAATGCACTGGTAAATGCTTTGGACGCGTATCTGGCCGACAACGCTACACTGCCTGTAACCGAACAAGGGCTCGCGGCTTTAGCGGAAAAAAGTACGACCTCGCCAGTCCCGGGAAATTTTCGGGCAGGCGGTTATCTCGAGCAAATTCCAGTCGACCCCTGGGGTCGCCCGTACCAGTATATTTATGAAGAGCAACTGCGAACGGAGCCTATAAAATACTCCTTGTACACACTGGGAAAAGACAATACCGAAGGCGGCAAAGGTGAGAATGCAGATATTAGCATTGACCACCTAACATACTTGAATCACCTCAGTAACCTGTAATCGACGACTGCTAAGTAGCAGGCGGATAATCGCTGTAGCCTTTCTCCCCGGGAGTATAGAGCGTTGGCAGATCAAATTTGGACAACGCCACCCCCTCTCGCCAGCGCTCTACCAGATCCGGATTCGCCACAAAGGGACGACCGAAAGACACTGCGGTCAGCTCGCCGCCAGCGACCGCCTGTTGCGCTTCATCCAAGCGATAACTCTCGTTGCCAATAAGGCAATCACCAAAGTACCGTTGTCCCAGTGCAATATTGTCCACCCGTCCCGTCGGCAGTCGGATCACATGTAGATAGGCCAGGCCCAACGCCTCCGCTTCTTCGAGCAGGTACTCGAAGGTTTGCTGGGGATCTTCGTCATGCAGATCATTGAACGGATTGTCCGGGCAAATTCGCATTCCCACCCGATTGGCGCCATTGACACTGGCCATTGCCAGGAGCACCTGCAGTGGAAAGCGCACGCGATTGGCAACGCTACCACCATATTCGTCAGTGCGCAGGTTACTGCCAGTGGATAGAAATTGGGCCGGTAGATAGCCACTGGTACAGTGCAGCTCGACGCCGTCGAAACCGGCATCGAAAGCATTTTGAGTTGCCTGCCGGTAGTCTTGTACAGCTGCAAGGACTTCCTCTGTGGTCAGCGCATGAGGCCTGTCATACGCTTGCATACCTTGCTGATCAGTATATATCTCCCCGCTGGCCTGCAGCGCCGAAGCCGCCACCGTGCGACTCCCAGTCGGTTTGTTAAAGGCATTGGCCACCCTGCCCACATGCATGATCTGCGCAATGATAGTGCCACCGTCATCGTGCACCGCGTCTGTTATGCGCCGCCAGCCATCGATTTGCGCCTGGTTGAACAAGCCAGGCGTGCGGCAGTAACCCAGCCCATCAGCGCTGGGGGCGATTCCTTCAGAAATAATCAGCCCGGCGCTGGCGCGTTGACGATAGTAATCAACCATCACCGCAGTGGGCACCGCGCTGCTGTCGGCGCGACTGCGGGTCATGGGCGCCATCACGATGCGGTTGCGTAGTTGCAACGCGCCAAGCGTTGCCGGTGTCCATAAATCCATAATTACTTCCTAACGCACGCGTATTTTTGGCTCAGCCGCATTGCCCCGCATGGTCTTTAAAAAGGCTTCCAGTGGGGCTGGTGCGGCGACTTCGGGCTCTTCGCTGGTCGGTGGATTCACCCAGAACTCTTTCCAGCTGGGCCACAGTTCATGATACGCGCCGGCATAGGCTTCCCGGTCCGGCCAGCGCATCTTGTTATCGCCAACCGGCGATTTATTCATGTCCGTGGCATACCAGTAACACGGCAAACGACGGCGAAAATACCAGCGACCATCCAGGCGTTCATAATTGTCCCAGTACAGCATCTGCATGATGACCCACTCGCTGCTGCCATCAGCGCAGGGGGTCTCATGCTCATTTTTGGAATACACCACTCCGTGAGCGTGATCCGCATCGTCGAATTCTATAATGTGGTTGCCAATATGATGTGATGTCCCCGTGAACTGCAAACGCAAGGTGTCATCCAGCCAGCGCTTCAAGTGGCTGCGACCGACTTTCTCCCGGCTCACCCGGATATCCGGCGCGAACAGATTTACGTGGGCATCCATATCGCGCATATCCAGTGACAGGGAATACTTGGCCGGCAGCTGCCGAATTTCATCCAGGGACTCCAGGCGATCTATCCGCAGCAACAAACTTGCATCAGTCATAATTTAATCCCAACTCGCGGTACCCGTATTCAATTCTGCTGTGCGCCCGCCGTCGACAACGAGCTCCGCGCCGGTAATATAGGACGCTTCATCACTGGCCAGAAAAAGTATCGCATTGGCACACTCCATCGGATCGCCGATCCGACCCAGAGGCACCGACTTTGCGGTCGCCGACTGAGAGGCCTCATCGGGCATCAGTCCCTGAACAGGAGGCGTCAAAAACACGCCGGGGATCACACTGTTAACCCGCACGTTTTTTTTGCTCCACTCGATCGCCGCACTGCGCGACAATGACAGCATGGCGGCTTTAGCCGCGCTATACCCGGCGGTACCCACAGACCCCAGCAGGCCACACACAGAAGCCACGTTGACGACAGATCCGGCGTTGGCCTTGAGCTGCGGGTAGGCCTCACGCATAACAAACATGGCGCCGTCCAGGGACACCAGAAAGTTCTGCCGCCAGGCTTTAGCATCGTGGCTGGCCAACATACCCGGCACCATTAATACCGCATTGTTTACCACAATATCCACCTTACCGTAGGCCTCCACCGTGTCGGCGAGCAACTGCTTGACCGCCGCCTCATCTACGATATCCACCGAGCGCGCCATGGCAGTACCGCCAGCGGCCTCTATTTCAGCCACCACCTCCTGCAACAAGTTTAGGCGACGAGCAGCAACCACCACACTGGCGCCTTCCTGAGCAAAGCGTTTCGCTGTGGCCGCGCCGATTCCCGCGCCCGCTCCGGTGATAATGGCCACCTTATTTTGCAATCTCATAACTGTGTTTCCGTTATATCTGCGAATGTTGTCAGGTCAGAAGTTTAGGACGCGCTTTGAGTATTGCGCAACAGCGCCAGACCTCGATTTACACTACATTTGGCATCGGGGCATCGATTTCCTGACGGGGTATAGCTATTTGAGCGGGTAACGAACGAATCAGGTTTTGCAACCCATTACAATCAGCTGTCATCTACCCTAGAGTAAACACCTTATCGGCATACGCACACTAACCAAGAGATTCCTACATGAGTAAACGCATTCCCATACCCATGCCATTCGGTTGGTTCCAGGTGGCATACTCGCATGAACTGGCTGCAGCGGACTCCATGCCACTGCGTTATTTTGACACTGACCTGGTGTTATTTCGCACGGAAAGTGGCGAGGCCAAGGTACTGGACGCCTATTGTCCACATATGGGCGCTCACCTGGGCTACGGTATTCGCGGTCAGGCCGGCGGCGGCTCCGCCGTGGTTGGTGACTCCATCGTATGCCCTTTTCACGGCTGGGCCTACAATGGCGAGGGACAGTGCACCGATGTGCCTTATGCCAACAACCTGCCACCAAAAGTTGCCCGCGGCGAACAAGTTATACAACCCTGGCCGGTGCGGGAGCAGAATCAGGTGATTTTCGTTTGGTACCATCCCGATGGCCTGGAACCCCAATTCGAACCCGAACTTATCCCCGAGGCGGATCCCGCCAACGAGGACTGGGGAAGCTGCAAGATCTACCACTGGGATATCGGCACACACCTGCAGGAAATTGGCGAGAATGCCGTGGATCCTGCGCATTTTCTTTATGTCCACGGCACCCAGAATATTCCTACGCCGGAGGTCACAGAATTTGATGGTGTCTACCGCTCAGGCCGACTGGTAAGCAAAATGGCCACTCCCAGAGGTGAAATTACCGGCATCATAGCGAACAATAGTACCGGCCCGGGTCAAGCGACCGTGCGTTTCAGCGGCATCTGTGAAACCGTATTGATGGCCAACCTGACACCCGTCGATCAGGAGAACAGCAGAGCCTTCTACGCGTTCATACAAAAGAAGGTCGATGGACAGGAGCCCGTGGGCGGCGTGGCAGATGCCATCGTAGCCGACATTCGCAAGCAAATGGGAGAAGACAGCATCATCTGGGCACACAAAAAGTACTTCGAAAAGCCCATGCTATGTGACAACGACGGGCCATTTGCCAAATTCCGCAAATGGTATAGCCAGTTTTACGTTGGCCATTAGCGACAGATAACCTGACCCTGTTTTTCACATTAACGCTCTCTCACCGGAGCGCAGCCAACGCACGGGTGTTAATTCACCTGTCGATCAAGGCCCTCCCAGAACGGCTTGCGCAATTCAGTTTTAAGTACCTTGCCCGCGCCGGACAGGGGCAAAGGCTGTTGCCGAAAGGTCACTCCCTTGGGTAGTTTGTAACCGGCGATAAGCGCTCGGCAGTGGGCAACCAGTTCCTGCTCACTAACTGACTTGTCGGCATGCAACACCACGATGGCGTGCACAGCCTCTCCCCATTCTTCATGCGGAACACCGATTACCGCCACATCCTGCACTGCGTCATGACTGATAACCGCGTTCTCCACCTCTGTGGTAAACACGTTTTCACCACCGGTGACGACCATATCCTTCACCCTGTCGACAATATACAGAAACCCATCGTCGTCAAAATAGCCCGCATCACCAGTGAGCACCCAACCATCCTGCATCGCTTTGGCCGTCTCTTCGGGTTTGTTCCAGTAGCCGATCATGGCATGCGGACCCCGTGCGGCAATTTCTCCGGAAACACCGTGCAGACAGTCGTTTCTCTCCTCATCCACAATACGAATATCGGTCACTGCGGTGGGCCGCCCGGCAGATTTTAGCCTGCCGCCACCAATGCGATGGTCCGCCATGGACAAGGTAGTGGCGACCGGCGCCAGTTCAGTCTGGCCATAAGCCTGGACCAGGCCCACAGCAGGCCATAGCGCCATACACTGCTCCAGGGTCGCCGCCGGCATAGGCGAGGCACCGTAGACGATGGTCTTGACGCTGGAAAGATCTGCGCTAGCCGCATCAGGGTGATGCAGTAGCATTTTGACCATGGCAGGTACCAATAACACGTGGCTGATTTTCTCCTGCGCAAAGGTTCGCAGCACCTGTGCCGGATCAAAGGACTGTAAAACCACATTTTTACCGCCACACAGGGTTGCTCCCATGCCCCCGGCGAAGTCCGCCATATGAAACATCGGTGCAACATGCAGGTAAACACTGTCCCGGTTCATAATGAAATCAGGTAACGCGCCCATAGCACTGGCCCAAATCGCGCGGTGAGACTGCATCACTCCTTTGGGAAATCCCGTGGTACCCCCGGTATAAAATATCCCCGCCATATCATCGCCACCGCGCGCTGATGGAGGTACCGGTTGTTGCTCCGCAATCAGCGCTTCGTAGGACAACGCCCACTCCGGACAGGCTCCATCCCCCATATATACCGCTACCGCCAGTGCATCCAGTTCAGACAACAACTGGCCCGCCTGCTCAGCGAATGCGTCATCGAACAGCAGGACCCGAGTGCCGGAGTCTCCCACCGCGTATTGATTCTCCGGCAGCGCCCAACGCGTATTGAGCGGGACCAGGCAATAACCGGCCCAGGGGATGGCGAAAATGCTCTCGTAATAGCGATCGCTGTTCAAACTGAGAATGGCAACACGGTCGCCAGCATTGAGTCCGAAAGTCTGCAGCGCGGCGGCCAGGCAGGCAATCCGGCGTTGCACCTCACTCCAGCTATACTCTCGCCCCGCGCAACTGGTCGCAGCGCCAGTGGGATTGAGCCTGGCGGCCCGTTCGATCATACCCGGCAAGGAAATCATGCATTGTCTCCGTTGTTATTATGTACCTATCAAGGCGAAGAGGGTGAGTATAGCGAAACAGTGCCATTTGACCAGCTAGCGCAAACTTACCGGACTAAAAAGGAAATAAAAGAGGGATAAGGAAAATTACCGCAGCAGAATATACCAGCGATAATGGCAGTCCAGCGCGCAGGTAATCGCGCAACTCGTAGCCGCCCAGGTTCTGCACCATCAGGTTAGTCGTGTAACCATAGGGCGTGAGGAAACTGGCACTGGCACCATAGGCAACCGCCATGACAAAGGGCATATGGCTCAGACCGTAACTTTCTGCCAGGCCGAAAGCAATGGGAAAACTCAGCGCGGCGGCGGCATTGTTGGTCATTAATTCAGTCAGCACCAGGGTGCCCAGATAGATGCCTATAATAGCCGCGTAGGGACCCAACGACGCAAGGTTGTCATGCAGTGTATTGGCCAGAATAGTGACCACTCCGGTATTGTTCAGGGCCTGAGACAGCGTCAGGGCAGAAGCAATGATCAACCACAATTCAAACGGGAAACGGCGGCGCAACTCTGAGCGTTTGACCAGTCCCAGCCATAACATCGCAACCAGCAAAAAAGCCAACCCCTTGATAAGGGGTAAAATATTCAACGCTGCCAGAGCGATAACCACCAGCAATGTGCCGGTGACAAAATAGTTCTGGAACGATGTGGTTTTGATGTCGCCCACCGAGTCATTTATGACAACAAAATTCTTGTCCAGATTCTTGCGCTCGTTAAAGTCTGGCCCCACTGCCAACATCATATTGTCGCCAGCCTGGATAGTGATGTTGCCGAGTTTGCCCGACAGGCGCTTGCCACCACGACGCATGCCTACAACGGCGGCATCAAACACCGAGCGAAAGCCACTGTCCTTAATTGTCTTGCCTTCAATCGAGGCATTGGGCATGACGATGACTTCCATCATATTCTTGCGCAGCAGGCCCTCCTCCACCGCAAATAAACTCAGACCATCAAACGCTTCCAGCGCCGCAATCTGTTTGATGTCACCGGAAAAAATCAGCTTATCACCGGCTTCGATATACTCCTGGGGCGACACCGGTGTAATCAGGTGCGGACCGCGCACGATCTCCACCAGAAACAGGTCTTCCAGGTCACGCAGTTGGTTCTGGAGTATGCTTTTACCGATAAGATCCGAGTGCTCGCTGACCTCCACCTCAATCACGTATTCATTAATGTCCATAAGCTCGGTAGAGCCCTGTGGTAACAGCCGCGAACTTGCAAGGATGACCAGCAACCCCAACACAGTCACCGAAGCGCCCACCAGGAAAAAATCAAAGAAGGCCAGCCCCTGACCGGTGGCATCTTCCAGAAAACTGCTAACAATCAGGTTGGTCGAAGTGCCAATCAGGGTCATCGTGCCACCCAGGATAGCCGCGTAGGACAAGGGTATAAGCAATTTGGCGGCCGGATGATGGCGATTGCTATGCACCGTGTGCGCCAGGGTTGCCACCACGGCTGTATTGTTGACGAAAGCAGAAAAGAACGCCGTTACCGCACCCACCCGCAGCACGCTGGCGGCATAACTGGGAGTGATCAGCTTGCCCGACAAACGCGTCAGCCATGAGAGTTTTTCCAGACCTATGGAAACCAGCAATAACAAAATGAGCGTGATAACACCGGTATTGGAGGCTTTGCCCAGCACCTCAGCGCTATCGACCAGGCCAAAGAAATAAGCGAGTAACATAGCACCGACAAAGATCAGCACTGCCGGCCATTTGGTGAAAACCAGACTGACCAGCAGCGCAGCAAATAAACCGGCGATGAGTAACTGATCAATCATTGAGCGATTCCAAATTCCCGCATTGCAAAAGCTAGAAGGATACGCGTTCGCGAGGTAAAGAGACAACTATTGCCGCACAGGGCGATTAAATCAGCTAAACTCCTTGCCACTCGCTGGTTGGCCCGCTTACCCATTTAACGCCGGATACCCTTTTGTATGAAAAGAATTCTGCCTATTGTCATCGCTGTTGTTGTGATAACAGGCGTGCTCATTTTCATTTTTCGTGCACCGCTGAAACAGACCGCTTACGCCAAGCTTACGGAAAATATGTTTGTACCGGCGGACACCGATGCCTTCGATCCTGGCCCAGCGTTGGGCTCGCAATTTCCAGGATTGCGCGCAATGTACCAGGGTCAGCAAGTATCGCTTATCGACGCTTTCGCGGGGGACAATGGTACGGTCTTGATCGCCAGTCGATCGCTGGACTGGTGCCCTTACTGCATGCGCCAGATGATCCAGCTGCAGGAACATAAGGCGGGGTTTGATGCCGCAGGAATTGGCATGGTGGCCATCACCTACGACAGCCCGGCACTGCAGCAGGTCTTTATCGAAAAGTTTGGTATCACTATACCCGTGGTGTCTGACATGAATGCACTGAGCTTCAAAACCCTGGGAATTCTCAATCAGCAGTACCAGCCAGGGGATTCCCAGTATGGCATCCCTCATCCGGGTATGATCGTCGTTGATACCAAAGGATTGGTGGTCGGCAAACTTTTTCTGCAAGCGTACAGTTCTCGCGTGGATTCAGCAGCCGCGCTGACTTTCGCCAGAGCAGCCCTGGGACTGGATGCCGGATAAGAACAAATACGGGACTCTCAGCAACGGCATTTGCGGGCCGGCAAGTCGTTATGCATGGACTGACGCGACCTAGCTGGCCGGCGTGTACCAGATAGGCGAGGACCAGGCACGCTCCTGCACCACCGGGCGATGCTCTGTTGCACAACAACCCTCCAGACCATTGCCTATCGTGTCAGGTCTACTGCAATCGACGCCCTTGGCGTTGCAAATACGCTGACTCCAGCGACAGGTCGGGTTTTCGACTACCCGCGAGTAATAGTAGGCTTGCTCACCTGCGTTGAATTTTTCATCAGTCCATACGGTACATAACTGTGCAAACCCGGTACCGCGGGCTTCACAACTGCGCGTATCGACCGAGGCCCCGTTAAACCTGTCACCGGCCACATCGATCACCTCTTCGCGTTGCTGCCCGCTTTCTGTGATCCAGCCTTTGATGATCTGCAGCCGCTGCAGCGGTGTGCCTGGTTCACCTTCAGCCCCTGCATCCTGACTGGCCGCAATCAGGAAGGTTGGTTTATCGCCTGGACCCGCAGGCAGCTGACCGCCCATTGGCACGCCACCGGCATAAGCCCGGGCAACCCGGTCACGGCTAAAGCACAGTTCCTGGGGGTAGTCCCAACCGCCAAAAAAGCGACTGATAATTCGTGGACCGCTGGTGCCATAAGCCTCCTTACGCCGCATGGCATCAAACAGCGCATCGCGGGTGTTTTCCTGCGCCCACAACACCGCCAGGCCACCCGGGTTGTACTCCAGTTTGTCGGGTAAGCCGGGTGGCACTCTATCCCCCGCCGGAACCCCGGCACCACCATGACCCAAAAAGCGGTCCTCCTCCACCGCCCCCGGTGTACCCAGGTGGGTGTCGGTGCTGGCAATAATGCCGAACTGATAGGGGTTTACACCGAGGTTCTGCTCCAGGGCCATACCCTGGAGTAATACCGTTCGAACGAAGCCTGTATCTGGTTTGGGTGGCACATCAAAGCCGACCAACTTATAACCAACAATATTGTCTACCGGTTGCTGCTCGAAAACGCACAATTCATCCGTGGTCACGCCCGCTTGGTAATAGCACTCGGAAGCCCCCTTATGCTGCATGATTTCGGTAAGGGGTTCGAAGCGTTGACGCAGTTGAGCGTAGTCCCGGGTCATGGCTGCACCGGATTCAAGCTCACCACTGAACATATAACCGGCGCTAAGGTTCGAGTTGTGGGGAATCACCAGCGAGTCACAGGCTCCGTCGGCCTGATTACACTCAATATCCAGGCTTTGCCACAATTTCACAGCGGCCGAAGCGTCGATAAAACTGGCCGGCAGCGCAGGAACTTCAGCATTGCGGAATACCACATTACGATGCAGGTTCCCGCCGGACTCCGCCTGCATGCCAGTCCACTCATAACCCACAAATGCCGTGAATTCACAGTCGCTGCTACGGTCATAGTGTTGTTGGGCCGCACGCTGCATAGCTTCCCAGGGCTGCAATGCGACCTGCCGACAACGCTCTCCGTCTGCGCCGCACATGCCCATATGGGCGGCCTCCATAGTCGCCATATAATTAAGTAGGAAATACGCACCGCGCGGCCACTGCCGATAAAGCATGCACTGCCAGGACTTGTAGCCCTCAATAGCGGGTGTATTGCACATTTGCACTTCACCAATGAGCTCTGCATGATCAGAGACCATGGCAAAATCCAGCGGCCTGCGCAGCTGCAGGGAGCGCACACCCTTACCGCTCTTGGTCCAGGGTTGGATATCGATTTTCTCGCCCCTGGCGAAGCGATAAGCCTGCTCAGGTGTGGTGCGGGTACCCTGCGTGCTGGCATCAAGGGAATAGCGTGTATGCACGTGCAGGTCGCCAAAGAAAGGCTGCATCAACGGATCACTCGATGCGCAAGGCTGGCGCACTTCCGAGTATTGGCGATGAGTCCCGCCATCAGTCGCCGATGCAATAGTGGACAGCAGCCAAATCGCCGTTAGCGCCAGTAAAAAACGCACCACGTTTACGCTAGCGCAGTTGAAGGTTTTCACTACTCACTACCAATTGATGGCGTCGAAACAGTGACATGGGTATCCCTTGTACAGATTGTATTGGTGCGGCCGCGAAAGCCCGGACCGATATAGTAAGACACGTGCTGCAAAAATTCACATCAGAACGAGCAAAAAAAAACCCGCACTGTAACCAGTGCGGGTTTTTATGAGATGTGGCCTTTAAACGGCTACAATATTCTCAGCCTGTGGGCCTTTCTGGCCTTGAGTTACAGTGAACTCAACTTTTTGGCCTTCGGCCAGAGTCTTGAAGCCTGATCCTGAGATAGCACTAAAATGTGCAAAAACGTCAGGGCCGGATTCTTGCTCAATAAAGCCGAAGCCTTTAGTTTCATTGAACCACTTAACAGTTCCAGTTACGGTAGACATAGATATTTCCTATACTTTTTCAAAGGTAATTAAAGCCTTCTTATGAAGGCAGATTTGGCTTGAAGTGTTGCAATTACTTATGAAAAACAAGGCGAGGTACTAACAACGTGACTTCGAAACGGTATACATAAGAAGGTGTACTTACAAGCAGAGTGCAGTATATAGGGCTTGACACAGGTGTCAACGCCATATTAGGTCATTTTCGGCGCACTAAAAAGCACAAAACCAGGCAGTATCATGCCGGGTAATGCGCTGGTGACCTGGGACTATTAACTCGCTGCAGTCTTGTTGCCAAGCTTTATTTGCTTGCTTGCCACCAGGCTGGGCTGACCACTAATACCTGATTGAATGACATCAATCTTGTTACCGCCCTTCAGGAAAAGCTTGGTTTGTTCTTCTATTGACTGTGATGTTTCTACTGCGGCTGGTTGTTTCTTTTTGGCTGCTGCTCTGGTCGGCTTGCGCGGCATAACTGAACCTTATCTCTTGAAAATAGCGCCAAATTGTACACTAAAGCGCGCGGAAATGTTGGAATAATTCCATTCACCCCGGACGTATAGGCGCTGACCTAGCTATTGGACTGTCGCCATATACTGGGCGACCGGCCGCTCCAGCGACGAAAAGCATGACTGAAATTAGCGGACTCGGTATAGCCCAATAAGCCGCAAATTTCATCCATAGGCAGGTTGGTTTTTCCCAGGTATTCCTTGGCCAGGCCAAAGCGCACCTCATCGAGAATATCCCGATAGGTGCGCCCCTCTTCCTTCAGGCGGCGCCTGAGTGTTCGTGTCGACATATCCAGTTTTTCCGCAATGTAGTCGACGTCGGGGAAATAACCCGGCCGCGACAGAATCAATATTCGGACATGGTCGATAAAATGCCCCTGGGTAGTGAGTTTGGCGATCAACAACTGGCATTGCTGTTGAAAATGCCGGGAGGATTCCGGATCGCTCTGAGGTAAAGGCGTGTCAAGCAGCGCAGAACTGAAAATAAACTTGCTACTGTCTACGCAAAACTGAATGTCACAATCGAAGTGTTGCCTGTAAACCTCTGGCCTGCCGTGCCCGTCGTGAGCCAGGAACAGCTCGTCAATAGCCAGCGGTAGACCGAGGATTTCACTAAAATCTACCCTGGCTGCAGAAATGTCACGGTCCAGGTAGAGATCAACCAATTCCTGTTCTATGGGTGGGGGCTCGGTAAAGGAAAACCAGGACTGTTTCCCTGATACGCCATAACCAAGGGTAAAGAAACTGAACGTCAGGCGACCGAAATTCTCTGCCAGGGTAAGCGCGTGGCGAAAGGTCGCGGCGCTGAGCAGGGCGTATCCGAACAAGCCATAGCGCTGCGGGATGAAAGGTTCACCGAGTTTCAAACCGATTGTCGGGTCGCCTGTCAATTCCAGGGTATTGCGATAAAAAGCCAGTTCCTGCTGCAAGCTCATACGCGCATTGGCGTCATCAAGTTGCGACAGCAAAATACCGCTCCCTTTCAGGCAAACCTGGCGATCGTAGCCTAAACCTTCCATTACACCCATGGCGGGCAACAACGATCGGACCGGATGTGGCGGCAGGTCTTGCAGGGTTTTGGCCATAACTCGTGTCGTCCTTATGCCAGGCACGAATTCTAGTCCCGCTGGCCGAAAATCACAAATTTGTGACCCTGACCCACATTCGCTTTGTGTACTGCTGCGTTTAAAGTGACTCCCATATTCACATAGCAGCCCAGGAGGGCATCACATGTCCAGCGAAAGAAAAGTACTTGTCTATGGCGCCAGTGGTTACACCGGCAAAATTATCGCCGAATGCCTGGCACAACGCGGCATTCCTTTTTACATGGCAGGGCGCACCCAATCGCGACTGGAAGATGCCCTGAAGATAGTTGAGCAGCGCCATGGCGCCAAGGTGGATGCAGAGATTGTTACTGCCAGTAATACGCCTGAAGAACTGCGCCCACTATTTGACAAGGTAGACATCGTGATCAACGTCTCAGGCCCGTTTATGCAGTTGGGCTGGCCCATCGTGGAGACCGCCCTTGAGTGCGGGTGCCACTACCTGGATACCACTGGCGAGCAAGACTGGTCGCTGGCCATTAAGGAGAAGTTCGGCAAGGCCTTTGAAGAAAAGGGCCTGCTGCTTAATCCCGCCAATTCCTACATGTGGGCTGCCGGAGCGATGGCTGCAGAGACCGTTTTGGAAACAGAAGGCGTGGACAGTCTGGATATCCTGTACCAGATCGACAATGGCCTGCCCTCGGAAGCGTCCACCAAGTCCTTCCTGCGTATGGTGTGTAATGACACATCCCAGTACTACCTCGAACTGAACGAATTAAAAACCTGGCCCAACGATCAGGTGTATCAGGTCTCGATGCCACATCGCAGCGGCATGTTGCGCGCCCTACCCTGGGGCGGTGCCAACGAACCCATCTGGTTCATGGATGATCCACGAGTGCGCAACTGTAAGGTGCTAACGTCTATTGGTGAGCACATGATTGATCCTATCGTCCAGGCGATTACAGCCTTCAACGAGCAGGCCGCACACCTGCCCCAGGCAGAGAAGGAAGCCTGGACCAACGCGGTCGGCGACCAGATGGATAGCGGCGAACCACCCAAGGATGACGTCGATATTCAGCGCAGCGTTATCGTCTGTCACGGGCAGGGACGTCAGGTCACAAAAACCTTTGTCATGAACCTGTCCGCCCCCTACAGCTGGACCGGTGAAATCAACGCCGAGGCCGCCGAGCGCCTGCTCAACGGGCAACTGAAAAAGCCCGGCTATCAGTCTGCGGCCCAGGCTTTCGGTCACCGCGAGTTACTGGCAGTCTTTCACCAGCTCGGCTACTGCAACCTGCCAGATTAAGGAGCGAAGCACATGAAAATGAACGCATATGTCGCCGGCGTGGGTATGACCCGCTTCGGCAAGCATCTGGACACAACCCTCAAGGGACTGGCCGGCGAGGCCATCAGCGAGGCACTTACCGACGCCGGCATCAATAGCAGCGCTATTGAAGTGGCCTACATGGGCAACGCCGCCGGGGGCGTAGTGCAGGGCCAGGAGATGATCTCCGGGCAAGTTGCCCTGCGCGAACTGGGCATTGGCAAGATCCCGGTGATCAATGTGGAAAATGCCTGCGCTACCTCCTCCACCGCGTTTAACCAGGCCTGTGCCATGGTGACTGCCGGTGCCTATGATGTGGCGCTGGTATGCGGCTTCGAGAAGCTGTTTCACGAGGACAAGATGCGTAGCTTCGCGGCTTTCGACGGTGCCGTAGATACAGAAAATGCCGACGGTGTAATGGGCGCCTTAAAAATTCTGGCCGCCAAGGCGGGAGAGGAAGTAGATGAGGTTAACGCAGGTAAGACGCGCTCCGTCTTCATGGACATCTACTCCCTGATGACGCTTGCTCATATGAAGCAGTACGGTACGACCGTCGAGCAGATCGCTGGTGTCACTGCCAAAAACTCCTTCCACGGCAGTCTCAACGCCCGCGCCCAGTTCCAGACCGCTTTGTCTGTAGAGGAAGTGCTGGCCGCCAGACAAATCGTCTACCCCCTGACACTGCCTATGTGTTCCCCTATTGGCGACGGTGCCGCGGCTGTGGTTGTGGTCAGCGCACGCAAGGCGAAGCAACTGGGACTTAAAAAGCCTGTGAGGGTATTATCCTCCGCCCTGGTTTCAGGCTACGACGAGCAGGCGGACGATCTATCGGTAGGCGCTTATGCGGCCAATCTGGCTTATGAGACGGCGGGGGTCGGTCCCGGTGATCTAAGCCTGATTGAATTGCACGATGCCTCAGCACCTTCTGAAATTATTGCCTACGAGTACCTGGGCATCTGTGACAAGGGCCAAGGCGGCAAGCTGATCGAAGACGGCACCACCCGCCTCGGCGGTCGCCTGCCAGTCAACGTTTCTGGCGGACTATTGCGCAAGGGACACCCTATAGGTGCCTCGGGTGCGGCCCAGATCGTAGAACTCACCGAGCAGTTGCAGGGTCGGGGCCATGATCGCCAAGTGGAAAATGCACGTATCGCGCTAGCCCACAACGGCGGTGGCATGATCGGCACCGATGCCGCCGCCACCGTGGTGAGCATTCTGCGCAGGGAGGACTGATCATGTCAGAGCGCAATCCCCTGATCCTGGCCAACCTGATTCGCAACTGGTGCGCTAAAGCGCCGGAAAGGCAAATTCTGACCTTCGTGGATATTGACGCCAACGGTGCTTTCCAGGAGGAAACCCGCAACTACCAACAACTATGGAACAACGGCCAGCGCCTGGCAGCCTGGCTGCGGGAACAGGGTATGCAAAAGGGTGATGCTTTCGCCCTGGTGATGCAAAACCATGCCGAGTTCGTCGATTTTATGGTGGCATCGTCCATCGTCGGTACGGTATTTGTTCCCATAGACTCCCGCACCCGCGGCGACAAATTAAAATACATGCTGGAGTTTGCCGAATGCAAAGGCGCGGTGGTCGGCGATAACGCCCTGGCGGAGGTCGAGTCAGTATGGCAGGACGGTGATCACTGGATTGCTAACCTGGGAGACGATCAGGGTAACTACCCGGGGATATCACCGGTGCTTGCCCGCGCACTGCCAGAACCTGAGCTGGAAATAGCCAGCACTGACCCGAATGCGCCGATGCAGTTACTGTTTACCTCTGGCACCACCGGTGACCCGAAAGCGATCTTATCCACTCACAGCCGCTACGGCGTGGCAGCCACATTGCCGACCGTGCTCGGACTGGTTGATGACGACGTGCTGTATACGGGGCTGTCATTGACCCATGCCAATGCCCAGCTGGTTACCCTGGGGATGATCCTGCACGCCGGAATGCGCGGTGTGATCAGCCTCAAATTCACCAAGTCACGCCTGTGGGACATCACGCGCGAGTACGGCTGTACGTTCTTCAACCTACTCGGTGGCATGACCACGGCGATTTACGCAGAGCCTGCGCGCGATGACGATACCGCTAATCCAGTGCGAAAAATCCTCAGTGCCGGCATGCCTGCGGCGATCTGGGAAGATTTCTCCCAACGCTTTGGCGTAGAGCTGTTCGAGTTCTATGGCGCGGCTGAGGGCGGCCTGTGCTTCAACCCCACTGGTCTAGGCCCTGTTGGTAGCTGCGGCAAAGCGCCGCCGTCCATGCAACTGGCTATCCTGGGCGAGGATGGCAACCCCGTGGCAGCCGGTGTTGCCGGTGAGATCTGCTTTCGTGAGGCGGACGGCCGCTGCCCCGACCTGACCTATTTCAAAAATTCTCAGGCCACCGCCAACAAGCTTGCCGACGGCTGGCTACATATGGGCGACATTGGTCACCTGGACGAAGCTGGTTGGTTGTATTTTCACTATCGCATGGGCGGCGGCATTCGCAAGAACGGTGACTTTGTAAACACAGCTTTCGTAGAAAAGGCGCTGTCCGAGATCGATGCCATTACCGATGTGTACGTGTATGGATTGCAAGTATCCGCAGGCTTAGCCCCCGGAGAAAAGGAAGTCATCGCCGCGGTCGTTCCCGCCGATCGTGACAGCTTTGATATTGCAGCTGTGTTGAAGACCTGTCGTGCCAAGCTGGACCGCAACAGTGTGCCGGACTATATCCAGGTATTGGATGAAATCCCCAAGACCGCCTCGGAAAAACCGCAGGAACGTTTCCTGGTGGAAGCATTCGCGGCCAACCGGGGGCAAGTATGCCCGGCAACAAGCTGTCGTTAACAGGAGTGTGATCCAATGAAAACGATCTTTATAACAGGCGCCGCTCACGGCATCGGACTGGCAACGGCAAAACGCTTTGCCTCCCAGGGCTGGTACGTGGGTCTTTACGATATCAACCAGAGCGCCCTGCACGAATTACTGGCGTCAGGTGAATTCCCCAACGCCTGCGCGCAGCACTGTGACGTCACCCAGCGAGACTCTATCGAAAAGGCATTGCAGCACTTTTCCAGTCATACCCAGGGTCGCCTCGATGTGCTGGTCAACAATGCTGGCGTGCTGACCTCCGGGAACTTTGAAGAAATTGATCCTTTGGCCCACAACCTGATTGTAGAGGTCAATATAAAGGGCCTGACCAACGTTGCCCAGGCGGCTTTTCCACTGCTGCAACAAACCCCCGGCGCCACTTTGGTGAATCTGTGCTCTGCCTCAAGTATTCACGGTGTGCCGATGCTGGCTGTCTACAGCGCCTCCAAGTACTACGTTAACGGTTTGACCGAGGCCCTGCACATAGAGTGGGCACAGCACGACATTCGCGTTACTGCGGTCAAACCTCCGGTAGTAAACACGGCTATGGGTCATCAGCTGGATGCCACAACAACGAAAAAAATGGGCATCAATATGCAGCCAGAGCACGTTGCCGAGGCGATCCAGATTGCTGTCGAGGGTAGCCGTATCGGGTACATCCTGGGGACATCTACCAAATTGTGGGGTTGGCTGGACAAGTTCCTGCCCGAGGCCGGGCGACGCGCACTGGTGCGTTACCTCACAGGTCATTAATACGCCATTTATAAAACAAGCTGTTAAGCAACTATACGAGAGACGAGCCATGAGTACTTACATCAATCTGCCGCTCAGCGGCCTGGAAGAACCCCTGTCAGAGATGGAGCACGTTGTGCAGGACACCGCTCATCGCTTCGCAGAAGACGTCTTGCGCCCTATCGGGACACAGCTGGACGAAATGTCTGCCGATGATGGCGTGGGTCCCAACTCACCGCTATGGGGTGCACTGGAAAAAGCCGCTGGCCTGGGCCTGTCGGTCAAGGCCATGCTGGAATTGGAACCGCTGGAGAGAGAGCGAATCCTGCTAATCGCCTCCGAAGAATTGTCATGGGGGGATGCCGGACTGGGTGGCATGGTACTGGTGAGCCAGATGCCAGGCCTGTACTCGATGCTCGCAGGCAATATGGCAATGGTCGACTACTGCGATGGCAAACTGGGTTGCTGGGGCATCACCGAACCCGACCATGGTAGTGACGCCCTGGACCCCGATGGCAGTATCGCGGCATGCGATGGCGATTACGGTCGGGCCAGCTGCGTTGCGCGCATCGAGGGTGACAAAATCATTGTTAGTGGGCAAAAGTCCGCCTGGGTATCCGGTGGCACAATCGCCGAAGTCTGCGCGCTGTACTGCCATATCGAAGAGGACGGTACAGCTCGACCCGGTATCTCCCTGATAGTCCCGCTGGACCTGCCTGGCGTGACCAAGGGCAAGGCACTGGAGAAAATGGGCCTGCGCGCCCTCAACCAGGGTGAAATCTATTTCGACAACGTGGAAGTACCCCTCTCCCACATGCTGGCGGGCCCTGATGATTACGACGACTTTGTACGGCACACCCTGGCCGAGGCCAACGTTCACGTAGCGAATATGGCGGTGGGGGTGGCCCGGGCAGCCTATGAACACGCGCATGCCTATGCCCATGAGCGCAAACAGGGCGGCCAGCCCATCATTCGCCACCAAAGCGTACAGTCTCGACTGTTCCACTTATTCCGTAAGGTGGAGATGGCCCGCGCCCTTGTGCGCCGGGTCGCTACTTACAATGCAACGGCTCCCGCAGCCGCCTTGCAGGGTTCCATCGCCGCCAAGATCACGGCGACGCAACTTGCTTTTGAAGTGGCCAGCGACGCGCTGCAAATATTTGGCGGCAACGGCATGACCAAAGAGTATCCCATGGAGAAATTACTGCGCGATGCACGCGCCATGCTGATCGCCGACGGTTGTAACGAGGTACTGGCACTGAAAGGCGGCAGCCTGCTAATTAACCCCGAACTATTTTAACAGGACAATACTATGAGACTGCAAAATAAAGTCGCACTTATTACCGGCGCAGGTAATGGCATCGGAGAGGCAACGGCTAAACGCTTCGCCGACGAAGGCGCCCTGGTCATCGTCACTGACATTAACGGTGCCGCCGCCCAGCGCGTGGCGGGGGAAATCACCGGCACTGGTGGACGCGCGGAAGCGCGCACTCAGGATGTTATTGACGAAGCACTCTGGACCACACTAGTGGAGGATGTCGTATCCTCTCACGGCAGCCTGGACGTGGTGGTGAACAATGCCGGTATCGCCATCACCGCCAACGTGGAAAAAACCACTGCAGAAGAATGGCGCAGGACCCAGGCGATAAATGGCGAAAGCGTATTTTTCGGCACCCGCGCCGCGGTCGCGGTCATGAAAGAGCATGGGGGATCGATCATCAACATTTCCTCCATCGAAGGCATGGTCGGTGAACCCAATGCCGCAGCCTATAACTACAGTAAAGGCGGCGTGCGCATATTCACCAAATCCGCTGCTTTACACTGCGCTGCCGAAGCTTATCCAATCAGGGTGAATTCGGTGCATCCCGGCTTTATTCTGACAGCCATGGTAGAAGAAGGTATCGCCGCCCTACCCACGGAACTGGCCGATGCAATGCACGAGCGTTTAATGCGGGAAATCCCCTTAGGCACCATGGGCGACCCCCTGGACATCGCCAACGGCTGCCTGTTCCTGGCCTCGAATGAGTCCAAATACATGACCGGCAGCGAACTGGTGATCGACGGCGGTTACACCTGCCACTAGTCACTTAAACCGGAAGAGTTACTGGTCAAAAACCAAATACAACGCTGGAGATTTGCAATGCATAAATATACCGCGCCCGCCTGGGCCAGGATCATATATGACGTATCCGGGAAGCTAACCGAGGATTTCGGCGGCGGCCCGAAGCAACTAAAGATGGCCTGGGTAATCAACCTGCACAAGATCATCACACTGTTTATCGTTCTGGGCATGATGTTTTATTTTGATAACTTCAGTCCTGCGGCCTGGGTTTACCTCGGCCTGCACGGCATATACGGCTACTGCTGGCTGGTAAAAGACTTCGGCTTTCGCGACGGCAGCTTCGAGGCACGCGTTACTTACGGTGGTGCGGTAATGACCTACCTGGTGCTGGTGGGCTGGTACTGGCTGTTGCCGTATCTGTTTATATCGCGCAACGTCGAGCCATCTGGCCTGTTGCTATTCGTGGCTATCGCCATGAACTTGCAGGGGATCACCTGGATGATTGCCGGTGACTGCCAAAAGCACTTTTCACTCAAATACCGCAAGGGCCTGATTACCGATGGCGTGTTCGCCTACACACGCAACCCTAACTTCCTCGGTGAAATATTGATCTACGCGTCCTTTGCCTTGCTGGCTAACCACTGGCTAGGATGGCTGGTACTGGCCTACGCTACAGTGTTCTTCTACTCTCGCATGTTGGTGAAAGACGCCTCTATCTCGCGCTACCCGGAATGGGATGCCTACGCCGCACGCTCAAGTCGGCTCATTCCCTGGGGCCTGCTGGCCGCGACTGTTGGTTCCAGGCCAACGCATCCTGCGCCATCGAATTGAGAGCTAACTATGAGCCATTCATCACACAAACTATTGTTTACTGTCGCGGCCGGCTTTAACTGGTTGGTAGGACTCATACTGTTCTTCAATGCCGACCTGCTGCTGGAGTTACTTCATATAACTCCCGTGCCTATCGAAACAACATTTCTGCGACTCTTTGCGGGCCTGGTGTTCGTCTTCGGCTTTGGTTACTACGCGGCTGGAAGTGATCTCAAGACCAACGCCCCGGTGATTCGCCTGGGTGGCATCGCCAAGCTGATGGTGGTTGCTATCGCGGCTTACGAAGTTGTGTTGGGAAATATCAGCTGGCAATTAATGTTGGTGGCATCTGCTGACCTTATTTTCGCACTGCTTTTTTTTCGGGCACTGCGCATTGCAATAACCAACCAGAACATAACAACATGATACGCCGGGGTTGGGGCGGCATTTACCAGCGCAAACGACCTGGTATTAAGCATATTGCCGTTTTGCTCCTTTTTCACGGGAACCGGCACCATCCCTATCTCTATGGCAAATTGTGCCGCAGCAGTCAGCGTTGTAAGCGAGGTGGTCGGATGAGCCATGATTTCTGTGACATTCAGGGGCCAGATCCAATTGGCAAAATGCAGCGCACCATGCCAAGACTTTAAGATCTGCCCGGACTTTCAGTATCAGGGTTACAAGGCCAACGAAATTGGACGATGAATTTATCACTGCTAGTCCTAATTTCATATACCGCGGCTCCAATCCTCTGTTTGTGTAGGGAAAAATCTTCACGTATGTTCATGCTAGTACTTCCAATGCCAATACAGGAATCTATGGTGTGACTAAAAATCGTGAGGGCTGGCAAGCCCTGCTGGAGCAATTGGAACAACGCACAGCTGTGGCCCACGCCATGGGTGGCACAGACAAGGTAGCCAAGCAACACGACAGGGGTCGCCTTAGCGCCAGAGAACGCATCGGCAGTCTGTGTGACGAAGCCAGCTTCAACGAATATGGCGCTCTGGCAGGCGGGCAGCATCCTGGCGGCGAGCCGCCGTTGGCCGGCGATGGGCTGGTTGGCGGAACTGGTCGCATCAACCAACGCACCGTGGTGATTGTCGCCGAAGATTTCACCGTTAAAGGTGGCTCAATTGGTCACGCAAATGCGGCCAAACGCACGCGCCTGATCCGACTGGCACTGGAACAACGTTACCCCCTGGTGCTAATGCTCGACGGTGCCGGGGAGCGCGCGAGTAACCAGGCCGAGCGCTACCCCAATACGCCCGGCGACCTGCAACTGGTGGCAGACCTGAAGGGGCAGGTCCCGGTAGTCACCCTGGTGCTGGGCACATCAGCGGGACATGGCGCGTTAACCGGTATGTTTGCCGACCTCATCATCATGGCCGAAAACTCAGCCATGTTCACCGCGGGTCCTCCGTTGGTGGCCGCAGCCCTTGGAATCAATACAACCCCCCAGGAGCTGGGCAGCGCAACGATGCACATACAAAGCGGCACAGCACACAACCTGGGAAAAACTGAACACGATTGCTTCGCGATGGCTCGTTACTTCCTGTCCCTGTTGCCAGATCGAGCCGGCGAACCTGCTCCAGAAAACCGCAGTGAGCCTGGCGCCGCCATGTGCAGGCTGGATAAACTCCTGGACCTGATACCACCGCAGGCCAACCAGGCCTACGACATACGCGATGTGTTACATGAATTGGTTGATACGCAAACCATGTTTGAGCTACAACCCGATTACGGGCGCAATATTATTACCACTCTAGCGAGGATAGGCGGCATCCCCTGCATGGTGATGGCAAATCAACCTTCGGTACAAGCTGGCGCTATTACCCGGGAGGCAGCGGAGAAGGCTTGCCACTTCATCACAATGGCCTCGGATTTCGGCCTGCCGTTGATCAGCCTGCTGGACAATCCCGGAGTAATGCCCGGCCCAGCCGCGGAAAAATCCGGCATTCTGAAAGCCGCCGGCGAAATGTTCTTGGCACAGCGTCGTTATCGCGGGAAAAAAATCGTCATCACATTGCGCAAGGCTTTCGGTTTTGGCAGCTCAGTGATGGGTATGAACCCCTGGGATCGCCAGCTCATCAGTCTGGCTTTGCCGTCCGTGAATCTCGGTGGAGTACCGGCAATCGGCGGTGCCGAAGCCGCCAGGGTCAGCGCAGAAGAAGCCGCAGAACTGCGGGATATACAATCCGGTGCATGGGTGCCTGCAGATGCCATGGCATTTGACAAAATTGTTGATCCACGCGACCTGCGCAATGAAATTATTGCGGTGCTGCACGCCTAGTATGTAAGCGATGGAAGATCAACCTACTTCCTGGCATCCTGCACACGACGTCGAGTATGCTCCATTAGTGCCCAGAGAATATTACTGGAACTGACCTGCCCCACCAGCTTTCCATCTTCAATCACTGGTCTACGCCGCTGGCGACTTTGCAGCATAGCCTGCGCGACCTCTACGATGCCATCCGTCCGCTTGCAGGTAACAATATCCGAGACCATGGCATCCCCCACCAATACATGCTCGGGGTCACCATCGTTATAGACAGCGGTTAAAATAGCGCCAATACAATCGAGCTCAGACAGTATACCCACCACCTGACCGGCATCGTCAGTCACGGTAAGCCCCGTCAACTTATTTTCTACGATTATCTCTATCGCCTTTACCAGGTTGGCATTCATATTAATTGTCAGTGGATTGTGGTGCATGCAATCATTGATGGTCGTGGGTTGAGGCATTTTCGTATTCCCGTGTAATATCATCGGTTAGCTGCAGTGCTACCATTACCAGACATGGTAGCAAAGATTAGCGCTTGTATAATATCGTAGCATGGTCGCTTCTTCACTTGTGACAATGGCCGCTCTTGGTTAGTCTGCTGCCCTTACCCACCTATCCCCATAGGAACCATCCAGGAATGCCAATGCTGGCCGCCTTCACAATTCGCACTTCCTTCGCCCCTGCGGTGTGGGTAACGTCGTGCTGCGCCGTATTGCTGTGTTGTGGCCAAACATGGGCCCAGGGGGAACCGGAAAAACTGGCGCCAGCGCGCTACTCCGCCGAAGTAGGTATCGGAGCTGAATACGACAGCAATGTATCAGTAGAAGAAGTAGATCGCGCCAGCAATCAGGGTGACTATGCACTGGTCGCAGACCTTGGCCTGGGCATACAAAAAGACGTGTCTGAACGCGTCTCTTTAGCGGCAACCTACGATTTCAACCAAACCGTTTATGAAGAATATTCCCAGGTCGACCGACAAACCCACATTTTGGGTACCGATCTGGTAGTGGACCTCGATGCCGTCGATACCGGGGTTTCCTTCTATTACATCAACTCTCGACTCGACAATGACAAGTTTCTCGAGTTGTATCGAACTTCACCATCAATCTCCGGTTTTCTGGCCAAGAAATGGTTCGCGCGTGGTGCTTACGTATATTCCGACAAAACCATAGAGAACCGACCCGGTCGCGACGCCAAAACTAACGCCGGGGAAGTTGACCTGTACTACTTTCGCCGCGGCCTGCGCAGCTATTTTAATTTCGGCTATCGGTACAAAGATGAGGATGCCGATGCCGACCGCTTGGACTATGTATCGAACAGCGCAAAGCTGCGTTATATACATAGACTGGAGCTATTTTCCAGAATTGCAAAACTGGAACTGGCCTGGCGCTATGAAGACAGGGATTACAGTGCCATTACACCCAGCATTGACGAAGACCGACACGACAAACGCCATCGCTGGCGGATGGATTTTGAAATACCTATTGTTGGAAGCAGTGCCCTGCAGGTTTTTTATGGCTATGCCAACTACGACTCAAACTATCCGCAAGCGGACTACACACAAAACCTGTTTGGCAGCAAATTTATATACCGCTGGTAGTTACGATTTACCGGGACGCAGCAAACCGTAACCATAAATTTCATCACGGCCGGGCGGCCCCAGATCCACGGCAGACTGATACAAGGCATCCAACACATTGCTATCAGGCTGCAGCTGTCGCAATCGTGCCACTGCGGTTGCAGCAAACGGCACGGCAAATGAAGTTCCGGAAGACGCCGCGTAACCACCGCCGGCTTTGGCATGCAGCAAGCTCACCCCCGGCGCTGCGAGATCAAGATACTCGCCACGATTGGCTAATCGAAAGACTTGCCCACGAGCGTCGACGGCGGTTACCGCTACCACCGAGCTATACGCCGCAGGGTACATAGGATCGGCCACAGGGCCACCGTTGCCGGCTGCAGCCAGAATCATCACCCCGCGGTCGCTAGCACGGTTCAACGCAGCCTCCAGCAGCCTATTGGGCGGCCCCGCCAAGCTGATATTCACCACATCCACCCCGGAAGACATTAGCCAGTCCAGGGCTCGAACCAGACTCACCGTACTGGCGATTTCACCGCGCTGCCTGTCGTTTTCAAAAACAGAGGCGGCATAGACCTCGGCTTTAGGAGCAAGGCCCTGATAATCAGTGCCACTGGCCGCGATGATGGATGCGATTGCAGTACCGTGCAAATTCGGCAATGTCGCTCCTTCTGAGACAAAAGAACGCGCATGGATATTGGCTGCATTCAGCGATGGATGAGTGACATCCACTGCGCTATCGATCATGCCTATACGCAGTGACATGTTATCGATATCGTCCGGAAAGCTGATGGCTGCTCTAGGTGTAATGCCCTCTGCAGACAGGGAATCGCCGAGTGTTCCAGCCGTATAAATATGGTTCAGATCGACCTCTGCTCGCTCCTTGCCCACGACATCAATAACACCCTGGCGCACTACCGATATGTCAAAGCTGGAGGGTGCAGCAACTTCGGCCAAACGCATGCCCATACCGGGCAGGTCGGTAATGGTGGCGAACAGATAACCTTCCTCAGCTAACCTGTCAAAGACCTCTGGTTCGGCCATAACCAACCATTGATCGCGGTGAATCCGCTCTTCGTTAACTTCAAATTCGTTCTCTATGCCTTCAAGAATCTCATCAATTTCGCTTTCCATTTGTTCTTCAACAGCGTCGGCGACCTGCACCTCCACCTCTTGCTCAAGGCTCCCTTCCAGACCCTGCTCCAGGTTCTGAGCGACTTCTTCCTCGATATTTTCCTCGACGACTTCCTCAACATTGTCTTCTACGGTGCCTTCTACCACCTGCTCAAGATTGTCCTCGATAGTGCTCTCTACGACGTCTTCGACCACCTCTTCAACGCTTTCCTCAACACTCTCTTCGACATCTTCGGCGACGGCTTCCGCTACTTTTTCCTCGATTACTTCCTCTACACTTTCTTCAACCGAGTCCTCTACACTTGATTCTATATTCTCTTCAATTCGTCGAATGATAGACCCACCAACTGATAGAACATCTTCCTCCAGGCGATCCTCGATAGCGTCAACTACGGCCTCGTCTACCGTTTCCTCAACCCCCTCCTCGAAAGCCTCTTCAACCGCCTCCTCAACGGAGTCCTCTACTGCGTCTTCAATTGCCGGCGGCACGATGCCACCGCCCACCGCTAGTTGTGCGCTAACTGGTTGCGGCATAACTAATAGCACCAAGGTACACAACACCACAGGGATAACGGGCAGCCACGAGCAATCCATGGCCGCCAGCCATCTTAAGTCTTCTTTGTTTTTCAACAGCTTAGCTTTTAACACGAGAACAACCACCACCGGAAAATTGTCTTGGTTTCATCTATAATGACGGATCGTGCGGAGAAAAATTCCATTCAATGGAATAGAATCCACAGATCAAACGTCGTATATATTAACAGGAATCTTATGCCAGCGCTCAGCGATTTACAGCGAGAGGTTCTGCTCGCCGGGCTGGGCGGGTTGCGTAAATTTTGCTATTCACTGACAGGTAATGCAGCCGACGCAGATGACTTGCTGCAAACAACCGTCGAACGGCTGCTGGATAAAGGCATGCCCGAGGACGCACATGCTGCCAAATGGGCCTATCGCGTGTGTAAAAACGCCTGGATCGACGAAATAAGATCCAGACAAGTCAGGCATAGATACCCTCATCTTGTTGCTGAACATGAGGAGGTGTCGCCATCCGCTGAACAAACGGCCAGCGGTGAGCGGCAGATAGCTGCAGTTAGCAACGCTATGGACCAATTGCCCAAAGAACAGCGTCTGGCGCTGACATTGGTCACCATAGAAGGTAAGACCTATGCCGAAGCTGCAGAGATACTGGAAGTGCCAGTGGGTACCATAATGAGCAGAATAGCCCGGGCACGGCGCAATCTGATGGGGCTTTTCGAGCCATCAGGGGAAACAGAATACGGTGGACAGTGATATGACTGAACAGGACAACGAATTGCTATCGCAATATCTGGACGGAGAATTGGCGGCGCCTGCCGCGCAGTCTCTGCGCCAGCGGTTAATAGCTGAGCCGCAGCTGCGTAGAGCGTTGGAACGTCTGCGCGCAGTAGATAATCGGGTGAAAAACGCATTCGAAGCACCTGCACTGGAAGCGGTGCCGCAGCACGTTGTGAACATGGTACAAAACGCTGCAACACGACCCGAGCGCAGCTCGCATAAACGGGCGGGCTGGGGACTGGCCATTGCCGCATCATTGCTGGTGGCTACAGGCCTGTTAATGAACCCCGAATCGAGCCAGCAATCCGTCGATTACATGACTACCGTTGCCGCCCAGGACTCGCTGCTGTCGCAGCTACTGGAGCACTCGGCGTCCCGCGGAGAGGGTTGGGACACGCTGGATGATGGCCGCCAGGTCAGACCTTTGTTGAGCTTCGCTAGCATGGATGGCAGCTGGTGCCGGGAATACCTTATGTCCAATGAAGGCACAACCTGGCGCGGCGTTGCCTGCCGGACAGACAATGCGTGGACTACACAAGTACTGAGCCCCGAGCAAGCAAGCGGTTCCAGCAATGAGTATCGACCAGCAGGCGCTGTCAGTGCAGATCAGGTCACATCATTTATTGATGCACACGCCGCTGCTATAGCATTGAGTTTAAAAGAAGAAGCCAGCGTAATTGCCAGCAAGTGGCGGTAAATCCCAACTACCCTCTTAGTCCGTAGTCAATCCTTCGGTACATAGACAGCTTGCCAGCTGCCCATCTTGGGGCACCCTGGCTGGCGTAACAAACCTTCCGCACAGCAAAACTCCAGCTCAAGTAACAAGCTGCTATCAGTAACACATCGATTTATCGCTTTGACGGACTGCTCGAAAAGGGAAACAGGGCCTATCGCCCCATGTAGACGGTAGGCCCTGAAGTTCAGTGCAGAGGGCTAGCGGTCCCTGCTCTGTGAGACGGGGTTGGGAAGACCACGATAGGAAATCCCAATAAATAATTAAACAAAGGAAACGATGCAAGCCACGCTGCGAATCTCATTTCGAGTATCACTGCGTACCCAATGGCTCAATCACCGCCCCTTCTAATGGTTTCACTCCACTTTCATAGCTATGACGAGACAGGCGACCTGTTTATTCCCTTCTTTCATAAAAATATTATTTATTTTTATTTATCTGATCCAGATCAATCCCAAGCGGGTCAAACCACCCAATTTTCCCATATGATTTAGTGACTTATTAACATTTACATGACAACATGGCAGCTCCACTAGGGGACATTTTCGGGACTCACGTGACTATCGTAAGAATATCACAGGCATTTTTGGCTGGATTGTGTGGATTACTGCTGTCTACTCTCGCAACCGCATCCGCAAACGTAACAAATTACGAGTACCCCATCACCGACCGCTTCGTAGCAACGGTAGTCGGCACACCCTCGGCATTCGCAGCAGACCTGCCGAAAAAAATCCCGTTTCGAAAGAGGCGGATAGACATATTCCCCGATCGTACCCCGCCTGACCTGCTGTGGTATGGCCAGAAAATGATCTACTCCGAAGCGCTGCAAAAGAAAAAGGCACCTTTGATCTTCCTGATCGCTGGCACCGGCTCGTCACACAACGGGGTAAAAAACTACGATATGGCAAGAGCCTTTTACCAGGCCGGCTTTCATGTCGTCTCGCTGTCCTCACCGACGATACCCAACTTTGCCATTTCAGCCTCCAAGACCGGGGTGGTCGGCCACGCTGAAAAAGACGCAGAAGACCTGTACCGGGTAATGGAAAAAATCTGGGCGGAGCTGGATCAGAAAATCGACGTCAGCTCATTTAATGTAACCGGCTACAGCCTCGGTGGTTTTAACGCGGCTTTCGTAGCGAAGCTGGATGAGGAACGCCAGTCATTCAACTTTGAAAGGGTGCTGTTGATAAATCCACCCGTATCAATCTATAACTCCATTTCACTGCTGGACCGAATGATCGAGAACATTCCCGGCGGTGTGGACAATTTTGATATCTTTTTCAACCGCCTGGTAAGCGCCTTTTCAGAAATCTACAAAGAGGCCGATGACGCCGTAGGCGAAGACTTTCTGTACAAGGTCTACGCCGCCCTGCAGTTAAAAGACGAGGAACTGGCGGCCCTCATTGGCGTCGTATTCCGGCTCTCTTCCGGATCCCTTGTGTTCACATCCGATGTGATCACCGATTACGGATACATCAAGCCTAAAGGCCTTGTTCTTGACCGGCATGCCGATCTTGGCACCTATCAACTTGTCTCCAACAAGCTTGGCTTCACTGACTACTACCACGAATTCTTTTACCCCTTTTACAAAGAAGAATATCCCGATATAACCCGGGACGAAGTCATCTCAGCTATTAGCCTGACCAAGATCGCTGATTACCTGCGCAGTGCAGAGAAAATAACAGTGATGCACAACGCCGATGACGTGATCCTTGAACCGGGTGAGATCGATTTCTTTCGTGACGTATTTGGCGACAGGGCAACCATTTATCCCTACGGTGGCCACTGCGGCAATATGAATTATCGCGACAATGTTGCCAAAATGGTTGCTACGTTCACTGCCGGGGGAGCACAGTAATGAAACCGACTATTGTGCGTATTTCAGCTTTCACCCTGGTTCTGTTGTTGGCCGCCTGTAGCAGCGGACCGCCGCCACAGCCGCAGGAATTCCAGGAACCCGTATTTACAGCCGAGCGACTAATAGCCCCTGACTACCAGCGTGCAGACGACGTGTATGATCCATGGGAAGGCATGAACAAGCGCATTTATAATTTTAACTACCATTTCGACCAGTGGGTCTTCTTACCGGTAGTGCGCGGTTGGAATTATGCCATCCCGAGCTTTGCTCGCACTGGCGTCCACAACTTTTTCAACAATTTCAGAGATTTTCGCACGATGGTCAATTCCATCCTGCAAGGCAGCCCGAAGAAATTTGGGCAAAGCACTGGCCGGGTACTCGTTAATACCACGGTTGGCCTGTTAGGCCTGATCGATGTCGCTACCAAACTGGACATACCACGACCGCAGGAAGACTTTGGCCAGACACTGGGGCACTGGGGTGTCGGACAAGGCCCCTTCCTGATGATCCCCTTTATGGGTCCATCGAACCTCCGCGACGGTGTCGGCTTACTACCTGACCTCTACGTGCAAAGTGCAGTGCGCGATGAAGTGCTGGGCACACCGTTACGCCAAACCGCCTTTTTGTTTGAAGCTGTCGACACACGGGCGAACGTGCCGTTCCGTTATTATGAAACCGGCAGCGCCTTCGAGTATCGTACGGTGCGCTGGCTCTATTCCACTAAGCGCCAACTTGACGTAGCCAAATAACGGGGACCACTGTGATCCGGCATCTACTCCTTAGTCTATTCATTCTTGCCCTGCCTCTTGCAGTCGGGGCGCAATCTGCGGACGCCATTAAGATTGGCACATCGCAATCATTAACGGGTCCCTACGCAGAGTTTGGTACCGAGCAACTACGTGGCCTGCAAATGTGGGTGGCCGACGTCAACGCTCGCGGTGCTCTGCTGGGCCGACCGGTTGAACTTGTGCACTATGACGACGGGTCGGATGCCTCCAGCAGCGTAGAGATTTACGAAAAACTGGTAGCACAGGACAGCGTTGATCTACTCGTGGGCCCCTACTCCTCGGAACTGACCCTGCAAGCGAGTAACGTGGCAGAAAAGCATAATATGCCGATGATCGCCAGTGCGGCCTCAGCCGACCAAATATGGAGTCGCGGGCTTAGCAACATCTTCGGTATCGATACCCCATCGTCCAATTACATGGACATAGATGAAAACGGCGAAGTCTTTTCTCTACTGGACGTAAAAACCATCGCCGTGGTTGCTGCCAAGACTGAATTTACCGAAGACGTTGTCGTGGGCATCCGCGGATACGCGTCGAGAAAGGGCCTCAAGATTGTACTGGATGAGAGCTATGCACAGGATCAATCAGATTTTTCCGACGTGGCGGGCCGTTTAGCGCAAGTTAACGCCGACGTCATATTTGGCATTTCCTACCTGGATGATTCTGTCGCCCTGGTCCGCGCACTAAAGCTGGCCAACGTGAAACCGAAAATGTTGGCGTTCACGGTAGGGCCGGCTCTGCGCGAGTTTGGTGATCGCCTGGGTACAGACGCCGAGGGTGTCGTGGGTGTAGTGCAATGGCTGCGCAGCGTGAAGCGACCCGGAGCCCAGGATTTTGCCTACCGCTACCGCCAACGCTATGGCATCAACCCCGGCGTACACGCGGCCATGGGCTATAGCGCCGGGCAGGTGATTGAAGCTGCTGTGCGCCTGGCAGGCACCACCGAGCATGACGCAGTTCGCAACCAATTGCGTACTATGGAGTTCACCTCTCTGCTGGGTATTTACCGGGTTAGCGAGACTGGCCGTCAGGAAGGTAAACGCAATTATCTGTTGCAGTGGCAGGATGACCGACGCCGCCTGGTGTCGCCGCCAAACCTGGCTGAAAGAAAGTTGAGATTCCCCCTCCCCTGAGCAACCCTGGTGGCAGTATAGCTAGACTTCCGGTGGTTTCGGCGACCGGGAATCGACACTGTCACCATCACCTGATAAGCGTTATCATCAGATGATTGACCAGTCTCTGGAGAGCGTAATCATGAAGTACCCGACACTGTTTTTAGCCTGCCTGCTCACGATGGCGCTAAGCACTATCGCACACGCAGAAATCTACGAGACCAAGGATGCCGAGGGCAACCCGGTGTTCACCGATACACCCACGGCAGCGGCCGAAAAAGTGGTCTTGCCGACAGAGAATATTGCCGATGCGGTGAAAGTACCACCTGCGCCCCCGGCTGGGCCAGGCGCCAAAGAGCACAGTAACGTTTCCGTTATTCCCGATAGCCGCAATGAACAAATGGATCAAGTCCTGGATGCGGATCGACCGCGTGAGGTTCTCAATGCCGAGGAACGCCATGAAGTTGGCGACGTAGTAACACCAGAGGAATTAAAACGGCGCCAGGAAGCCAAAGATGGCGAATTCGTGAACAAGGACGGCAATGCCGAGCGCGTCGAGCACCGGGGGCATGTAGGCGGCAACCGCTAGACGTTCCGAGGTCAATCCAACAGCGCAGCCAATGCCCTGTTGCCGGCGTGCTGGAAGCGTATGCTGCATTCAAAGCGTCGCCATTTGCGGCCTATCTTTAAGCGCGCAAGATGCCCGCTGTAATTGGTTACTGGTATGAAATCCGAGTTACCAACATTATCAACAATGACCAACTTACCGTCGCTCTGCGTCGTTTTTTGAAACAAGATATTCTTGGTCTTTAAGGTCATGGTAACTACCGCGTTAGCCATTAGATACTCCTTCAATCCGGTCAATGCCCTGGCTAGCGCCGCACTGTTGGCCAGCGTTAGTTCTTCATGGTCGAGGTAGTGAGTGAGGGTTTTCGACACATCACCATTACCATCGCGGACCAAATCAAACACCGCGCCCTCGCCCAGATTGGTCTCCTTGAGCCCATGGAACCGGGTTAGCATCTCCCAGGAAATTCCTCGCTTTTCCAAGCGCCTGTAATACTTCGCTTCGCGGTGGTTCTCATTGCTGTTACCAGCAACCACGATCTTAACGCACCAATCCACATTATCGGGGTGGACAAAACACTCCCTGTGTAACCCTTTACCGATTAATTTGCTGGTATCTATCTCAAGCATAGCGACAGTTGGTACCCTTCATCTGGCAAATAATCTCTTGATATCGCGCCCCACATAATACAATACCGGTACCAGATATAAGGTCACAAAAGTCGCGAACAACACACCAAAGGCAATTGATATCGCCATGGGTTTAACAAAATTTGATTGTATTGATGTTTCCAACTGTATCGGTAGTAAGCCCATAAATGTGGTCACTGAGGTGAGCACCACTGGGCGAAATCGGCGCACGCCGCCCTCTATAACCGCGTCTCGCCAATGCTCGCCCTGCGCACGCAGGCGCTCGTTAATATGATCAACCAACACCAGGCTGTCGTTTACCACAATACCCACAAGACCAATCATGCCGATTATCGACAAAATACTAACATTACTCCCCACAATCAGGTGCCCCAGTATCGCCCCGACAACACCAAAAGGAATCACCGACATAATGATCAACGGCAATCCATAGCTGCGTAAAGGCACCGCCAGAGCAGCGTAGATCATTAACAACACGACAATTAGATCAAGACTCAGAGCGCTGGCGGTCTCTGCCTGCTCTTCTGCCTCACCGCTCAAACGAGATGACACGCCTGGATAGCGGGACAATATTTCAGGGAGAATCTGCCGGGTAATCTCCCGATTAACCACGCCCGGTTCGACCAATGCCTTATCCACATCCGCCTGTACGTTTACTACCCGCTGGCGATTGAAACGATTAATAACGCTCACACCGGTGCGCTCGTGAGCCTCACCTACTACCTCAAAGGGCACCTTGCCATGCCCGGGAACCTCTACCCACATAGAGCGCAGCGCATCGAGGCTGTTACGCTGTTCGCTCGGAAACCTTACATAGACTCGTACCTCATGACGACCGCGCTGCAGACGTTGTATTTCTGCGCCAAAAAATGCTTGCCGCACCTGCCTGGCCAGCTCTACTTGACCCAGACCCAGGGAATCCCCCTCCGGGGACACACGAATATCCAGTTCCGGCCCGCCGGCATCAAAACTGTCGCGGATATCGAATACGCCGCCATAGCCCAGTAGTGCCACTTTCAATTCGCTGGCAGCAGCACGCAGAGCATTCAGATCACGCCCTGAAAGCTCGACATCAACCGCCGTGCCCGAAGGGCCAGCATTGGCATCAAACACCAGTGACTGCACTCCACCAAGCTCTCCCAGCGCTTCGCGCAACCAGGCGGCCAACTCCACCGAGGTCATATCTCGCTCGGTGCTGGGCAGTAATTCCACCGTTAACCTGGATTCCGTATCTTCGGTAGACACGGACATCAGTTCAAGAATTACGCCCTGACCACCGCCCATTTCTGTTTTATAACGCGCATCCATGTCGTGGGCGGCCTGCTCAATACGCAGCGTGTAGTCATGCGTTTTTTGCCAGGAAGTACCCTGCGGCATTTTCAAATCTATTCTGATTTGATCGGAAGGCACGTTAGGAAAGAAGACAAAACGCACGATTCCTGACGGAATAAGCGCCAGGCAAATAACCAGTCCGCCCAAAAATACGGCCAGCGTTGTGTACCGCATATGCACGGCCAGCTGCAGCAGCGAGCGATAGTGGACATCTGCGAAGCGTTGTAAACCCTGTGCACACCACCGTTGAATCGCCGCCAGACGCCCCACCAGCGAAGCGGGATCTCGCTGCCGACGCTTCATGTTTAAATGGCGCAGATGAGCCGGCAGTATTAACTTGGTCTCCAGTAGCGAAAACAGCACACTCAGCACTACCACCGGCACCAGGTGAGTAAGAATGCGCCCTATCCCCTCGTCCAAAAACCAGGCCGGTGCAAACGCCACCATCGTGGTCAGGGCGCCAAATATCGTAGCCACGGACACTCGCCTGACACCCCTGACAATACTGTCAACGCCCTGGTCTTCCAGCTCCAGTTGGGTATAGGCACTTTCGGCGGTAACAATACCATCGTCCACCAGCATACCGAGCACCAGAATGAACCCGAACACCGAAATGACGTTGATGGAAACCGGCAACCCAAACAAATTGATAACCAGCAAGGCTCCCAAAAAGGAAAAAGGTACGCCGAGGATTACCCAGAAGGCCAGCGACAGATCCAGAAAGAGAGCCAGGGTGATGAGTACCAAAACAGCGCCCTGAGCCGCGCTTTTTAGCATCAGATTGATACGCCCATGTAAAATAAAGCTTTGATCAGACCACGCCGTGAGCTCTACTCCCTCCGGCAATTCAGCATTTTTACGCTGCGCATAACCACGCAGCTGATCGGTTATAGCGAGCACATCCTGGTCGCCAACCCGATCTACCTCCAATGTAAGACTGGGTTTGCCATTAAGGCGGCTCAGTACGGGTTGCTCCTCAAAAGCGTCTCTGACTGTGGCCACATCACCCAGGGATATTCTTGTTCCATCACTGCGTGTGATCAACGTCAAGTCGGAAAAATCTGAGCCGGTGTAGGCCTGACCAACTGAGCGCAGTATTATGGACCCTGCGTCGGTGCGCAGTTTACCACCAGGCAAATCACGGGAATTCGCCCGCACTGCATTCACCACCGCATCAAAACTCAAGCCATAGCGACGCAGCGCACTGTCTGACACTTCAATAGAAATTTCATAGTCACGCACGCCGCTTATCGAGACCTGGGTAATATCGGGCAGCAACAGCACCTCGTCCCGTATTTGATCGGCCAATTCCTTAAGCTGCGCCTCCTGTAAGGGACCGTACAATGTCAACCGCATGGCCCGGGTACGCCCCAGCACCTCATCGACAATGGGCTCCTCAGCATTGAGGGGGAAGGAGGCAATTGCATCGACCCTGGACTTGACCTGACTGAGTGCCTTGGTCATTGGGGTGCCCGGCTCCAACTGAACGGTAACCACGCCTACGCCTTCTCGCGCCACTGAACGAATTTCGTCAACGCCGACAATATCCTGCACGGCCTCTTCGATTTTGAGCAGAATGCCTTCTTCGACTTCCTCCGGTGCGCTGCCTGGATACGGCACCGTAATTGTCAGGGTTTCAGAGGGGAAGGTCGGAAACACTTCTTTAGTAATACCATCGATGGACGCCAGACCACCGACCATGACCACCAACATTAATAGATTGGCGGCCACCGGGTTGCCCGCCATCCACGCGATGATACCGCGCTCTTGCATTAGTGCCATTTTACTGCGCCACCGACACTGACATGCCTTCCACCATTAAATCCAGGCGCGACAACACGACCTGGTCGCCACTGGCCAGCCCCGCGCCAATAATGACGCTATCGCGTTCGCTGCGCAGCAGCGACACCGGACGACGCTGTAAGCTGCCCTGCCGCACCACAAAAACGAATTCGCCATCGTGTAGCGCGGAGCGTGGAATACGCGTCGCTTGCGCAATCTCAGTACCGCCGACATCAGCTTCTACAAACTGCCCTACCGACAAAGGCTGGCCATGCACGGCGCTATCATAGGGTGCCTCGATTTCAGCGACCAAATAGAATACGCGCGTCTGGGCGTCCACGCGCTGCTCAAGACGCACCAGGCGCGCCTGCCAGGAATACTCAACATTACCAAAACGTGCTGTCAGCGCGGCCTGAGACCAGCTGCCATCGGGGAATTGCCCATGGCGCACAAACGGCACATCAGAAGCCAGTAATGGCAATCTAACCTCTGCGGTGGAGGTACTGAGCAGCTCCATAACCGCAGTTCCTGCGGATACATACTGGCCCAGGTCAACCCGCTGCACGTCGATAATGGCATCAAATGGCGCAGCGATGGCCGTGTTGGCCAGATCGATTTCAGCCTGCCGCAATCTATCCTTGGCTGCCAGCACCCGTGCTTCGGCTTCCTCAATAGCAGCGCGCATCACTACCACCTGCACTTCTGCCAGGGAAAATTTGGCACTGGCGACCGCAGCGCGCGCCTCAGATAATGCCACCTCATAATCGATGGGGTCGATGCGCAGCAAGGTAGCACCCTGCTTGACCTGCCCGCCGGCTACAAATTCCGGCGCGACCCAAATCACCCGGCCGGATACCTCGCTCACCAGCTCAATCTCTCGCTTGGGAGTAACGGTACCGCGGGAATGAACAGACACCTGGACCGGACCAGGTTGGGCAATCATCACTTCGACCACCGGTACCGGGATCACGCGCTCACGTCGCGGCAGGTCCGCACGACCGCGAATCATAACAACCGCTATAGCCACAGCAACCGCTATCACCAGCAATGGTAAAAGGCGTCTTATCCAGGGGTTTTGCATTGGAAATAGTCCAGGGTGGTTAGATGGGATGCCGCCGCAAAGTGCGGCCAAAAAATCCTCAGGTTATCAATACCAATGGATCTGCACATGCTCCCCCGCGCCGCTGATATTTGGTTCAACGGGTACGTAAAGTTGTGCAGACATTGTACGCCCTGCCGGGCGGACCGGATCCTCGCAGGCACTCATTTCGGTGATCCTTTGCTGCGGGCGGTCTGCACCGAGGACCAGGTCGAAACCCCAAATGGCACCAGGTAGGTCAATCCAACCTGCACCAGAGATTCCAGGTCCATAGTCATCGTGAATATTTTCTCACCGTGATTAATCAGCGCCAGAACGGTGCCCACTAACAGGCCAACCTTGATGCCCCGCTTAAGAATCTCTGGTCGCAACGCGACCTCGATCCATCCGTCCCCTCGCCCATGTCCGGTCAACGTTATGCCTCACTTGCTGCAGTGGATTACAGATGTTGCGCCATACTGCAACCGGGCGCTATGTCTAACAGGCTATTTTTGCTCAAGAGCAGAACGAAAAAGGCATCCATGATGGATGCCTTTGAATATGGTCGGGACGGCAGGATTTGAACCTGCGACCACTACACCCCCAGTGTAGTGCGCTACCAGACTGCGCTACGCCCCGAAATCGCCAGCAGGTTTAGCAACCACTGCGAGGGCGGCATTATACTCAATACAAGGCACTATACAAAGGCTATTTGGCGGGGGACAGAACCTTCAGCACATCTTCGAGTTCTTCGATTGTTTCCTTGATCACAGCCAGGATATTACCCGGATTCTCACTCTGGTCTTCTTCGCCGGTCATACGCTGCCGGGCACCGCCGATAGTGTAACCCTGATCATACAACAGGCCGCGTATCTGGCGAATGGTGAGCACATCGTCACGCTGATAATAACGACGATTGCCACGACGCTTAACCGGTTTTAACTGCGGGAATTCCTGCTCCCAGTAACGCAGAACGTGGGGTTTGACCGCACAGAGTTCGCTTACTTCACCAATGGTAAAATAGCGCTTACCCGGGATGGCCGGTAATTCACTGTTGTGGGTCGGTTCCAGCATATTCTTCTACTCGGGCTTTGAGCTTTTGGCCAGGTCTGAAGGTAACTACCCTGCGGGCGGATATGGGAATTTCTTCACCCGTCTTGGGGTTGCGACCGGGGCGTTGGCTCTTATCGCGCAGGTCAAAATTGCCAAAACCCGACAACTTCACCTGCTCGTTGTTTTCGAGGGAGGCGCGGATCTCCTCAAAGAAGAGCTCAACAATCTCCTTGGCTTCCCGTTTGTTGAGCCCAAGCTCTTCAAACAGTCGTTCTGCCATTTCAGATTTCGTCAGAGCGGTCATATTCCCGGTTACCTAGTTTCTAAGCTCGGCTTTATAGTTTTTTTCCAACAGATCAATGACTTGACCGATGGCCAGATTTACATCTTCATCGCCAAGAGTGCGCGATTGATCACGGAATGTCAAACCCAGAGCCAGGCTTTTTCTTTTAGGATCAATACCTTTGCCCTCATAGACATCAAAAAGCCTTAAGTCTGTGAGGTAAGTCCCTGCTACAGCTCGAACATTCTCCATGAGCTGTGCCGCAGGCACAGATTTGTCGACAACTACCGCCAAATCGCGGCGAACCTCGGGGAACTTGGACAGTTCGCTAAAGACCGGTAACTGGCTTTCAAGGACGTGCTCCAGGTCGATTTCACCCACATAGAGTGACGCATTCAGCCCCAGCTGCGCACTGCTGCCAGGGTGCAGCGCACCAATATAACCAACCTCCTGCCCATTTCGGGTTATCACTGCAGTCTGGCCTGGATGCAAAGCCGGGCGCTGCCCTGGTTTGAATTCAAAGCTGGCCGGCACTCGAGTCAAGGTCAGCAGGCTTTCAAAGTCACCTTTGAAATCGAAAAAATCCGTCGCTGCAGTAGTATTGGCCCAGGATTCTGCAAACTGCGAACCGGTCAACACCATGCCAAGCGTAGGTACCTGTCGCAGACCCGCGTCACCTGGTACAAAGCGCAGCCCGGTTTCAAACATTCTTACCCGGGGCTGCTGACGGTTGGTATTGCGCAGTACCGCATTGACAAGACCGGGCAACAAACTGGTACGCATAACGGCCATATCTGCCGAAATGGGGTTGCTCAGGGCAACAGGCTGCACACCTGGATCGAACAGGCTTTGTAATTTGGGGTCGACAAAACTGTAAGTGATGGCCTCACGATAGCCTCGGGCACTGAGATGGCGGCGCAAGGTGCGCACTGACAGTGCTGTTTCCGGCTTGGGAGGGATGACCAGGTCGGCATGAATATGGGTAACGGGTAAGCGGTTGTATCCATAAATCCGCGCCAGCTCCTCCAGCAGGTCCGCCTCGATGCAGATATCAAAGCGCCAGCTGGGCACGGCGCATCGCCAGCCCTGATCGATTGCGGTCACACCCAGGCCCAATCCGCACAGAATGCGTTCTACCTCGCTGCCCTCCATACTCAAGCCCAGCAACTTCTGTATCCGCGCAGCGCGCAGAACCACATCCGGGCGCTGCGGCAGGTGATCGACAGCAACCACTTCCTGCACGGGTCCGGCAGCACCGCCCACGATATCCAGCAGCAACTGACTGGCGCGCTCAATCGCCTCTACCTGCAATTTGAAATCCACACCACGCTCAAAACGATGCGAAGAATCGGTATGTAAACCATAAGAGCGGGCCTTTCCCGCTAACAGCTCGGGAGTAAAGAAGGCCGCTTCCAGAAACAGGTTGCTGGTGCTAGCGCTCACCGCAGTGGATTGCCCGCCCATAATACCGGCCATGGCAACAGGTCCGCTGTGGTCGGCAATCACCAGGCTGTCCTGTTGCAGCTCTACCGTCTGGCCATCGAGCAATTCCAGGGACTCACCGGGCTGGGCTGTGCGTACCACGATACCGCCTTGCAAGCTGTCATAATCAAAAGCGTGCATCGGTTGCCCCAGCTCCAACAACAGGTAGTTGGTGACATCTACGACCGCATCGATAGAGCGAATACCACAACGGCGCAGCTTTTCCTGCAGCCACAGTGGGCTGGGACGCGATACATCAACGCCCTTGATAACACGGCCCACATAACGCGGACAGCGTTCAGGCGCCTGTAGTTCAACCGGGAACACATCATCGATAGATTGGCTGACATGATCGAAGGCCGGGGTCTTCACCGGCAGATTGTTCAACAACCCAACCTCCCGGGCAAGCCCGGCGATACCCAGGCAATCCGCACGGTTGGGTGTCAGGCCGATCTCAATAATCTTGTCATCCAACTGCAGGTAATCCCTGAGATCGGTTCCCACCGGAGCGTCTGCAGCCAGCTCCATCAAGCCGTCGGACTCGTCAGACAGCCCTAACTCCGCCTCGGCGCAGAGCATACCCTGGGATTCCACACCACGTAATTTGGCGGGCTTGATATTGAAGTCTCCTGGCAGCACTGCACCTACTCGCGCCAGGGGCGCTTTCAGGCCGGCGCGGGCATTAGGTGCACCACAGACAATCTGCACCATTGAATCACCGGTATTAACCTGGCAAATACGTAACTTGTCAGCATCAGGGTGTTGCTCGGCGCTGACGATTTCCGCTACCACCACGGCACTGAACACTCCGGCGACCGGCTCGATAGCGTCTACTTCCAGGCCCGCCATGGTAATCTGGTGAGCCAGCTCTGCAGTGGTCAAATCAGGGGAAACCCATTCGCGCAGCCATTGTTCGCTTATATTCACTGTCTATTTCTCCGTGGTCTGCTAGAACTGTTCAAGGAAGCGCAAATCATTGTCAAAAAACAGGCGCAAGTCATTTACGCCGTAACGCAGCATGGCCAGGCGCTCCACGCCCATACCAAAAGCAAAGCCTGTGTACTTTTCCGTATCGATATTGGAATACTCAAATACCTTGGGATGCACCATGCCGCAGCCCATGACTTCCAGCCACCCCGTATGGCTGCACACGCGGCAGCCATCACCACCGCAAATAACACACTGTATGTCCACCTCCGCCGAGGGCTCAGTGAAAGGGAAATAGGATGGGCGGAAGCGCACTTCCAATTCACGCTCAAAAAACATGCGCAGAAAATCTTCGATTAAGCCCTTTAGATCGGCAAAGCTGGAGTGCTCATCTATCAACAATCCCTCGACCTGATGGAACATCGGTGTATGCGTCAGGTCTGAATCACAACGATAAACGCGACCCGGACATATAATTCGCAAAGGAGGCTCCTGGCTCTCCATCACCCTGACCTGCACGGGTGATGTATGGGTGCGTAAAACCGTGTGTTCATCTACGTAAAACGTATCGTGCATGGCGCGAGCCGGGTGATGTGCCGGTATATTGAGTGCCTCGAAATTATGGTAATCGTCCTCTATCTCAGGCCCTTCCACCACCTCGAAACCAATCGCGGCAAAGAAATCCTCCATACGCTCCATGGTGCGCGTCACCGGATGGATGCCACCGCTGGACTGTCCGCGTCCAGGCAGGGTTACATCGATTGTTTCAGCCGCCAGTTGCGCAGCCACAGCAGCGGCTTCCAGAGTCGCTTTACGGACACCGATGAGCTCCTGTAGCTCCTGCTTGACCACATTGATCAAAGCACCGGCCTTGGGGCGCTCCCCGGCAGACAACGCACCCAGGCCTTTCAACAAGCCGGTGATCTGGCCCTTTTTGCCCAGGTAATCGACACGTAATTGTTCCAGCGTGGCGCCGTCTTTGGCGGCCGCTATCGCAGCTTTCGCCTCATTAGCGAGTGGTTCGAGGTTTTCCATTTATTCCTTCTCGTTTGTCCAAAATAAAAAAGGGAAAGAGCTGAGCCCTTTCCCTTTTTGTCTTACATGTAGCCAGCGAACCGCAAAAAAAGCGGTTAGGGTGGGCTTAGGCCAATGAGGCCTTCGCTTGCTCCACGATCGCTGCAAAAGCCGGCTTGTCGTGCACTGCCAGGTCCGCCAGTACGCGACGGTCCAGACCAATGTCGGCCTTTTTAAGACCATTGATCAAGCGGCTGTAGCTCAGGCCGTTAGCACGTGACTGGGCGTTGATGCGCGTGATCCACAGCGCGCGAAACTGACGCTTGCGCTGACGACGGTCACGATATGCATACTGGCCAGCCTTGGTAACGGCTTGCTTGGCAACTCGAAAAATACGGCTTCGGGCACCATAGTAACCCTTGGCCTGCTTTAGAACTTTCTTGTGACGGCGATGCGCCACCACACCACGTTTTACGCGAGGCATAGTCTTCTCCTATCTATTAATGGGTAACCGGTTAGCGTGCCCGCATCATGCGGTCAATAAGTACCTTGTCGTTATCGTGGATCATTGAAGTTCCACGCAACTGGCGCTTACGCTTGGTTGTCATTTTAGTCAGGATGTGACTTTTGTTAGCGCTCTTGCGCTTGTACCCACCAGCCGTCTTTTTAAACCGCTTGGCAGCCCCACTGTGAATTTTTGCTTTTGCCATATCAAATACTCCGCATTTGAAAGTTAATAAATAGAATCTAGAGCATTCACGGGCTACTAGTTCTTCTTCTTCGGGGCGATAACCATAGTGAGCTGCCTGCCTTCCATTTTCGGGAATTGCTCGACAGAACCCAATTCGGCCAGATCAGCTTCTACTCGTTTGAGTAGCTCCATGCCAATTTCCTGGTGAG